>QOQK01000027.1 GCA_003331985.1 PS1 clade bacterium | reverse complement strand
AAGGCGGAATTTCTAGGTTTTTTGGCGCAGGGCCTTTGCGGATACGTCCTGATGTGTCGTAATGCGAGCCGTGGCACGGGCAGAACCAGCCATTAAACTCACCGGCCTGACCAAGTGGCACACAGCCCAAATGGGTGCAAACGCCGACCATAACCAGCCATTCAGGGTTTTCGGCACGACTTTTATCAGCTTCAGGATCCGGTAAGGCATCAAGACTGACGTTCTTGGCATCGCGAATTTCATCTTGCGTACGGCGGCGGATAAAGACAGGCTTCCCGCGCCATGTAATGGTTAAACTTTGACCGACTTCAACAGCATCCAAATCAACCTCAATAGACGCCAGCGCACGCATGGACGCATCCGGGTTCATTTGGTCAATCAACGGCCATGCAATATTGGCTGCCCCAATCGCTGCAAAAGCACCTGTCGTCAGGTGCAGAAATGCACGGCGATTTGGCTCACCTTCATGAGATGCTGTTTTTGTTTCAGTCGTACCGTTTCCGGTCGTATTGGTATCAGACACGCGCGCCTCCAAACGATTCTGCAGGCCAATCCTGCACAAGGGGAAACTACGCCTATCGCGTGATTGACAAAATGTGTCACCATGACGCAGATTTACGTTCTGTCTTTTGGCACAAATAAAATGCTAAGTGGTTGTGAATAAAGCCTTATTGGAAACATCAAAAATGACCGGAAACACCGAAACTGACTGGACTGACCAAAAACAACGCGCCGCTGCGTGGTTTCGGGAATTGCGTGACAGATTATGCGCCTCCATGGAATCTCTCGAACCCGACGGGACGACTTTTGAGCGCGATATCTGGCAGCGCGGCGATGGAGTTGAAGACCTTGGCGGGGGTGAGATGTCCATGTTGCACGGCACGGTATTTGAAAAGGCCGGTGTGCATATTTCAACGGTTTTTGGTGAATTTTCCGAACAATTTCGCGGCCAAATAGAGGGCGCTTCAGATGACCCCCGTTTCTGGGCTTCCGGTGTTTCCGTCATCGCGCATCCCCGTAATCCGCATGCGCCCACTGCCCATATGAACACCCGCATGGTTGTGACCACCAAAGGCTGGTTTGGCGGCGGCGGAGATTTAACCCCCATGCTTAAAGATCAACGCCATGCCAATTACCCTGACACAGTTGATTTTCATAAGGCCTATCAATCCGCATGTGATGCACATGACGACGCTTACTATTCGGATTTCAAGGAAAAATGTGATTCTTATTTTTTTCTGCCCCACCGCAACGAAACCAGAGGAACGGGCGGCATCTTTTACGACCATTTAAATACCGGCGACTGGGATAAAGATTTTGCCTTCACCCAAGATGTCGGGCGCGCGTTTTTGAATGTTTACCCTGACATTATCGCGCGCCGAAAAGACACCCCCTATGACGATGCGGATCGCGAGGCGCAACTCGTGCAACGTGGGCGCTATGTGGAATTTAATCTACTCTATGATCGTGGGACGACTTTCGGACTTAAAACCGGCGGGAATGTAAACAGCATTCTGTCATCCATGCCACCGGCAGTTCGCTGGCCTTAAAATCAAGAGTTTATAAAACCCCGTAGATTTATAAAATTGTGGCCTGAACGACAGCTTTAAGACGTTCAATAATAGAAAAAGTGTCGTCGGTGAAATCACTATCTATCCACCAGCGTTCGACCTCTTCAGAAACACGCCCCATTTCCGGCCCCTCCGGAACACCTGCCGTTTTCATCATGTCACCTGTAAGAGGAAAGTCAGGCTTTTCCCAACTTGTCGCCATAGCAATCAATGCTCGCCACTGAACAGCATTATTGGTTTTTTTATCCATCGCCCAGATCAGAAAACATCTATCAATAAAAGCCTCTCGGCCTGAAACATAAAGCGCCCGTCGCATTTCACGCGCGGACATATAACATACCGGGTGGCAGGATGTATCGAGCGCACCTCTGAGACATTTTGTCTGCTTCTTTGAAAACCGTAATTTTTCCGAGAGCTGGTCAATCACGGCTTCACTATCAGGACACAAGGCCGCCAGCCGGAGTAAATAATCTGCTTCAAAAAACTGCGTTTCTTGAATATCTATCAGATTGGCTAGACGCATAATCTGAATATCCACGGCAGGCGTGAAAGGAAAAACAAAAGGCAACAGCCCCGCCTGTTGCATCAGTTCGAGCGCCTGTGGCGCGGAAGTTTGAGCAAGAAGTTTGAAAAGTTCCTGCGCTAGTCGCTCCCCCGAAAGCGCCGACAAACCATCATTCTGATTTGCCGCGCGGGCACATGCTTCCAAGGACTTTTCATCCGGCGCGTCAGGTTGGAGTTGAGCGGAAAACCTGAAAAAGCGCAAAACGCGCAAATAATCCTCTGCAATGCGTGTATCTGGGTCGCCTATAAATCTGACAATCCCCGCTTCAAGGTCAACAAGGCCACTTGTTCCTCTTGCTTCCAACGGATCGTAAACCACACCATCACTATCGGCATAAAGCGCATTAACGGTAAAATCCCGCCGCGCCGCATCAGCTTGCCAATCTTGACCAAAGCGAACTTTCGCATGCCGTCCGTCAGTTTCGGTGTCCTCACGCAATGTAGTGATTTCAAAGTTGCGTTCGGTGGCAACGACTGTCACCGTTCCGTGTTCAATGCCCGTCGGGATTACCTTAAAGCCGGCAGACGTCAAGTTATCCCGAACCGCGTCAGGCAGATGATTGGTTGCCATATCAATATCTGTGACAGGCACGCCGCGCAACGCATCGCGCACACATCCCCCCACCACCCTAACATTGTCATGTCCGAGCGTTTGCATAATTTTTTGCGTATCAGGCGCTTGCAACCACAAAGCCCCTGAGAGGTCAGTAGACAGGTTTTTGGAAAATTCTGTGACGGGGGGCGTCATAATTAAGGTGTGACCTTTGAAGTTTCTGGCGGCTGCTCATTAAATGTGTCGAGAGCCTCAAAATGTCCTGGCACTAGTTCGCCATTTTCAACATTTGGCGGTACATAAACGCTCCCTATCGGCGCATCAGAAACAGTCCTGAAAAATAACAGCCCTGCAAGCATAAAGGCGAAACCTGCAACTGATGCATAAGCCCAGATCTTCATTTCAGCCTGGTCAGGCCGGGTACGCCGAAACCACCACAACCATAATGACAGCATGATAAAAGGAAGGCTAAATAGTATCAGGTTGAATAATATAATTCTAATCATCAAAAGCTCTTTCGCTTAAATTCCTCAGAATACCCGCCGTAACGCCCCAAATATGATGTTGCTCGTGAGACATGGAATAATAAGACCGAAGCTGACCATTCCAAACATCCTGTTTGATATTATGGTTCTCCCGGTTCATCAAAAAATTCAAGGGCACCTCAAAAACATCGGCGACTTCTTCTGTATTTATTTTTAATTCAAAGCCGGGACGGACATAACCTACCACAGGAAGCACCAAAAATCCTGAGCCAGTTTCAAATGTCTGGAGATAACCTGCAATATCAATATATCCTGATGTAAGTCCAATCTCCTCTTCCGTTTCGCGCAACACGGCATCGAGCGGCGACGGGTCAGTGTCATCGACCTTTCCCCCAGGGAATGCGACTTGCCCGGAATGTTTTTTCAGATTTTCTGAACGTCTGGTTAAAATAACGCGAGGGGCTTCTTCATATTCAACCACACCGATTAAGACAGTCGCCAAAGGCAAATTGCGGTTTTTGTGAAGCTCCAGTAAAACTGGATTTAGTTGAAAATCTCCGCCTTGACCACGCTCGCTATACAATACTTGCTCTGAAGGTAACTCAGGTGAAACAGCTTTGGCTATTTTCTGCCTGTACTCAAACTCAACCATAATCAGGTCCTAATTTATCAACCCGTGACATACTAAAAAACGCCCCCTCACTCCAGACGCCAAAATAATCTTCACCATCCACTTGGTTCGTCACGGCAAGATCAACAAGACGATAGAAGACTGGACGGGCAATTTTAGCGCGTAATTTTCCGCGCACATGAACATATGGACTGGGTTCATCAGCTTTAAATTCAAAGTAAAGCGGCAAATTTGAGCCGGCGAGGCAAACATCCCCGACATTGGTGGTGAAAGTTATTTTTTGCGTTTCGCCTTCACCTGACACATCCATCTGCGTCGCAATAAATGGCGCATCCTCTACAGTAACCAGAATTTTTTCAACGGGTGTGACGAGATAGTAGTTTTCATCCTCATCGCGTCTTAAAATAGTTGAGAATAATCTGACAAGTTTTTCACGCCCAATCGGTGAGTCGCCATAAAACCAAGTCCCATCGCGCACGATACGCATACCAATATCCCCGCAATAGGGCGGATCCCAGTCCTCAACCGGCGGCAGACTGGCTCCTCCTGCAGCATTGCCTGCCTTTTCAGCACTTTTAATCACATTTTGAAGACTATTTTCGGTCATAGGCACCATTATATCAGCAATTTAAAAACTTGTTAGCGCTAAGCCGTTGGACGCTGAGGCGCCTAATGGGCGGCTGCAACCTTGCCGGATAGTTGCGCCGCAATGCCAGGCTTTATTTCATATATCAGCAAGCGACTTTCATCCACGGGACCCGGGCATTTCAAACCTGCTGGGGCGTTTATAAAACCGGACTGACCATAATAAGATAAATCTCCAACCAGCAAAACCAACTCATGGCCAAGCTTTTCGGCTGCGGCAAGTGAGGTCGCCATTAAGCCGCGTCCGACACCCTTACCCTGCCATTCAGGATTTACAATCAGCGGTCCAAGAAGGAGTGCTGGTGTTGAACCGATTTGAATTGGCCAAAAGGCAATCCCGCCAATCATGCCTTCATCCGAAACTGCACAGAAATTTAACTCGGGGATTTGCTGATTGTTTTCACGTAATCTTTCAGCCATGCGCACCAGTCGACCCGGCCCTAAAATTCTGGATGCTAGGGATAATTTATCTTTTTCCAATTCAGATGGAGTTTGTTTAATTTCGAAAGCCATGAACGCGCCTTAAGCACCAAAAAGAAGACCAATATAGATTATATAACCGACGAGGAATAATCCCCCAAAAATTCTAGATATACCCTGCTGATAGCTGAGAAGGAAAACTGTCACACCGGAAACGCCGAGGAGCACCCAGATATCCATATTCAGAAAATCAGGTGCAATAGCTATCGGATGCACCAACCCGGTGACACCTAAAATCAAAAGAATATTATAAATATTGCTGCCAACAATATTCCCCACCGCCAGCGCTGCATGACCTCGCAAGGCGGCAAGAACAGAAATCGCAAGTTCAGGTAATGATGTTCCGATTGCAACGACTGTTAAGCCAATAACCGCTTCAGATACCCCAAACTCCATAGCAAGAATAACGGCCCCTTTGACAAGCAAATCCGCTCCCCAGACAACCGCAATGGTCCCCAGAACAAGAATAATAAGCGAGACCGGAACACTCGCCCCCGCCAGAGGGTTTTCACTAACCTCTTGCGTAATATCCTCATCCCCGCCCAGTCGGTAAAGATAAATTGTGTAAAGCACAATCACCCCGACCATACCCACTGCAATAGGTCGGGTAATATCTCCGTAGAAAGCAACAAAACAGAAGCCCAATGTCACTAGCAACATAAAGACACCATCGCGGTTCAATTCTTTACCCTGCACAATAATCGGTTGAATCAGTGCCGAAACTCCGAGAACGAGCAACATATTAGAAATATTACTGCCGATTATATTCCCTATGGCAATATCCGGCTGACCTTGAAACGCTGCTTGAATTGAAACCGTTAATTCAGGCGCCGACGTACCAAAAGCAATAATAGTTAAACCTATGATGAATGGGGGAACCTTGAGCCTGTTTGCCAAGGATACTGCACCGGAAACAAGCCCCTCGCCGCCGCCGCCGAGAAGAATAAATCCACCAAGCACCAATAATATCGCTTCAAACATTGCTGACCGCGCCCGCCTTTAAAATCACCTGTTTAACGAGTTTGCACCCTACATGCTATCGTTTTAAAGACCAATCACAATTGAATGCCAACACGAAATAGCAAAAAATGACGCAGGCGTCACTTTTGACTTGCGCTCGTCAAAGATATGGCGTTATCTTCAAAAAAACATAGGAGCATGATATGGAAAATCATAATCTCGAAGAAACGGAAATCACGGCAGATCCTGCCTATCAATCCGTAGACCCGTCAGACTTTAACGCGATGATAGAAGTTGATCGGTATAATGACCGAACCACAGCTTTCGACAAAATTATTTCAGCTACGCATAATCATTTTTGGGACCCTATGGACACCAAATATATCGATTTTTCGGTCCCTTTCGATGTTGAGAACGCATATATGATGAATCCCGATCAGGACGTTGATCTCAGGGTCATTGGTGACTTACTCAACGAAAAAGATAAAATTAGACTGGTTAATATGAACGTTCACTGGGCGCTTTCTTCTATTCTTCACGGCGAACAGGGTGCATTAAACCTATCCTCTAGCCTGTGCCATATCCTGAAAGATCCAGGTGCCCAGGAGTATGCAGCGAATCAAACAAGAGAAGAAGCGAGACATGTCGCCGGTTTCTCAAGATATATCCATGCACGCTGGGGGAAGCCAATGTTTGTCGGCCCTGCCCTTGGCAACCTTTTGAACGAATTGGTGAATTCGAAAATTGTCTGGAAAAAACTCGTTGGCATGCAAATGCTTGTTGAAGGCCTAGCTATGGGCGCTTTTGCAACTTTCTATCGTCAGGGTAATGACCCGCTTTTAACAAAGCTCATGCAATTGGTTATGACGGATGAGGCATTCCACCATAAATTCGGCAAAATTTGGGCTGACAGAACCATCCCTAACATTTCAGCTGAAGAAAGAGATAAAATAGAAGATTGGTCGTGGGAGGTTTTCCATGTCCTGCTCTATAATCTCTCCAGCCCAGAGCAAAAAAAGCCCATATATGAATCTTTGGGTCTCGACTGGCAAATGGTTCAGGAAAGATTTATTGATGCCCTGACAAATGATGAAATCAGACGGCGTCTTGAAGATAATGACAATATTTTCCGTGTGCTTGTGAAAACCCTTTTTAATGCAGGTATCATTACTGACCGGACAGCCTCGAAATATGCGCCATTTGTCGATTTTTCAGAACTGGAAGCAGAAGGCACCCATATGGTCGGTGATGAGATTGCCGAAGAAGGCATCAAATATCTCATGGCTATTAATGGGGATGACGGACCCGTCTTTAACTTTGGGCAAACCGCTGCAGAATAAGGCGGATACCTGACGAACCTTTTTGACGCAGGTTTTTTATAATTTTTAATGATAGGCTTTACGCTTGTCATTTAAGTGCATCGTCTGCCATTATTTTGGTCATTATTTAAAGACGTATAAGGCAAAGTCTAGGAGTTTAACTTATGAGCAACCTTGAAACATTCAGAGAAGAAACAAGAGCTTGGCTGGAGGAAAATTGTCCTGCCTCCATGCGCACACCTATGCCTGATGAGGAGCAACCTTGGGGTGGTAGAAACCCATCCTATCCCAATCCAGACACAAAGGTTTGGATGGAAAGAATGGCCGCTCGTGGTTGGACAGCTCCTGCATGGCCAACTGAATATGGCGGCGGTGGCCTTACCCCAGAGGAAAACAAAATCCTTCAGCAAGAACTGAAGCGCATCGATGCCCGGCCATGTTTGAATAGTTTCGGCATCTGGATGCTTGGCCCTGCCTTGCTTGAATTTGCAACGGAAGAACAGAAACAAAAATATCTACCGCCTATCGTTCGCGGTGAAATTCGTTGGTGTCAGGGATATTCCGAGCCGGGTTCGGGTTCAGACCTTGCGGGTCTGCAAACAAAAGCCGAAGATATGGGCGATCATTATCTCGTTAACGGACAGAAAGTTTGGACGAGTTATGCCGATAAAGCCGATTGGATTTTCTGCCTCGTACGGACGGATACGAGCGTCAAACATGAAGGCATTTCATTTTTGCTGATTGATATGGAAACTGAAGGCGTTGATCCGAGACCAATTAAACTTATCTCCGGCAGTTCACCCTTCTGCGAGACTTTCCTAACAGATGTAAAGGTTCCAAAAGAAAACCTTGTCGGCGAGTTGAATAAAGGATGGACTATCGCCAAGCGCCTGCTGGAACACGAAAGAGCCATGATTTCAGGCATGAATATGGGTGCCGGGGAAGCCTCACTTGGTGGCATGGAAGAATTAGCAAAAGAAGTGTTTGGTGAATTAGATGGCATGATTGCCCACCCAACCCTTCGCGACACTGTCACTAAACACAAAATGGACGAAGAGGCATTCAACCTGACCCTCCGCCGTACCGGCGAATTGGCCAAAGCGGGGCATGGCATTGGAGCCGAAGCCTCTATCTTTAAATTTTATGGCTCAGAGATGAACAAGCGTCGTTTTGAAATTCTGCTTGAACTACTCGGAACAAATGCCCTCACTACAGAAGGTGAAGGGCATGATCAGGATGTGATGGATATCTCTCCACAATGGTTGCGTTCAAAGGGTAACTCCATTGAGGGCGGCACAACCGAAGTCCAGCTTAATATTATCGCTAAGCGTGTGCTAGATCTTCCTGAAGGGGGTCAGGCATAATGACGACTGAGAATATCGAACAACCTAAAACAGACTTCATCCTCAGTGAGGAACAAACAATGCTGCGCGACACAGCAAAGCAATTTTTTTCAGAGCAAGTCCCGATAAGTAATCTTCGTAAACTTCGCGACGAGGAGAGCGCTGACGGAATTGACCGTGAGGTCTGGAAGCAAGCTTCTGAGCTTGGTTTAGCGGGCATTCTTATTCCTGAAGCCTATGGTGGAACAGATTTTGGCATCACCGGTATGGGTTTGGTTATGGAAGAAGCAGGGCGGACCCTTGCGGCCACCCCGCTGTTTTCCAGTTCGATATTATCAACACTAATTATGCTTGAAGCAGCTTCAGAGAATCAGAAACAGTCTATTCTCCCTGCCATTGCAGCCGGTGAAATGATTGTTGCGGTGGCACTTGAGGAGTCAGGCCATCATAACCCTGCAGCTATTTCATTGAGTGCTGAGAAAAAAGACGGAGGTCTTGTTCTTAACGGGCGCAAAACCTTTGTTCTTGATGGTCACATTGCTGACAAGCTGATTATTGTAGCAAGGAGTAATGGTCAAAAAGGCGATACAAATGGCCTCTCCCTGTGTCTGGTTGATGCCGACGCAGAGGGCTTGAAAGTGTCACGTTCGAAAATGGTCGATTCCAGAAACAGTGCTGAAGTCACCTGCGAAAACCTTACTGTTTCTGCTGATATGATACTTGGTACGACAGATGACGGCGCCGCACCTCTTGAAAGTGCGCTCGATCAAGCACGGATCTTATTGTCTGCTGAAATATTGGGTGGCGTGAATGAAGTTTTTGAACGCACACTTGAATATCTTAAAGAGCGCAAACAATTTGGGGTTCCAATTGGGAGTTTCCAAGCTCTACGCCATCGTGCTTCCGCAATATTCAGTGAAATCGAAATTTGTAAAGCAGTTGTAACTTTTGCACTTTCCCAAAGTGATAAAAAAAGCAATCAGATTGCCCGTCTGGCGAGCCTAACAAAAGCGCGTCTCGGCGAAGCATCAACTTTAGTCTCAAATGAAGGGCTGCAAATGCACGGCGGGATTGGCATGACGGACGATGTTGATATCGGTTTGTTCATGAAAAGAGCGCGGGTTCAATTGCAACTTCTGGGTGACCCAAGCTTTCATCGCGAGCGGTATGCCAGACTGAATGGTTACTAGACATTACTTTTAATCATTGAGGTTCGAGAATCGGCTCGAAAGTTATCAAATCCAAGATTTGAACAAACTCTCAATCCATACAACCATCACAGATAGGGCATTTTGCCCCTTTTGTGCCATGGATGTCAGTGGTATACTGCGTGAATAGAAATAAATACTGGGGTAAATCTATGTCTGATGAAAATAAAGAACGCGAACGCATTACTGTATTAGCCAAGGATTTTACCCCTGCTGCCATGGAGTTCCATAGAAGCCACATGGCTGAAAAAGGTTTTCGCATGGAAGGCAGTATTGTTCAGAGGCGCTTTCAGATTCTTGAAGGCATGCAAGAACCTCAAGACCTTTTCGAGGGCGAACCCTTTTATGCCGTCACATTTGTGCGCGATAAAGACTAACCCCGCAATACGGCCCTAAAACCCAAACTGCGGCATTTAGACTGTTATCATTATCTTACTTGCTCGCCAATGTCACAGCGTCTAGTTTAACAAAAATTTCAATACACAAGTTTTGGTATAATGAGCTACGACAGATATTTTAATAAAGCTTTAAACGCTCTTCACGAAGAAGGACGTTATCGGGTCTTCACAGACCTAGCCCGTCAGGTTGGTCGCTTTCCTAAAGCCCTGGATTATTCCCATAATCCACCGCGAGAAATAATTGTTTGGTGTTCAAACGACTATCTAGGCATGGGGCAAAACCAGCATGTGACTACAGCTATGAAACATGCAATTGAAACCCTTGGCGCCGGCGCAGGCGGCACACGCAATATCTCAGGAACGCATCACCTGATTATAGAGCTTGAGACAGAACTTGCCGACCTCCACAATAAAGAGGGCGCACTGGTTTTCACATCCGGCTATGTTTCAAACGAAGCTACAATCTCTACACTCGGTCGGGTTCTACCCGATTGCCTGATTCTTTCAGACGAGCTAAATCACGCCTCCATGATTGCCGGTGTGAAAAACTCAGGGGCCACAAAGCGCATCTGGCGCCATAATGATTTAGAACATCTTGAGCAATTACTCCAAGAAGCTGGCGAGTTACGTCCTAAGCTGATTGCCTTTGAAAGCGTTTATTCCATGGATGGCGATATAGCGCCAATTGAGGAAATCTGCGACCTTGCAAAGCGTTATAACGCCCTCACCTATCTCGATGAAGTGCATGCTGTTGGCATGTATGGCAAAAGGGGCGGTGGGATTGCCGACCAATTGGAACTAATGGAGCGGGTTGACATTATCGAGGGTACGCTTGCTAAAGCTTTTGGTATTATGGGCGGATATGTTACCGCGAGTTCCACTATCATTGACACAATACGCTCCTATGCGCCCGGCTTTATCTTTACCACCTCATTGCCACCAGCAATTGCGGCCGGGGCAACTGCGAGTATTCGTCACCTCAAAACAGCTAATGATTTAAGAGAAAAGCATCAGGAACAAGTCGCAAAGCTTAAAACCAAGCTCACTGAAGCGAATTTACCAATTTTGCCGACGGAAACCCATATCGTGCCGCTTATGGTTTGTGACCCTGTTTTATGTAAAGCCGCGTCTGACCGCCTGATGGAAAAGCATGGTATTTACATTCAGCCAATTAATTACCCAACTGTTACAAGGGGAACGGAACGCCTTAGAATTACTCCGTCACCCCTACATGATGATATTATGATTGACGAGTTGGTTGATGCCGTAACCGAGGTCTGGGAAGCGCTGGATATTGCGTCTTTGACTAAGGGACGTTTAGCAGAAGCTATTTAAGTACATGTTACCTGACACGCATCCTGATGTCGCATATGGAAAAACCGGACTATTGCTGGTCAATCTCGGTACGCCAAATAGCCCTGATGCCAAGGGTCTTCGCCCTTATCTCAAACAGTTCCTTAGCGATAAGCGGGTTATTGAAGCACCTGCTTTCATTTGGCAACCGATTTTACGGAGTATAATTTTAAACACGCGCCCACGTAAATCGGCACGCGCATACGCAAAAATATGGGATACCGAAACCCACGAAAGCCCTCTACGGCGATATACACGCGAACAGGCTGAAGGCCTCACCAAGCTATTTAAAAAAGAGAAAACTAATGTGCTAGTAGCCTGGGCAATGCGTTATGGAAATCCATCCATTGCCGAGGGGCTTGAAAGTCTTCGCGCCGCAGGATGCACTCAAATTTCGGTGATATCTCTTTATCCGCAATATAGCGCCAGCACCACTGCCAGCGTAAATGACGAGGTTTTCCGTTGTCTGCTGAAGATGCGATGGCAACCCGCTTTACGAACTGCCGGCCCATGGCATGACCACCCGTCTTATATTGATGCTTTATCAAAATCGGTTAAAAAGCATATTTCAAAGCTAGGCTGGAAACCCGATTACCTTGTCGCTTCCTTTCATGGCCTCCCTGTGGCCTATTTTGAGAAGGGTGACCCCTATCATTGCCATTGTGCCAAGACAGCCCGTCTTTTGAAGGAAAAACTCGGCATGAAAGATGATAATTTCAAACTGACATTTCAGTCTCGATTTGGCCCTACTAAATGGCTTGAACCCTACACAGAAGCAACTCTACGCGAACTCGGCGAAGCAGGACATAAAAATATTGCCGTTATCACGCCCGGATTTATTTCTGACTGTGTAGAAACACTTGAAGAAATTGCCATAGAGGCGCGGGAAACCTTTATTGATGCAGGCGGTGAGAATTTTACAACCATCCCATGTCTCAATAGTTCACCTGAGAGCATCAAGCTTTTAGCTCAATTGGCACACGCCGAACTCGCTGGATGGGTTGCCTAATTTAAGGTGCTTGACTTGTATTTCCCCATTGTTCGCGGTATGGGAATAAATATGGCAGATTATTGGTACCCTTTACTTGCACTTCCCGTCACCCAGAAAGAAGTTTTGCTTCTTATTCTGGCAGTTTTACTTATGGGTCTTTTTAGAAGACCAACTAATCCGTTACTTGCCGCCCTGCTCGCAGTTTCCTTAACGTTGATTGCTAAATCGGTCTTGTTTAATCTGAGGCCTGATGGGGATCTTCAAACACTTGATATGCTGTCTTATTTGCTTTCCATCTCGCTCGGTGAGCTACTTTCACGCTATATTGTCTTGTTACTTGGGGTCCTTATTTTCCGCAGGCTTGTTAAGCAATTTCTCCCCCGCAGATTTTTTTCTAGAAATTAATTGGTCTTTTAATTTAAGCGACCTAACTGATAATTGGATGCGCCTAACTAAATGCGGCTTATCGGCATCCTTCCGCTTTATAAGCACTCCCGAATATTGGGAGCACGGAGAATACAATGAATACTGGTATCGTTAAATGGTTCAACACCGTCAAGGGCTACGGCTTTATTACACCTGATGACGGGACACCCGATGCTTTCGTGCACATCACTGCAGTACAAGAATCTGGGTTACGCCTTATTGTTGAAGGCCAAAGATTAAAATATCAAATGATTGAGAGCAAAAACGGCAAACTTGCAGCCGGCAACCTCGAACTTGTCGGTGAAGAACAAGAGGCTGTTTAATCTACAGTCAGTTCTATCTGTTTTGACTTATTTCGGATATGGTACAATCTCAGCTGATTGAGATTGTGCCATGTCACTTTACCCGACAGAAAAACAGGTTAATGCTCTAAAAGCAGGTAACAGCAACGAAAAAGTTGTGATGTTAAAATTGCTTGTATTTAAAAATCCTGAAGCCTATGCGGAATATGGAAATCGCGTAAAAACTATTCTGCCCGATTACAGTGGGAAAGTTCTGTTTAACGGCGCATTTCGAAGCGTTTTAATTGGCGATGACGTACCGAAATTTGAAGCGGTTTTACTTGTTGAGTATGCTAACCACAACAAATTTCTTGAAATGACAAGCTCTGAAGCGTATCTAGGTTTTCATCATTTTCGTGAGGAAGGTCTAGAAAGTCAGTGGCTTTTATCTCTGACCCCCTTCCAATCGTAATGCGTCCCATAAATATGAACCGTTAGACATTATGAAAAAAATTGAGATTTACACGACCAATACCTGTCCTTTTTGTTTTGCGGCGAAAGACCTTTTGGCCAAGAAAGATTTGGACTTTACTGAAGTGGATCTATCCGGTGACGCGGCTGGGCGCGCAGCACTCAAAGACCGACTTAACGGGCTGACTTCCGTTCCACAAATTTTCATCGGAGACACGCATATTGGTGGGTGTGATGACCTTTATGCGCTTGAAAACTCAGGCGAATTGAACACGCTTTTAGGTGAGTAAACTTTGAGACTATTTGGGAGATAATTCAGTGTATCTATTAACCTGAACATTCATTAAAAGCCCCATTCCAAACATCACCGTCAACATAGATGTTCCGCCATAAGACATAAGCGGCAATGGCACACCTACAACCGGAAGCAAACCAACAACCATGGCAATATTCACGAACAAGTAGATAAAAAACGAAACGCTAATACTCATAGCCAGGATACGGGCAAAAGCGCTTCGAGCCTGTGTGGCGATAAAATAGCCCATTAGTAAAATCATCAAATACATAACCAGCAAAATTAAAGCGCCGTAAAGCCCCATTTCCTCTGCGTACATAGTAAAAATAAAATCCGTATGTTTCTCAGGAAGAAAGTTCAGATGACTTTGCGTACCCTGCATAAAACCCTTGCCGGTCAACCCACCAGACCCAATGGCAATTTTGGATTGTAAAATGTGATACCCAGAACCAAGCGGATCACTGTTAGGGTCAAGAAACGTAAAAACCCGCTTCTTCTGATAATCCAGAAGCATAGTCCATGTAATCCAACCTGCAGGAATAAGGGCTAACCCACCAGCGAAAAAATAACGCCAACTCAACCCTGCAAGGAAAAGAGTGCTCACTCCAATTAATGAAAAGAGAATTGATGTTCCAAGATCTGGCTGTTTGAAAATAAGGAATGCAGGAACAACAATCATCAATAAAGGCAAAACCAGCCATTGCGGGCGAGATGTGTTTTCAAATGGTAAATTATGGTAATATCGTGCAAGCGCCAGCATCAGTCCAATACGCATCGGTTCGGATGGCTGAATGGTCACCAACCCCAAATCTAGCCATCTTTTTGCGCCCATCATCTGGTCACCAAAAAATTCAACCGATAGAAGAGCCAGTAAGCCAATTACATAGACAAAATAAGCAATGCGGAACCAAAACTTAATATCAATTATCGCTACTGTAATCATGAAGGCCAGACCAACAATCAGACGGGTCAAATGGCGAATTGACCATGGCTCAAAACTGCCATCTGCAACCGAATACAACATCATCACCCCAATCAAGCTGATAGAAGCAATGAGAACTACGAGTAGCCAATTTAGAGACGCTAGACGCCCCTGAAACGAATTTAAGCGCGGAGACAGAAACTGACTCATGCTTTATCCACCTTCGTTTTTACAGTCTTATTAAATGCATTGGCGCGTGCGGTTTTGGTTTTGCTCGGCTGGCGGTCACGTTCCAGTGCCATTTTCAGGAGTTTCTGAGCGATTGGAGCTGCAACTTTTGATCCACTACCACCATGCTCAACAACAACTGAGACGGCATATTTTGGATTTTTAACAGGCGCAAAACCAACAAAAAGAGCATGGTCACGCAAATGCCAATCAAGCTCTTCGTTTGGAATAATGCCTGACTCGCGTTCATCTTTACTGATACGCCGCACCTGAACCGTGCCGGTTTTACCTGCAGATGCAACACCTCTTAGATTAAAACGAGAGCCGAAAGCCGTTCCATCCGGATCATTCACCACGCTTGTCATAGCTTTATGCATTAATTTGATATGCTCAGGATCAACCTCAACACTATTGGTCTTTTCACCCCCATCGACATCCATTGACATATTTCCCTGACTGGTCTGTGAAATATTTTGATCATCAGATTGAACGTCTTTTGGGTCTATTAAAAGCTCAGGCACCACTGCCTTTCCACCATTGGCAATCCGTGCAGTCATAACTGCCAGCTGAATAGGCGTAACAAGCATATAGCCCTGCCCGATACCAGCAATCAGGGTTTCACCGGTCTGCCATGAGGCGTCCAGATTGGCGCGCTTCCAGTCCCGACCAGGTATAAGACCTTTTTTCTCCCCGAAAGCTCCGGGAATAGATGGACTGCCCAATCCAAATTTCTTGGCGACTTTTTCAATCGGGTCAATGCCGAGGCGTCTCGCCAATTCATAAAAATAAACATCACAGGAATTTGTTATGGCGTCATGCATATTCATTGCGCCATGCCCCTCATGCTCCCAGCAATGGAAGGTATCACCACCAAGTTCGTATAGCCCTTCACATACAATCTTTTCGGTTGGAGTAATTACTTTTTCTTCCAGCCCTGCTATGGCGATAAGCATTTTGACAGTCGAGCCGGGGGCGTACTGACCTGCAATCGCCTTATTTATAAGAGGTTTGCGCTGGTCATCCAACAAGCCATCCCATTCTCTTTGGCTCATGCCAACAGTAAATTGATTAGGATTGAATGTCGGCGCAGAAGCAATGGTCAAAACTTCTCCGCTATTCACATCCATCATAACAACAGAACCGCTTTGCTCACCGAGAAGGCGGATGGCTTCATTTTGCAGGGTGCTATCCATCGACATCATCAAATCTGCGCCTTGAGCACCTGGATTGCGGGCGAGTTCACGAATAACCCGACCAACATTATTAACCTCAACGCGACGACTACCGGCTGAACCTCGGAGCGTGTCATCAAACTGTTTTTCAATACCACTTTTACCAATGCGAAACCCAGGGACTTTAAGTAACAGATCATCCCTTTGCAGATCCCGTCCATCCGGTTGACCGACATAACCAACCATATGAGAAAAAATATCGTCTTGAGGGTAATAGCGCAGCTTACCAACCTGCGGCTCCACCCCCGGCAAATGTGGGAGGTTAAGATTAATGGCAGCGAATTGTTCCCATTCAAGATTCTCAGCTACAGTGAATGGAACAAAACCTCGACTTCTTGGAATGTCCCTTAATAAGCGCCTTCGGCGAGAGGGTGAAATAGGGATGAGTTTCTCTAAAACCTGTAAGGTTTTAATTGGGTCTTTGGTTTGTTCAGGAATCATAATCACCTGAAAATTAGGGCGGTTGGTTGCAATTTCTTGACCGTAGCGATCAAGAATTCTGCCACGCAGGGGCGCGATAAGACCAATATTAACACGGTTATTTTCTGCTAGTATGTCATATTGGTCCGCTTGGGTTACCTGCAAATATTGCAAACGTCCTGCCAGCAGGCCAAATAAGCCAAATTGGCTTAACCCCAAAATCATGG
>QOQK01000026.1 GCA_003331985.1 PS1 clade bacterium | reverse complement strand
TATCTACCTTGAGATGACATTTTTCAATGCACGCAAGAAGGTTTCTCACCGGGCCGACAGGTGAGGTAATTGCGTGGGCATTAACCAGCAACTTTTCACCAAAAAGCCCGCGCGGGTCATCAACATTAAAACTATCATCAACTGTGTAGCTGACAGGAATTGCGTGCAGCACTTCAACCTCAGGGGATTGGCATTTATCGCGTGCAAAAAGGAGAGCCTGCCCCATATGCTCATCATTAACTGCAAAGCCATTTAGATTGAGACTGATTTTATAAGAAGAGCTTGCCAATTTAGGCGAGGTAACACCAACCACGACTTTTTTGACAATCATATTCGCCATGCGTTCAGCCGCGTCTATCGCTTTCCGGATGCTTTTTTCTGCAGCCTCCATATCCACGACAACGCCACCACGCAGACCCCTCGATACCTGATGCCCTACACCAATAATCCGCATAGCTGTTTTGCCACTATCCTCATCAATAATTTTCTGAGCGATAAAGCAACTCACTTTACTTGTGCCAATATCCAAAGCAGCAATCACGCCACTCCGGTAATCAGTATCCCTATAAACACTGGCATCTTTTTGAGCTGTGAAAGGCGATACAGGAATATTCATGTATTATTCCTTTTTCTAAACAGCGATGTAACCGGCAATGGACGAGCACGTAAAACAACACGATCTGGCAAGCGCAAATCAATGACGCGCCCCTTCATAGCGAGAACCTTTTTATCGCGCTCCATATCCATTAAGAGGTTAAGCGCATTTTTTACTTTTTCAGCTGGAAGATGAATCGACCCGCCATGATCAAGATAAATCGTCCACCGGCGGTCACTAATACGTTCTGCGCCAATCATCCGGTTTCTGACTACCGGGTAGTCTGACAGCAAATCGAAAAGTTGTGCAGCAGTGTGTTCGGATTTTTTACCTCTGACATAGGGCAGCGTTTGATATTTATCGAGACTGCGGGTTTGGATGATAGCGCCTGTGCGGTCCATCAAAGACGTACTCTTATTATGCCTCCACAATGCAAAAGCTTTTCGTTCTTCGATTTGAATATGCAGAAGATCCGGCAAAATTCTTGTTACTGTGGCTGACTTCACCCATGGTAAATTTTCCACACGCACCCGCGTCGCATCCAAATCAATTTTAAAAATACTCTCACCAATGCGAGCCTTCACCACACGACGAAGTTCAGCACGCCTTGTGTTGAAACGCCCCTCAACTGTCACATCCCTGAGGCCGAAACCACTTTTTTCCAATGACTTATGGGTCACTGCGGTCACATTTTGAACAAGTTTACTGCTAAATTTTTGAACCGACCCATTCAACATTAAACCGGTAACGAGAAAAGCAACAATCAATCCGCCCGCAATAACCGGGAGGATTGGTGCATTTTTCAAATAGCTGACAAAACCTTGCAGAGACAAAAAGATTGGTGCGACAAACTTCTTATGAAACCACGCTTTCATTTCCGAGATAAGGTTTGAGAGTTTTTGTTTTATCTTTGACATGAGGAGTCCTCCACCATCCAGCTCACCAGCTCTTCGTAGCTCACACCCTCACAGGCAACCATTTCCGGCACTAAAGAAAGCGGGGTCATACCCGGTTGGGTATTCAGTTCCAAAACAATCAACCCATAGCCGTTATCTTTATCGTCCAATCGGAAATCAGTGCGCGTAACACCTTTACACCCAAGCGCATTATGCGCTGTCAGCGTTTGTGCCCGGATTTCCGAGCGAATATCCGCAGAAATATCTGCCGGCACAATATGAGTTGAACCACCCTCAGTATATTTGGCATCAAAATCATAAAAATCATTGCTGGCTCTAATTTCCATAACTTCGGAGGACTTACCATTCCAGACCGCACAAGATAATTCACGACCCGGCACAAAAGCCTCGACCATTAATGGCCATTCAGAATTTTTTAAAATCGCAGGAACAGTCTGTGTCGCATCTTTTACTATCTCGATGCCAACACTTGACCCCTGATTTATCGGCTTAACCACATAAGGCGGCACCATCGGATGATCGGAAATGTCACCTGCAAAAACCTTCATATCTGGTGCAACAGACAAACCCGCTTCAGCAAAAATCTTTTTGGCTTGAATTTTATCCATCGCCAAAGCCGAGGCCATTACGCCAGAATGTGTGTAAGGGATTTCCAGCAATTCAAACACACCCTGAACAACGCCGTCTTCACCGCCAAGACCATGCAAGGCGTTAAAAACGACATCAGGGTTCACTGTCTGTAATTGTTCAGCAAGGTTCCGCCCTGCATCAATTCTACTGACTTGATAATTCGATGCCTCAAGAGCTTTGGCGCATCCTTCACCAGAAATAAGACTGATATCGCGCTCAGGCGACCAGCCCCCCATAACAACGGCGACATGCTTCTTTGTCATTATATCGCCTCCCTTCCTATGCGTTTGATTTCCCATTGCAGAGTGACGCCTGAATGGTCCTTCACTCTTTGGCGCACAACTTCACCAAGTGTTTCTAAATCTGCCGCAGAGGCTTCACCGTGATTAATCAGGAAATTGCAGTGCTGCTCAGAAATCTGAGCATCACCTTGGGACAATCCGCGACATCCGGCTGCATCAATTAGCTTCCACGCCTTAAGACCCTGAGGATCTGCGCCTCCCGGGTTTTTAAATGTACTTCCACCTGTACGACTTTTGATTGGTTGAGTGTCTTCACGTGACGCACTTATCTCATCCATTTGAGCAAGTATCTTCGCCTTGTCACCCGGCACAGTTTGGAAACGTGCACCGGTAAAAATTAAATCTTTAGGTAGAGCACAATGTCGGTAATCGAAACCCATTTCTTGTGCTTTGATTTCATGGCGATTGCCTTTTCTGTCATACGCATAAGCGTGCGTCAGAACCGTTGCAGTGTCATTACCATAGGCGCCGGCATTCATGCGAAGCGCGCCACCGATAGTTCCCGGAATTCCACGGAAAAACTCCAGACCGGATAATTCAGCTTCAGCTACCTGCTTAGAGAGCATTAAGTCAGGAACAGCAGCCCCAGCATCAACCTGACCCCCAGCATCAATCTTAACATCGCCAAATGATCTGCCGAGCTTAATCACCACCCCCGATACACCGCCATCACGAATAAGTGTATTCGAGCAAGCACCGAGGACTGTCACAGGAATTTCCTCAGGACAGTTCGCTAAAAATACCTGTAGGTCAACTTCGTCGGCAGGAGAAAAAAGAATGTCTGCACACCCACCAACACGGAACCAAGTTACATCCGCAAGCTCAACTTGCTCTCTGTAACTTCCCTGGACTTGTGGAAGGCGCGCTAACATATCGGTATTCTTCAAGGCGAGATTCATGCGCTCTCCCCTTTCAATTCAGCTAACTGCTTGGGAAGATCATTTGCCCATTGAGTAATACTTCCAGCACCCATGCAAATCACAACATCGCCGTCACCAGTCATACCAGAAATAAAACTCGGTAAATTTTCAGGGCTATCCAGAAGCCTCACATCGCGATGACCTTTGGCAATCATATTGGTGACCATGGCTTCTGAGCTAACGCCTTCAATTGGCGCTTCCCCAGCCGGAAATACCGGCGCGACGATAACGCTGTCAGCGTCATTGAACGCCGTACAGAAATCCTCAAACAAATCACGTAAACGGGTGAAACGATGCGGTTGAACAACAGCCGTTACTCTCCCGCCTTTAGCTGTTGCTGTGGCGCGAGCGCTTTCCAGCACTGCGTTAATCTCTACCGGGTGATGGGCGTAATCATCGTAAACTTCAACACCTTGCCATTCCCCTGTCAGTGTGAAGCGTCTTTTAACACCTCCAAACTGAGAAAGCGCCTGTTTGATTGCTTCATCTGAAACGCCAAGTTGTAATCCGGAAGCTATGGCAGCCAGCGCATTTTGAAGATTATGCTGCCCAGGCATCGGAAGGGAGAAACCTTGAATTTCTCGAGATTGATTAAGCCGTCGATCTGATATTACAACATCAAATATCGTCTTTTGACCCTCTCCCAAAATATTAACTGCGCGAATATCTGCCTGTGGTGAGAGGCCATATGTTGTTATGCGCCTATCGGAAATTCGTCCCATTAGGTTTTGAACTTCCTGACTATCAATGCACATTAAAGCTGCACCATAAAAAGGAATGTTTTCTACATAGCGCACAAATGCATCTCTAAGGCCGTCAAAACTTCCATAATAATCAAGATGTTCAGGGTCGATATTTGTTACAACCCCAATAGTCGATGGCAGGCGAACAAATGTTCCGTCGCTTTCATCTGCCTCAACAACAATCCAGTCACCTGAGCCAAGACGCGCATTCGTTCCGTAAGCATTAATAACACCCCCATTAATAACTGTGGGGTCCAGCGAAGCGCTGTCAAGAACGGCTGCAACCATTGAGGTAGTGGTGGTCTTACCATGCGTACCGGCAACAGTTAGGCAGTATTTTAGACGCATTAATTCAGCCAGCATTTCCGAACGTCGAATAACGGGGATGCTGACTTTTCGCGCTGCAAGAACTTCAGGGTTTTCGTCTGTCTTTATAGCTGAGGAAATTACCAGCAGGGCCACATCTGCCATATTCGATGCATCATGGCCTTTGAATATTTTAATGCCCATACTGCTTAGTCGCTGAACATTAGAATTCTCACTAACATCTGACCCTTGAACTTGATATCCAAGGTTATGCATAATTTCTGCAATACCGGACATACCAATACCGCCAATACCTACAAAATGGACACAACCAATGGCGTTGGGATGAGATGGCATGTCATAAAGCTCGGTCATGCGGCATCCCCAGATATTTTTGCACCATCCCTGTAACCGGCATAAGTCTCGACAAATTTAACAAGATTTTCGGTTGCCTGAGGTATGGCACGAGTTTTGGCAGCCCGCGCTGCAACCTCAAGTTTATGAGGACTTTCCATAAATTCGCTAATCATCTCAGCGAGCTTTATTGGTGTGAGGTTTTTCTGATCCACAACCCAAGCCGCCTCATGATTGCTAAGCTGTAATGCG
The DNA here is from genome assembly GCA_003331985.1 of PS1 clade bacterium. Taxonomy (GTDB): domain Bacteria; phylum Pseudomonadota; class Alphaproteobacteria; order RS24; family RS24; genus Micropelagius. The sequence continues at coordinate 12,196 of QOQK01000026.1, read as the reverse complement.
TTTGTTTTTTGGTCCTGATCAATCGATTGAGGCAATGGTACCAGAAGAGACGGGCATCCAATTACCGCCATCTCACTAATGGTCGACGCACCGGATCGGGAAATGACGAGATGAGCTTTAACAATCCGGCGCGGCATATCATCGAAGAAGTCACGTAATTCCACATCAATGCCTAAAGCACCATAGGCTTGCAAAGTTGAGGCAAGCTCACCCTTACGACATTGCTGAACAAGTTTTAAGCGGTTCAATTTTTCTCTCGGGATCAGAGAAATCGCTTCCGGAAGAAGTGTCGAAAATACACTTGCGCCCTGACTGCCGCCAAAGACAAGTAAATTAAAAGTGCCGTTCACATTATGTCTTGAATAGACATAATCCTTATATCTCAGAACCTCAGGTCTAACGGGATTACCTGTAACAACCATTGAACCTCGACTGCTTGCAGGGACATGCCGTGTTCCTGGGTAAGAAGCTGTAATACGAGCGCCCAATAGACTAAGCATTCTATTTGCTCGACCGAGAACCGCATTTTGCTCATGTATGGCAATTTTACAAAACAAAAGTCGTGCTGCCAGTAAAGGTGGAAAACTTGGATAACCACCAAAACCAATAACGGCTACCGGCCGGTTTGATATCAAAATTATCATGGCCTGAAGCACACCCAATAAAATCTTGAGAGGTGCCAAAAGTTTATTTGTTTTTCCACCACTGAAAATCGAGCCTGAGGCAAGTAGTTGTAAGTCGATGCCGTCGGTTTGGCTGGCATACTTCTTGGCTCGCGCATCAGTCAAAATGACAGTTTTAAAATTCTTCTTCTGTAAGGCGCGCGAAAGGGCAATAGCAGGGAATAGGTGCCCGCCGGTACCACCTGCCGCCAGATATATTATTGGCTTGGTCATAAGGCACCGCCCTTCAGGTTGAATGTTTTGTGTAAGGGGATTTCATCTGCAGAGCCGTCGCTAAGAATACGCTTCTGTCCGGATGAATGGCGCGTGAGTGATAAAATCATGCCCATTGTTAAGGCCAGCGCAAGCAGTGAAGACCCGCCGTAAGAAATAAACGGCAATGTCATACCTTTGGGTGGCATGAGATTAAGATTAACGGCCATATTGATGATAGTTTGCATGCCGAACAAAATAATCAGCCCTGTCCCGGCAAGCTGAATCCAATGATCACGACTATCCCTCAGGCCGATAAGGCTCCTCAAAATAATCGCTGCAAAAATACAGATAATTAACAAGCCGACCACTAAACCAAATTCTTCAGCAGCTACCGCAAAAACATAATCCGTATGACCATCAGGCAAGACATGTTTAATCTTACCATCACCTGGTCCTGTTCCGAAAAGGCCGCCATTTCTGAATGCCTCGAGAGCTTTGTCCGTTTGATATGTGCCACCCAGAGAAGGATCAAGAAATCTGTCTATCCGGAATCTGAAATGTGGAAATGATTGATACAAAAACACCAACAGGCCAAGACCGGTTAAAGACATGGCTGAAAGAAATAAATAAGAACCACCTGCAAGAAAAAACATCGCTGTCCAGACAATGGTCAGTAAAATCATTTGACCAATATCCGGCTGCAGAGACAGCAAGAAGCAAGTCACAATCAGCAAAGCAAAACCTATAAGACGACCAGAAACATCAAGCCTTGTATTCTGCATAGCAAAACACCAAGCAACAGCGATTACAAAGCAGGGTTTCAAAAATTCGGACGGCTGAATCGAGAAGCCCATCACTCTTAACCAGCGCGTAGAACCTTTAATCTCAGATCCTATTGTTAGCGTAAGCAACACGCCACCAAGTGCAAGAACACCCAGCCCCATAGCAAGCCTACGAATTTGCACAGGCTCCAACAAAGAGACAATTATCATTCCCACAAAAGCCATAGCGAGAAAAACAATCTGGCGATAAGCAAAATGATAAGTATCAATCTCAAGCCTATGCGCGATGACAGGGCTAGCGGCAAAGGTCATCACAAAGCCAACCATCATTAAGGAGACAATGCCGAGCAAAAGCCAACGATCAATTGTCCACCACCAATTTGCAAGAAAATGCCTGTCTGTACGTCCAAAGCCAATCATGCAACTGCCCCCAAACGTGAAATTTGTTCATTTACCAGTTCACAAAAAGCTGCGCCGCGTTTTTCGAAATTCTCGAACTGATCGAAGGACGCGCAGGCAGGTGAAAATAAAACCACACCACCCCCAGCCGCAAGTGCATCTTTCACAGCCTGGGGCAATGCTTTATCCAAAGTTTCAGAAACCACATGCGGCGTATCTGAAAGCGTATTAGAAAAGACTTCTGAAGCTGTGCCAATCAAATAAGCGCAGGCGATACGATCAAAATAGGGGCTTAGTCGGTCAATACCCCCCTCTTTAGAAATGCCGCCAGCAATCCAGTATATTTTTTCATAAGTTGCTAAGGCATGAGCTGAGGCCTCGGCATTCGTGGCCTTGCTATCATTTACAAAAAGAACTTCGCAGTCCTCGGAGATAATTTCTCCAACTGGTTGCATACGATGCGCAAGCCCCTGGAAACTAGCAAAGGCTCTGATAACATCATCTCTAGCGGCTCCTGCGGAAAGAGCTGCGACATAAGCCGCAGCAGCATTCTGACCATTATGCGCACCTTGAAGTGTTGCAATGCACGACAAGTCAACAATCGGCCCCTCTTGATCACAAAGCCAACCATCTTGGCAAAAAACTTTCGCGCTTTTTTCTGCCTGTCCAGAAATTCGGACACTAACAATGGCATCATTTGTTTCCGCAATTTCTGCAAGGTTAATTTCATCAGAGCCATCTATACCAATAATTGCTGTGCTACCCGGCAGAAGGTTTTCAAACATTTGCCATTTGGCCTGAATATATCCTTGCATTGACCCGTGACGGTCAAGATGGTCAGGACTTAAGTTTAATAGCACAGCAATATCCGGACTAAATCTTGGCGACAAATCAATCTGATAAGAAGAAAGCTCTAATACATAAATTGTGTTTTCTTCCGCCGGACTTAGAGCAAGAACTGACTGACCAATATTGCCGCCAAGTTCAACATTCATTCCGCTTTCAGCCAGCAAGTGAGCCGTTAAGGCTGCTGTGGTTGATTTCCCATTCGTTCCTGTAATCGCAATGACTTGTGACGGTGCAGGAAAACTGGTGCGAGCTATTTGAAAAAGCTCCATATCGCCGATAATAGGAATAGAGGCTTCCTCGGCCACAGTAACAACTTTATGAGGCGCAGGATGTGTAAGAGGCACACCCGGGCTTAAAACCAGCGCCTCCACGCCTTCCGGCATCGGAATGAGTTCTTGAATAACTGCACCTAAATCAGCGGCCACTTTACATTTTTTTTCGTCATCATCCCAGGCAGTGACTTTGACACCCCCCGCCCTCAAAGCACGCACGGCTTCAACCCCAGTGATACCGAGGCCAAAAACAGCAATATGAGTGTAAGGGGCGGTTATTTTTATCATCTTACCTCAGCTTCAATGTTGAAAGCCCGATAAGCGCAAGTATCACGGCGATAATCCAGAACCGGATAACAATGGTTGGCTCTGCCCAACCACGCTGTTCAAAATGATGGTGGAGTGGCGCCATGGCAAAAACACGCTTGCCGGTCATTTTAAAGGAGGCGACCTGAACGATGACTGACAGTGCCTCAAGAACAAACAGCCCACCTATAATGGCGAGAACAATTTCATGTTTCGTCGCAACAGCTATGGAGCCGAGTGCACCTCCAATTGCAAGCGATCCAGTATCCCCCATAAACACCATGGCAGGAGGCGCGTTGAACCATAAAAATCCAAGACCTGCACCTATCAACGCTGCGGTGAAAACAGCCAATTCCCCGGTGCCGGGAACATAATGTATTTGCAGATAATCTGCGAAAATCGCATTACCGACCAGATAGGCAATTAAACCGAAGCTCGCTGCAGCAATCATACTGGGAACAATAGCCAAGCCATCCAACCCATCAGTCAGATTGACAGCGTTAGAAGAGCCAACAATCACAAAGACCCCACCAAAGGCAAAAAACCAAATGCCAAAATCAATCAATAAATCCTTGAAAAAAGGCACAGCAAAACCGGTAGATAAGGATGTGGGCATGCTACTTGAGAGACACAACACAATCACCAGTGCGACAACGCTCTCTATTAAAAGCTTCACACGACCAGAGACACCTGCACTGTGTCCGCCTTTAATTTTACTGTAATCGTCGGCAAATCCGATAAGGCCAAAACCTAGCGTTCCGAGCAACACAGTCCACACATAAGGATTGGATAGATTGCCCCATATCAAGGTCGACAAGCTGACAGCAACCAGAATCAACAATCCGCCCATTGTAGGCGTACCGACTTTTGTAATGAGGTGCGATTGCGGGCCATCTTCACGTATAGGCTGTCCCTTACCCTGCCGCATCTTTAACCGGTCAATCATCCACGGACCGATTAAGAAACTGATAATCATTGCGGTCATCACAGCACCACCGGCACGGAAGGTGATATAATTAAAAACATTACTTCCTGGAATGGCATCGCCAAAATACTGCATAAGATAGTACAACATCAGCTAATCCCTCCTTCATTTTGAAATGTCGAAGTGCCGAAGCCTTCCTCAACATCCAAATCAATCAAGCATTTAACAAGCTCAGATAGGCGCATACTATTTGAACCTTTAACCATCACAGCATCTCCAGCATGCACCTCGGAGGTCAGGAAGCTTTTTAAGCCATCAACACTGGTTGCATGAGCGCCGCGGCGACCACCGGGAAGCGCGTCCTGCAGAAGTTTCATCTGACTTCCAACCGTAAAAACAACATCTACATCGGTGTTGATAATATGCTCGACGAGGTTTTTATGAAGCTCATCACCCTGACTGCCGAGCTCTTTCATATCGCCTAAAACGGCTATACGTCTGCCCTGACCAAGGCGTGGAAATTGTCCGAGAGTTTTTAAAGCAGCGACCATAGACTCGGGGTTGGCGTTATAGCTTTCATCAATCACAACCAAATCACCATCTGACAGAGAGATGCTATGCCGGCGTCCCCGCCCATCCATTGCCTTCATTTCACCGAGTGATAAAACCGCGCTGGTCAAATCCTCTTCAAGAGCTTGGACAGCAGCAAGAATAGACATGGCATTAATAATTTGATGATGACCAGGCGCACCAATGCGGAAAGTCACGGGTTGGCCGGCAATATCAGCACTCACACAACTACAGTGATCATGAAGTTTAAATGAAATCACCCTTACATCAGATGCATCGTTTTCGCCAAAAGAAACAACCCTTTTCGCACCCGCATCTTTGGCAGATTGAGTTAGCAAACTTGCCCACTCACTATCTGCCGGCACTAGTGCTGTTTTTAGTCCGTCCAGACCTTCAAAAATTTCAGCTTTCGCACGAGCAATACCTTCAAGTGAATCGAAATGTTCAATATGAGCATTGGCGATTTTAGTAATCACAGCAATATCGGGGCGCACTTGACGAGTAAGAGAAGAAATCTCTCCCGCATGGTTCATGCCAATTTCAAACACGCCAAATTGAGTATCAGCTGGCATCCGCGCAAGGCTTAACGGCACACCCCAGAGATTATTGTATGAGGCTTGAGAAATATGCGTTTTACCAATCTGACCAAAGACCAGACCTAGCCCCTCCTTGACAGTTGTTTTGCCAACACTGCCTGTCACCGCGACCACCTGTCCGGACATGCGGTTACGCGCCGCTTGACCAAGCCTCTCCAGCGCGTCTTGTGTATCCATGACACGTATCAGATGTGTCTCATCTACACCGCTAATATCATCCAGCACAGCATCGGCGGCGACAATCGCAACTGCTGCGCCGTTTTCAAATGCATTGGAAATGTAATCATGCCCATCCAATCGATCGCCACGAATGGCGACAAATATATCGCCATGAGACAAAGTTCGCGTATCAATGGATACGCCTTGAGCATGCCATTCAACCAGTGACGGTACATCAAGAACTTCCGATACTTCTTTGGACGTCCACAATGGGCGAGCATCTTGTATCATGTCATGTCCAGAATCAGTCATCTAAACCCTCCCCAACAGTCAACTCATTGACCAAACCACGAAGCGTCTCGTGATCACTGAATGGAAATATTTTATCGCCGATAATCTGACCAATCTCATGGCCTTTACCCGCCACCAGAATAATGTCACCTGATTTAGCTATCTCAAGAGCAGCTCTAATAGCCTCTCGCCGATCTCCAAATTCAGATGCCTTCGGACAAGCTTGCAAAACCTCCTGCCTTATAAGCGCCGCATCTTCAGTGCGAGGATTATCATCTGTAATGATGACACTATCGGCATGGTGCGAAGCAATCTGCCCCATTTCAGCCCGTTTGCCTTTGTCTCGGTCTCCGCCACAGCCAAAGACACAAATCAATCTGCCTTCACAATGCGGGCGCAGAGCTTTCAAAGCATTTGCAAGTGCATCAGGCGTGTGCGCGTAATCTACATAACAAGCAGCATCTGTTGGAGATGACACCACTTGCTCCATTCGGCCTGCTGGCGCAGCAAGCGACGCCAAACCTCCTGATAATTTTTTAAACGGCAATCCACCTGCGAGGCACATCGCAGCCGCAAGCGCAATATTTTCAGCTTGAAACAAGCCTGCAATATGTGTCTGGACTTCAATACTTTCACCCTGATAAGTCAGCGTAAAATTAAGCCCTTCAGCATGTGGCATCACATTACTTAAGGTTAGATCTGCATTTTCAGAGTCCAACGTAAATATATTACGCCCAGCTTTAACTGCGGCCTGCTCAATAAAATCAGATTTCGCGCCCTTACGATTAATGACTGCGATACCCCCCGGCATCAGAACTTCAGAAAAAAGGCGCGCTTTTGCATCAAGATAAGCATGTTCATTTTCATGGTAATCTAGATGATCGCGCGACAGGTTTGTAAAGCCCGCAACATTTACCCTAACGCCATCAACTCTGAACTGAGACAAGGCATGGCTAGAAACTTCCATTGCCAAATTTACAACACCGAGCGCATATAAGTCGCGCAAAATAGCATGCAGCATAACTGGCTCAGGCGTCGTATGTTCAAGCGGTAATTGATAATCACCAGCCTTAACACCGAGCGTTCCCATAGAAGCAGAAGACCTGCCAGCATGCGTTAAAATTTGATCCACAAAAGTCGCGACAGAAGTTTTGCCATTCGTTCCGGTTACAGTAAAAATCTGAGCTGGTGCAAATTTGAAAAACCGTTGCGCTAATAAAGCAAGCTGACGGCGGGGATTATCATCCCTAAGAACTGTCTCAACCCCATCCGGCAATTTACCATTGGGGAAGTCGACTTCGGGGCCCGCAAGAATTAATCGCGCACCATTTTTCACAGCATCACCAATATATTTTGCGCCATCCACCACCGATCCGGGGAGCGCAGCAAACATATAACCAGGAAGAACATGTCGGCTATCCGCGGTCATACCAAGAATTTCAACATTCTTGTCCAAGCTGGTTTCAAGGGCATCCTCTTTGAGATTTTGACCAAGCAATTCGTTGAGGCGCATCACAAAACCTCCTTAACTTTATGGACGATGAAACCCTCATCACCGGGCACATTGGCAGGTTGCGGCATGACACCCAGCAAAGGGGCGATACGCTCAACAATATCCGTCGATAACGGGACAACATTCCATCCAGCTCCTGTGCCATAAACACCATCAACCCGTTGTGGTTCTTGAAGAATAACAATGAAAGCATAACGCGGTTCATGCGCCGGAAATGCGCCAAGAAAACTCGTCATGAGACGATTTGAGTCATACCCACCCGGCCCTGCTATTCGAGCTGTTCCAGTTTTACCCAAAATCATAAATTTTGAGTTTTTAGCATTTTTAGCCGTACCATGGGTGACGACAGCGCGCATAATCTGGCGCATGTGATTGCTTGTTTCCTCAGATATTACGCGAACACCAAGAGGCAAATCATCATTAATAAGGCGCGGGCGATACATCACTCCGCCATTCACTATTGCCGCACCGGCCACCAAAGCCTGAAGCGGAGATATACTAATGCCATAGCCGTAAGAACTTGTGGCCCGTTCCACCTCACCCCATTGGTGCGGGAGTTGAGGCTTTGTCAATTCAGGAATTTCCAATTCTGGCTTATCAATTAAACCAAGGCGCTCAAGAAATCCCCAATGCACTTCAGGGGCAACCGAAAGCGCCAATTGCGCGGATCCTATATTTGATGAATGAACAACAATCTCACCAACTGTAAGCGGACGCTTCTCACCATGTGGGTCTGTAATTTCATGCTTCCCGATGGAAATCGGCAAAGACGTTTGAAATGTATCCCTTGGAGTGGCCGCACCAGTCTCAAGCACCATGGATGCTGTGAATACTTTGAAAACCGAACCGAGTTCGTAAGTTCCCAAAGTTGCCATGTTAAATAAACGCTGATGACCAGCATTCCATGGGGTCAGATTAGGATTAAAATCCGGCAAAGACACCATAGACAAAATATTGCCATTCTTCACATCCATCACAATGGCACTGCCGCCGGTGGCATAAAATTTCTCAATGCTCTTTGCCAACTCAGCGCGCACACTGTGCTGCACACGAATATCTAGCGTGACAGGTAAATTCCCGTCATGCACAGAAGGTTCTAAGTTACGATCGAGAAAAAACTCTAATCCGGCAAGCCCCTGCATATCGCTACCGACAAATCCAAGCATATGAGAAGCCAATGGCCCATGCGGGTAAAAGCGTCGATCGGCTTTTTGCATTTTCAATGCCGGATCACCCAACGTTAAGACCGTCTTGTATTGTTGCGGCGTTAAGCCCTTCATCAACTCGACATAGCTACGATTGGAGTTTAAATATCGTATTGCTTTTTCACGATTGAAACCTGGTAACATTTCAGCAAGTGCGGCAATCGTTTCATCAACATTAGAAATTTTGCGAGCATCCGCCCCAAGGTTATAAGCACTGATTTGAGTGGCCAAGAGGACACCATTGCGATCAACAATAATGGGACGTTCTTGCGCTGTCTGAGGCAAAACACTTCTCGTGGCCGACATCGGCCCGTCACCACCGACAGTTAAATTCGCTAGCCGCGCACCAAGCAGGATAAAAATAAGCGTAAAGACCCATATCGCCAACCAAATGCGCCGACGCGTAATATCAACCGCATGCCCCTCTAAATCGCCGAGGCGAATTCCCAGTTGAGCATTTGTTGCCTCAACCAAATCGCCGCCCGGACGTATCAGAGATGGCATGACTTCACCGCGCATCAAGCCCCCCTCTTTCGCCTGACAGCGTCCAACTATTTTGCCAACTGCCTTGATTATCAGACTTAATATTTGCCTTCACGATTTGGTCTTCTTCGGAAATGATAAAGCTGTCCGGTGTCCGTATTTGAATGGCAGCGAGAGGCTCAAGCCGCAAATGTATTTCGGATAATTTCTCGAGGCGTGCCGGATTATTCAGACTCACCCATTCAGCCTCCAAAATGCGGCGTGTCGTTTTCTCTTTCACAATCGCGCGTTCTGCATTTCTGATAGCTTTATATTCAGCATCCGCGCCATATCGAATGTGATAGACCATGGCGAAAAGCACGATAACAGAGATGAACATAACGATATTAACAAGACGGATCATGTGCGAACCCCACTAGCATCACCCGCGGGGGCTTTAAACAAAACATCCTCCAAAGGAAAAGCCGAGGCGCCTGTGCGTGTTGCAGCACGCAACCGAGCCGAACGAGAACGCGGGTTTATAGAAATTTCATCTTCACTGGCCTGAACCCCTTTACGCGTCAGTTCCGTAAAACTCGGCGCAGGGGGTTGTGTCTCGGGTAAATGCCTTGAGGGGCGGCCAACACGCCCCGTCCGACGGGCAAGGAATTTTTTAGCAATTCTGTCTTCTAGAGAGTGGAAAGTAACAACAGCAAGCCGCCCACCATCGCCGAGCAGGTTTTCAGCAGACGCCAGTCCTCGTACCAACTCACCCAATTCGTCATTCACATAAATTCTTAGGGCTTGAAAGGTTCTCGTCGCTGGATGAATTTTTTGCAAACCGGGCGGTTGGCCAATTGACTGTGACACAATATCTGCCAGCTCTAATGTACGGGAAATTTCTATATCACCACGCACACGACCAATGGCGCGCGCTATAGCTCTTGCTTTTCGCTCCTCGCCATAAAGAGCAATGATACGGGCAAGCAATTTTTCATCTATTGTATTAACAATATCAGCAGCGCTTGGGCCATCTTGCCCCATGCGCATATCCAACGGGCCATCATGATTAAATGAAAAGCCTCGCTCGGATTGATCAAGCTGCATTGAAGAAACACCCAAATCCAGCGTTACGCCATCAACTTTTTGAAACCCGTGCGCCTGTGCAAGCTCGTGCATATCTCCGTAACAACCATGACTTAACTTTAGGCGGTCACCAAACTGGGCTTGTAGATTTTTGCCCGCCTCAATAGCGTCCGGGTCACGGTCAATCGCGATGACAGCACAATCAGCGGCTTCAAGTAAAGCGCGGGTATACCCACCCGCTCCAAATGTACCGTCAACAAAAATTTCTCCGTCTTGCGGAGACAGAGCTTCGATAACCTCGTTGAGAAGAACGGGAATGTGAGGACGCGTTTCGGGGTAACTTCTGTCATCAGTGGTTTTGTCAGAACATACCCGGGTCATCATCCGCCTCCGGCTTTATCAGGGAGAGGTCCACCAGCAAGGGACCTCAACATCCCTCGATGTTGCTTGGCAAGCTCACGCGCTTTAGCCCGATGGTCATCAAAAATTTCCGGCTCCCAAATTTGAAACTTGGCGCCTAGCCCCACAAATGTGAGACTTTTATCAATACCTGCATGGTCAAGAAGAGCAGAAGGTAAAGACACTCGCCCGTCACCATCAAAATTTAACTGGTGACTGTCAGCAAAAAGAGCTGTTGCCAACGCATCCCGTTCCTCGGAATAGGGGTCAAGTTGTCCAACCATCTGATTGACATTATCCATCAAAAGCTGACCACCCCCCTCTATCGCCCGCTCTGTAAACGACGGATAGAGGTAAACACCATTAAAACCCTGAGCCACGGCAGCCGCACGGAAGACGGAAGGCACGGAAACCCGCCCTTTCGCATCAATTTTCCCCGTAACTGTTGACATAAAAGCTGTCAAAACCGGTGCCTCCTCAATTTCTGGCTCATTTAATGACCTTCACCTGTGCCTAAAAGGGTTTACTTGATACAATTCAGGCATGGTCCTAAATGGGATATTTAGGGATAACATGGGATTTTATGGGATGTCAATGCGTTTTATTGGGATTTTATAGTGACTTAACTCTCTCTTTAGGGATTTATACAGGCCACTCAAACCCGTAAATGTTGAGGCAAAAGCACTTAATTAAAAAAGAAAAGGATAGACAGTCTATAAGCCGGGTTCTGTCCTTATGTGTGAACACATAATGTGCAGCCATTCATCTGGGATGCCCGTTACCGAACACCTCTTGCAACCTACCCAAGCGACAACCTAGAAACTGGTTATACGCCGCTTCTATTTGGTTTTGCTCCCGATGGGGTTTACCCTGCCATGCCCGTTACCGGCCATGCGGTGCGCTCTTACCGCACCATTTCACCCTTACCCTGACGGGCGGTTTGTTTTCTGTGGCACTTTCCCTCAGGTCACCCTGGCCGGGAATTATCCGGCATCGTGTTCCCATGGAGCCCGGACTTTCCTCCCCTATACAGAGGCAGCTGCCCGACCGTCTATCCAATTTCTGTCTATTGCTTCCGGCTTATAAGGTCAAGCAATCTTGCACAGCACACGGCATCAGCAAGGCCGTCAATTCGGTCAGAACGAAAGTGAAGTTGAAAGGCGCACATGACTGTCTGCGTTGCAGGGCCGTAAACCCCATCCGGTATAATCTGATATCCAAAAGCTCTAAGAGCCTGTTGGAGCTGTTCAACCGCTTGTGTGTTTTCCGATGCCTCACCTCTTTGAATTGGTTCTACTTCAAAAAACTTAGGTGAAGACAAAGACGATAAGTCCTTCTCCCCACAATCGGACCAGAGGCCAACACCTTTTTTGGCAAGACCCGACCAGTCAAATAAAGGGCCAGGGTCTGTTTTGCGTGAAGGGGCCACATCACTATGCGCCAAAACTCTGTGAGCAGGTATAGGATGACGGCTGATAATATCCTGCGATAAATTAGTTAATGC
>QOQK01000025.1 GCA_003331985.1 PS1 clade bacterium | reverse complement strand
TACCAATCGTCTCGTAATTAATGTTGCCTTATACCGATTAGATGCAGTCTATGCAAGCGTTGCGAATTGAATAAAACAGTTTTTTCAAACTTCAAATTGTTACATAACGAACAAAATATTATATATCTTCCGTAAGGATTATTAATGTCAGACAGTGTTCATCCAGCAGAAAAATTAGAAGAGCAGGCGCGCCGGCGACAGAAATCCAAAAACGTCTGGCCCCTAAGAGCTCTTATGCCATTTATATTGCAATATCCATGGCGGGTGATAGGTGCCTTTGTCTCGCTGGTGCTGGCGGCGGCGTCAACCCTGACGCTTCCGGTGGCGGTTCGCTATGTCATTGATAATGGCTTTTCGGGAACAGATGCTGCGGCAGTGGATATTTACTTCAAAGCAATGATGGCTGTAGCGGTGGTGATTGGTATTGCGAGTGCTTCACGATTTTATTTTGTTTCATGGCTGGGGGAGCGTGTCACCTCCGACCTACGACTGGCGGTTTATACTCATATTACAAAACTCAGCCCATCCTTTTTTGAAGTAACAAAAACCGGAGAAGTTCTATCACGGCTTACTGCGGATACGACATTGATTAAAACCGTCGTAGGCTCATCGGCTTCAATCGCTTTGCGGAATATTTTTATGTTTATTGGGGCGGCAATCATGTTGAGCATAACCAGCCTGTCTCTGAGCAGTCTTGCGGTTCTGATTTTGCCGATGATAATCGTACCCATGATTTTATTTGGACGGATGGTGCGCCGATTATCTCGTGCTAGTCAGGACAGAATTGCAGATACAAGCGCGATGGCATCAGAGACAATTCAGTCCATTCAGGTCGTGCAAGCATTTACACATGAAGAAGAAGATCGCCGCAAATTTTCAGAGATTGTTGAAAATTCTTTTGCCACCGCGAAGATGCGGGTGATGGCGCGGTCTTTATTGACGGCGCTGGCATTCACCCTCGTATTTGCTGGTGTTGTTGGAATTTTATGGCTTGGCGCTCAAAAAGTGGTGACGGGAGATATGACCAGCGGCACGCTCGGGCAGTTTATTATTTATGCGATTTTATGCTCGACAGCGATTGCCGCTCTTTCTGAGGTTTGGGGAGATATTCAACTTGCAGCGGGTGCAACTGAACGTCTGGTGGAGATTCTTGAGGTAGAGCCGCAAATCAAAGCTCCTCAAAATCCGGTCCATATGCCGGAACGGATTAACGGGCATGTTGATTTTAAGGATGTAACTTTTCATTACCCAACGCGCCCAAAAATTGCTGCGCTAGATAGTTTCTCATTCTCTGTATCGCCAGGAGAAACAGTTGCTTTGGTTGGGCCATCAGGAGCGGGTAAAAGTACTGTTTTTCAGCTTCTTATGCGTTTCTATGATCCCTCTGCGGGGTTTGTCGGTCTTGATGAAGTAAACCTTCAGCAAGCTGACCCGTTAGATATACGCCAGCAGATTTCCATTGTCCCGCAGGAGACTGTAATTTTTGCTGATACGGTTTATCAAAATATTCTGTTCGGGCGTCCCTCAGCTTCGGCTAATGAAGTTTATGCCGCGGCTGATAAATCGCTGGCAGATGATTTCGTAAGGCAATTGCCTGAAGGTTATGACACGAAGCTTGGCGAGCGCGGGGTAACGCTTAGTGGCGGTCAGCGCCAGCGTATTGCTATCGCTCGCGCTATTTTAAGAAATGCACCGCTTCTCTTATTGGATGAGGCGACATCGGCGTTGGACGCCGAAAGTGAAAAAGTTGTACAGACGGCATTGGGGCGCCTAATGGAGGGGTGCACGACGCTCGTGATTGCCCACCGTCTTGCCACAGTTCTTAAAGCTGATCGGATTATAGTGATGGATAGTGGTAAGGTCATCGCGACAGGGACACACGCACAATTGCTCGAACAAGAAGGACTATACCAAAGGCTTGCCAATCTGCAATTTGGTGAAGGTAAGGGAAACCTTAAAGTCATATAAATTTGAGAAGCAAACTATCCGAGTTCGGGAAGCAACTTATCGTGCAGAATGTCATTTGCAGCGATGATATCGCCGGTTTCGAGGGAGTTCGACGCATTTTTAAGATCTGTCACAATACCGCCAGCTTCTCTTACGAGCACAATACCTGCGGCCATATCCCATGAGGAAAGTCCGCGCTCCCAGAAACCATCAACACGACCTGCGGCGACATAGGCTAAATCTAACGCGGCAGCTCCAAAGCGACGAACACCTGCTACTTTGGGAAGTAGGGTTTTAATTTCATTTGCAAAAGCATCCTGACCGGCGCGCTCACCATGAGGAATGCCACAGGCAAATACGGCATCTGACAGGTGAGAACGTCCAGCTACCCGCATACGCTTATCATTGAAGTAAGCACCCGTACCCTTTTCAGCATAAAACATTTCGTCAGTGACAGGATTATATACAACGCCCGCAACGAGCTGACCCTCTCGCTCTAGGGCAATGGATGTAGCAAAATGCGGAATGCCGTGGAGAAAATTGCTAGTGCCGTCCAGCGGGTCGACAATCCAATTATGGGTTTTGTCTTTGCCTTCATGAATGCCACTTTCTTCCATGATGAAGCCATAACCAGGCCTTGCATGCGAAAGCTCTTCAAAGATTGTTTTTTCGGCTTTCAAATCGGCATTGGATACAAAATCCCCTGGCCCCTTTTTTGAGACTTGAAGGTTTTCAACTTCTCCAAAATCACGGCGTAAATCTCTGGCTGCCTTGCGGGCGGCGAGTATCATAACATTGAGTGTGGGGGATGTAGCAGGCATCTAATCAGCACGCTTCAGGTAAACGACTTCATTTGTCTCAACAACAATTTTGTCACCGGCTTCTACAAAAGGTGGCACCATGACCCTAACCCCGTTTTCGAGCATGGCGGGCTTGTTAGATGACGCCGCGGTCTGACCTTTTACAACAGGTTCGGTCTCGGAAACTGCCAGAGTTACCTGATCAGGAAGACGAACACCAATTGGTTTACCCTCATGTATTTCAACAACTACCATCATGCCATCTTGCAAGAAAGCAGCGCGCTCACCGACAAACTCAGTTTGTAGTTCAATCTGGTCATAGGTTTCTGTGTCCATAAAAGTGAGCGCGTTGTCAGCTTCATAGAGAAATTGATAATCTCTTTGTTCCAGTCTGACGCGCTCAATCTTGTCGGCAGAACGGAATCTTTCATTTAGTTTTGATCCATTGAGAAGGTTTTTAAGCTCGACTTGGGCAAATGCGCCACCCTTTCCGGGTTTAACATGCTGGAGTTTGACCGCCACCCATAACTCTCCATTATGTTGGATAACATTGCCTGGGCGGATTTCATTGCCGTTGATTTTCATGTTAACTCCTCAGGATTTGATCACAATAAGATCAATCGTGTCGCACTGATAACACTTTCAGTTTCTAAAAAAAAGCCTAGCTTTCATCTGAGGAGAGAAAAAGCGCGTTAAAGGCTTTTACAGCTTCTTCAGGTCCATGTTCATAACCCCAAACGCCACCGGAGACAGCGATAAAATCTGCGCCCGCTTTTATCAGTGTCGAGGCATTTTCAGTCGTGATGCCGCCAATGGCAACACAAGGCAGTTCAGTTGTTTCCTGCCACCATGTCAGTAAGTCCAGTCCGGCTTGAGCAGAGGGTGTTTTGGTGGATGTCGGAAAAAAAGCGCCAAAGGCTATATAGTCGGCGCCTTCTTCGCCGGCAACCATGGCAAGGTGACGACTATCGTGGCAAGTTACGCCAATAATTGCATCCTGACCAAGTATCTGCCGTGCTTCTGCGTATGGCGTGTCGGCTTGGCCGACATGCACACCATCTGCGCCAGCTGTCAGGGCGAGGTCAGCGCGATCATTAATCAACAGACTCACATCATATTTATGAGCAATTGGAAGAAGTTTTTCTGCTGCTTGTAAAATGAGATTATCAGCGACAGGTGTCTCATCCGCTTGCTTAAGCCGCAATTGAAGGCAAGCAACATCTCCTGCTGCGAGCGTTTTGTCCAACAGGTCAGGAAAACTCTCTAAATCGAAGAGCGGCGGTGTAATTAAATACAAACGACTTTGCATGGAAAGCTCTATCCGTTTTGTCCACGGTTTCTTAGAAAATGGTCGGCAAGAACAATAGCCATCATAGCCTCACCAACCGGGACAGCGCGGATACCAACACAAGGGTCATGGCGTCCTTTTGTGATAATTTCAGTCTCTTCTCCGGATGAGGTAATTGTTTTGCGTGGTGTCAAAATCGATGAAGTTGGTTTGACTGCAAAACGCAATGTAATGTCTTGACCAGTTGAGATGCCACCTAGAATACCTCCGGCATGATTGCTTGAAAACTCTGGTGAATTTTGATCACTTTTGGACGCTGACATCTCATCGGCATTCATTTCACCGGACAAGGCAGCGGCTGCAAACCCTTCACCGATTTCAACGCCTTTAACGGCATTGATGCTCATCATTGCGCTTGCTAGGTCAGCATCAAGCTTGCCGTAAATTGGAGCGCCGAGACCTACGGGTACATTTTTAGCGGTGACTTCAATAATTGCACCGCAAGATGACCCGGCTTTTCGAACCCCGTCAAGGTAGTCTTCCCACAAAGTGGCGGCTTCTTTGTCGGGACACCAGAAATGGTTGTTATCAATTTCTGCATCATCCCAATTATTTCGATTAATCGTGTGCGGTCCCATTTGAACCAGCGAGCCGACAATAGCTACATCGGGGAGGATTTTGCGCGCAATGGCACCAGCGGCAACGCGGGTTGCCGTTTCGCGTGCTGATTGTCGTCCGCCCCCTCTATAATCCCGAATTCCGTATTTCTCGGTATAGGTGAAATCTGCATGTCCAGGTCGATAGCTATCTTTTATATCTGAATAATCTTTGGATCGTTGGTCTGTGTTTTCAATATGCAATGAAATTGGTGTACCTGTTGTCACCTGCTCACCGGTTTCTGGGTCTTCAAAAACGCCTGACAAGATTTTGACTTCATCAGGTTCTTGCCGTTGCGTGGTGAAACGATTTTGCCCAGGCTTTCGTCGATCCAGAAAATGTTGAATGTCTGTCTCAAGCAAAGGTATGCGTGCGGGCGTGCCGTCGACTACACAGCCTATCGCGGGTCCATGACTTTCGCCCCAGCTTGTAAATTTAAAAAGATGACCAAATGAATTATGTGACATTTATTTCAGTTTCGAGTTTAAAAAAAATTAAGCGTGTCAGCTTCCGACATTTCTAAGATTCAGACGCGGCAGGTTTTGAGTCCTTAAGGTTTTCAAATGCTGCCAAACCAATTGTATTATAGCCACAATCCACATAATGAATTTCACCCGTAACACCTGAACCCATATCAGATAAAAGATAGAGAGCTGATTGACCAACTTGTTCTTGTGTCACATTTTGGCGTAATGGCGCATTTGCTTCATTCCATTTAAGCATTTCCTTGAAATCACCAATCCCTGCAGCCGCAAGTGTCCTGATTGGTCCGGCGGAGATGCCATTTACACGCAAACCTTCGGGACCTAAATCGGTAGCAAGGTATCGAACACTTGCTTCAAGCGCGGCTTTAGCAACACCCATAACATTGTAATGGGGGATGACTTTCTCTGCACCATAATAGGATAGGGTAAGCAAAGAGCCTCCCTCAGACATTAGTGGCTCGGCATGACGGCAAACTGCTGTGAAGGAATAGCACGAGATATTCAGAGCCATATCAAAAGCTTTTGAAGAAGTGTCGACATAGCGTCCCATCAATTCTTCTTTGCCGGCAAAAGCAATGGCATGAACAACAAAATCCAGATGGCCCCATTCTTTTTTAAGTTTTTCAAATAGTGCCGAAAGGCTGGCTTCGTCGGTTACATCGCAGGGTTCTACAATATTTGCACCCACTGACTCGGCTAGTGGGAATACTCGCTTTTCAAGCGCTTCGCCCTGATAAGTGAATGCGAGTTCTGCTCCCGCATCGGCACAGGCGCGAGCAATGCCCCACGCGATGGAGTTTTTATTGGCCACACCCATTATGAGGCCGCGTTTACCTTGCATCATACCCGACATTTTAGTTTTCCTTTTTTTCAGCTTCACCGCATATCCAACACCCACTTAAAAGAGTGTCGTCAAGATAATGCAATGAACGACTCAATCAGTATAGGGTGGAATGCCCCCCCTCATAAACCAAGAAAAGGAAATATACAGGTTTTTTTAAGTCTTATGGATCAGCTTAATGACCAGGATCCGTCTTTTTCACGGCAGGCTTGGCCCGTTTCCTGTTGGGTTTCGCCCTTAATAACAACTGTTTGCTTGATTTCCCGGCAATAATTTCCGTTTTCATCGGTATAATCGCGGGTAGGCGTTGCGGCACCAGCAATATCTGGGCGATCGCTCTGCCAGCGACTGGATGTTCCAATTTTATTATTATTCAATGCATCCGTTGTTGCGGTGCCCATTTTTATTCTATCGGCTTCATCTAGGCGGCGACCAATCTCGCTACCTGCAAGAGTGCCTAATACCGCACCCGCGACAATCGCAGCGTTTCGGCCTTTACCATCGCCTATTTGAGAACCAACTAGACCGCCAAGTAATAAACCGGTCACCGCACCTATCTCCTGTTGTCTGTTAGGGTTTTCCGCGCAGCTGGCTTGAATTAATGAAACCGCAATAATAGTTGACCAGATCAGTGGGTTTTTTTTAGAAAACAAAGTTATAACTCCCTTATATTTTTAATGTGAGTAGTTCATTTCGTTCCAATTTTGAATATAAGAAAAAACGGTCTAATTTAAAAATGAAATATTCGAAAGGTTTACATGAATTTTCAATCTCCGCCGAATAATCCAATTACTGCATTTGCAGGTTGGTTATCTGAAGCCGAAAAAACAGAGCTGAATGATCCCAATGCCATGTCCGTTGCGACAGTGGATAAGCTGGGTATGCCTAATGTACGAGTTGTGCTTCTCAAAGGTGTCAGTGATGGCGGGTTTGTGTTTTATACCAACCTAGAAAGCGCAAAGAGTAATGAACTATTTACTACCCAAAAGGCTGCTTTAGGATTTCATTGGAAATCACTTAACCGTCAAGTGCGGGTGCGGGGCGAAGTTGAACAAGTCAGTGATGAGGATGCGGATCAATATTATGCGTCGCGCGCTAGAGGTAGTCAGATTGGTGCTTGGGCGTCAAAGCAGTCGACACCTCTTTCCGATAGAGACACGCTGGAGGCGCGCGTTAAGGAATTTGAAGAAAAGTTTTCTGACCAAGAAGTGCCTCGTCCATCGTATTGGTCCGGCTGGTTAATTAAACCCCAAGAAATAGAATTTTGGCAGGATGGTGAGTTCAGACTGCACGATAGAATTGTCTATCGTCGTGATAATGAAACTTCCGATTGGCAGACAACTAGGTTATTTCCTTAACCATCTTATGGACAATACTTCGTGCTTTGTTGTTGTTGAATTACACTTCTAGTACGTTTATCTTAATTCTTCTTTACTTGGCAGTTTAAAGCCATAGTGAAGTCATTGAAAAATCAAGGTTAGTTAGTGGGGGAAATATGCTTGGAAGAATGCAGACATCGGCATTACTGGTTAATGATATTCTCGATCATGCTAATATTTATCATTCAGATATTGAGATTGTCTCTCGACTGGTTGGTGGTAAAATCCACAGGGAAACCTATTCCGAAGCACATTTAAGAGCTAGAAAAATGTCACAGGCTCTCCAATCACTTGGGCTGGGCAAGGGAGACGTTGTCGCTACGCTGGCATGGAATAATCATAGACATTTTGAAAGTTGGTATGCCATCACCGGAATAGGCGCTGTTTATCATACCCTCAATCCGCGACTGTTTGCTGACCAGCTTATATATATTATCAACCATGCTGAGGATAAATATATTTTTGTCGATCTGACATTCGTGCCTATTCTTGAGGCTCTTCAGGATAAGCTTGATATGGTTAAAGGCTTCATTATTTATTGTGATGAAGACGAAATGCCCCAAACGAAGTTAAATAATGTTCATTGTTATGAAATGCTTATCAATGCGCAGGATGGTGATTTCAGCTGGGTGCAGGTAGATGAAAATGATGCTTGTGGCATTTGTTACACTTCCGGCACTACAGGAAATCCAAAAGGGGTTATTTATTCCCATCGTTCTAATGTTCTACATTCTCTTATTGCAGTGAGCCAAGATGTTATGGGGCTTGGGAGCAAATCTGTCGTAATGCCAGTTGTCCCTATGTTCCATGCTAATGCGTGGGGGTTGGTTTTTACTTGCCCTATGGTTGGTGCTGCAATTGTCAATCCTGGGCCACAAATGGATGGAGCGAGCATATTTGAGCTACTTGACACAGAACAGGTAAGTTTTACTGCTGCTGTGCCAACTGTCTGGCTTATGTTGTTGCAACATCTTGAGGATCAAAATCTTAAATTACCTTATCTGGATACAGTAGTGATTGGCGGCTCAGCAGCCCCGCGCATGATGATAGAGAAATTTGAAAAAGATTATGATGTTGAGGTTAACCATGCCTGGGGCATGACTGAATTATCACCATTGGGAACGATGGGTGTTTTGACAGGAAAAATGCAAACTCTTTCTTTTGATGAGCGAGTGGATATGAAAGTTAAGCAGGGGCGTCCTCCTTTTCTTGTTCAAATGAAAATCACAGATGATGATGGAAATGAATTACCTCGTGATGGCAAAACTTTTGGGAATTTAAAAGTTAAAGGGCCTTTTATTATTGAAAGTTACATGAAGGGTGATGGTGGTGATGTGCTCGATGATGATGGGTTTTTTGATACGGGCGATGTCGCAACCCTTGATGCTGATGGGTTTATGCAAATTACTGATCGGTCCAAAGATGTGGTGAAATCTGGGGGGGAGTGGATTTCTTCTATTGAACTTGAGAATATTGCCGTCGGGCATCCTGATGTTGTTGAGGCTGCTGTAATTGGTGTTGCACATCCAAAATGGGATGAACGTCCCATTCTTATTGTGATTAAAAAAGAAGATACAGAGTTATCACGAGCAGATGTGTTGGGCTTTATGGAAGGTAAAATCGCCAAATGGTGGATGCCGGATGATGTGGTTTTCGTTGACGAAATCCCTCATACAGCTACCGGAAAAATCCAAAAGCTGACGCTGCGCGAGCAATTTAAAGATTATGTTCTGCCCACCGCTATGGACGCCTGATTTACTTTAATTGAAAATCTGAAGATAACTTTATTTCGTCATTGCAGACAACTTTGCCAGTTCGCACAAGCCCTTCGAGATGAGCGAGAACTGACATAGCTGCAGCAGGGTAAAGTCGTTTGTCAGTGTCAGCGTATAGCACAGGTATCATATCTTGAATTTGTGTAGTTCCCTTGGCGAGTTGACCAAGAATCTGTTCTTCACGATTTTGACGATGGGTAATATAGGCGTTGATAAAAGTTTTTGGATTTTCTATTGCCGGTCCGTGCGTTGGACGTAGTAGATTAAGGTTGAAGCTTAATAGGCGCTCCAAAGAGTCCATGTAATCTGCCATATTGCCATCTGGAGGAACGATAACGCTGGTCGCCCAGCCCATAATATGGTCTCCGGTGAACATTGTTTTTTCTTCATTAAGTAAAAAACATAAGTGATTATCTATGTGTCCGGGAGTGTGTATCGCTTCAAGAGTCCAGTCCGGTCCATTCAGAATATCTTGATGTTGAAGCGGAATGTCTGGGTTGAAATCACGCTGGATGGCCTCTTCCATTTCAACGAAGTTTGCATCCTCTATAGCAACTTTTGTATCTATCCGGCTTTTGGCGCGCGGGGTGTCATTGTTAAGCTCTATAAAGCCACATATCTTAGCACCTGTTCTTTCTTTAAGCGCATTAGCCAGAGGCGAGTGGTCGCTATGGGTATGTGTGACCAGAATATGGCTAACGACTTCACTTGGGTCGAGTGCTGCAATAATTGCATCTAGATGAGAGATATTATTCGGACCAGGGTCAATTATTGCGACAACGCCATTGCCGACAATGAAGGTGGTGGTGCCCGTATAAGTGAAAGGGCCCGGATTGTTGCAAATGACACGTCTGATGAGCGGGGTTAAGCGTTTGCAAACCCCATGTTCAACGTCGTCTTCAAATACATAAGGTATCGCCAATCTGACTTCCTTTTTGAATTGCGTGGTTCTTATAAATCAGGCGCTTCTATATTGAGAACTCACCTTTAACCACGCCACCCCCAAGCTGGTAATGGGTAAGATTATGGTCATTCTGTAAGAAGACCTGTTCATAAACACGTGTATATGCGGATTGCTTGATTTGCCATACTCCGTCGGTATTTTTAATATAGTCATCAACATATTCCGCACCTCCGACAGTAACTTTATTGTCTTCAGCGAGATTCATTGCATAATCTAATAACCGCCATTGGCCTTTCGCTGTGGTATCGCCTGTTATTTCAATAACTGGCATGTGAACGGTATGACAAGATACAAGCTTGTCATGAAATGCAAATTTCATGGCAGTGAGGATGTTCTCTTTACCCTCGGCTTCGAAAGTATAGCTGCCGCCTTGATAATTTATGCGGGCATCATCTGTAAAGACACGCCCAAGCTCTTCAATATTGCAACTGTCAATACTTCTACAATATCTGTATTTAAGTTGTTTGATTTTCTCGATATTTTCAAAATCGTAAGACATTTTATCCCTCATAAAATTTTACTGTCTTCATTGATGTTATATTTCCTACTGAAATTTATACCTGCTGACTGAAATATTGCCAATAGAGGGAATTTATCGGGGTTACATAAAGATTACCAAAATGTATGTTAAGTAAAGCAAGGGGAGAGCTTATTGTCATTTAAAGCAAAAAATATTTTTGGGGCCTTATTGATTATGATTTCCCTACCAATCGGGTATTTGTTTTTCTGGCCTATAGAGATTTCGCCTGAAGTATGGACACCGGACAAAAATCCAGCAGGTATGGCCCCTTTTGAAAGAAATAACCGCCTCGCAGATGCGCGATTAATCGAACTCGACGGTTACGGACCTGAAGGTAGTGCGATTGCGGATAATGGATTTATTTTTTCAGGTCTTGCAGATGGCCGCATAATTGCGATTGACCCCAAATCAAATGATTTTACAGATATTTTCAATACAGGTGGACGCCCATTGGCAATGCAGTTCGCACGAGAAATAATGACTGGTGTTCAAAGTGATTTAATTATTGCAGATGCACCTTTGGGACTTTTGGCATTTACCCAAACTGGGGAATTAAAAACTCTTACCAATGAGGTGGATGGAACACCTATTCGTTTTGCGGATGATCTGGATATTTCAAGTGATGGAGTCGTCTGGTTCTCAGATGCTTCTACGCGTTATGATTTTAATGATACAATTTATGAGGCGATGGAAACACCTGCAGCAGGTCGACTGCTTACTTATGATCTAAAAACAGGCGAAACCGCGATTGTTTTAGATGGTCTGCATTTTGCTAATGGCGTAGCTCTTGCAGATGATGAAAGCTTTGTCTTGGTTGCTGAGACATATCGATACAGGGTTAAAAAATATTGGATTACCGGCCCCAAAGCCGGGCAAACAGAGGTGTTTGCAGAGAATCTCCCCGGCTATCCAGATAATATTACAAGAGCTCCTGACGGTGGCTTCTGGATTGCTCTGGTTAATGGTCGTGATAAAACTTTAGATACTCTGATGCCGTCATCTTTTATGAGGAAACTTGTTTTTAGGATTATGAGGCTTATAGAATTTGAACCTCTTTGGGAAGAAACCTGGGCTTTATATCTGGATAAAAATGGAAAGGTTGTGCATGCGCTGGATGCTCGGCATTCGGATATTTATGCTGTAACTAATGTGAAAGAAAAAAATGGATTGTTATTTTTGTCGAGTTTGCAAAATAATGCTTTAGGTATTATACCCTCTCCAACAAGCCCATAATTGCACTAGACCAAGCCGACGGCTCAGGTTATAAAACGCAGGCTTATTGGGGTGTGGCCAAGTGGTAAGGCAGCGGTTTTTGGTATCGCCATGCGCAGGTTCGAATCCTGCCACCCCAGCCAGCTTTCTCTAAAATATAAAATTTAATGAAACTTTGATTCTAGCCGAGCATTGTTTCTTTGTTTTGCAGTTCAGCGATAGCTTCTTTGTATTCAGCCTCCAGACTGTCAACAACTTCACCAATAGTTTCCACGCTATCAATACCACCAATACCCTGACCGCAGCCCCAAATATCTTTCCATGCTTTGGCATCCGTATTTCCGCCAGAACCAAAATTCATAGTGGTTTTGTCTGCTTCAGGTAAATTATCTGGATCAAAACCAGCTTTACTGACTGAGGGTTTTAAGTAGTTTCCGTGAACGCCGGTAAACAATGATGAATAGACAATGTCATCGGCAGCTGAGTCCACCAACATTTGTTTATACTCTTCTTCCGCATTTGCTTCTTTGGTTGCGATGAAGCGGGAGCCGATATAAGCCAAGTCAGCTCCCATAGCGAGGGCTGAGGCTACACAGAATCCGTCACCAATTGCTCCAGAGAGTAAAATTGTTCCGTCAAACCACTTTTTAACTTCGCGAACAATTGCAAATGGGCTCAACGTGCCTGCATGACCGCCTGCTCCTGCGGCGACTAGAATCAGGCCATCAACACCATCCTCAGCAGCTTTGCGAGCATGACGCATATTAATGACATCATGATAAACCAATCCCCCATAGCTGTGGGCTGCCTCCACGATTTCTTGAGGCGGGCGAAGGCTTGTGATGATAATCGGCACTTTTTCTTCTACACATGTTTCCATGTCTGGGATAAGGCGGTCATTTGTAATGTGGCAAATCTGATTGACTGCAAAAGGTGCAACTTTAGCTGTAGGGTTTTCTTCTTTATAAGCCGCGAGATCATCTTTAATTTCTCTAATCCAATCCTTCAACAGTGATTGAGGTCGAGCGTTAAGCGCTGGAAACGATCCGACAATACCTGCTTTACACTGAGCTGATACCAGCGTTGGGTTTGAAACTATGAACATGGGCGACCCAATGACCGGGAGCCGCAAATTATCTTTTAAAATATCTGGTAACATTTCTAATTCCCTTACAATCTTTAAGTAACTTAATCAGAGAAACCTTGCTGGCAACAAAAAATTAACAGTTAGATAAATCTAAATTTTTGGCTTCGTTTTATTTTAAAGCCTTATAGACAATTTCTTTTAATTCTGTGCGGATGGGATAAATCCCGTAAGGAACAATCTGGGTCATCAAAATAACACTGATTTTTTCGATTGGGTCTATGAAGAAATAGGTATTCCCCAACCCGCCCCACGAATAAGTGCCTCTGGAGGCGTAATTACCTTCAGTTGTTGGATCTGTAATAATGGACCAGCTAATGCCGAAGCCCGTACCTTCCATATCACTTTCACTGAAATTACAGGCGGCTTTTTCTTTCATGGTTGCGTCACCGGGCAATTGATTGGACCGCATGATATCCAGTGTTTGTTTGGATAAAAGTGTCGAACCATTGACTGTTCCATTGCTTTCGAGCATATGGCAGAATTTATAATAATCAGTCAGGGTGGAAAGCAAGCCCCCGCCGCCGCCTAACATTTCTGCGGGCTTTAAGAAGGTCGTTTCCCGTCCGCGATCAATGCACCGGATAAGGTCTTTGCGATGATCTTTAAAATAAAGATGTGTCATACGATCGGCTTTATCGGCAGGAAGGGTGAAGCCAGTATCCTTCATATTGAGTGGTTCAAAAACTTCCTCATGTAAAATTTTGTCGAGAGGTTTTCCGCTTACGACTTCCATGATGCGCCCGACAACATCCAGCGAGAATGAATAATTCCATTTTTCGCCAGGCGTAAATAAAATAGGCATTACCGCAATCTCATTTACAAACTCTTCAACTGAAGGACGGCAAGCCCTCCCTCCGGTTAGTTGTTTGCGTCGATAAAGTGCATCTATAGGGTGTTCCCCTAAAAAGTCGTAAGTCATGCCTGATTGATGGGTCAACAAATCAAAGACAGTGATATCTTTTTCTGATGGTCGTGTTGTGTACTCTCGTGTATCGCCCGATACCCAGACTTGAGGGTCCTTAAAAGCGGGAATGTAGTCTTTTACTTTGTCATCCAGATTAATTTGCCCGCGTTCCACAAAACGCATCATCGCAAATGCGGTTATTGGCTTTGACATGGAGTAGATGCGGTAGATACTGTCTTCTTTGAGCGGGAATGCAGATTCTTTTTCATCGCCCATAGCACTGTAACCAGTGTGATACATTCCTGCAATTTCTCGATTTCTAGCTATCAGAACTGAAAACCCAGATAGCTTGCCGCTATCAACATACTTAGTTGATAGATTATTGAGCGCGAGGCTGAGGTATTCAGAGTCAAATCCGTAATGGGAGATATTTTCAAGCATGGAGATTAATTAGTCATTTATCTCATGGATTGAAAGTACAAATGAATAAACCAATGCAAGTTCTTCGAGTTGGTTAAATCGTCCGGCTTTTCCCCCATGCCCTGCTGACATTTCAGTTCGTAATAAAGTCAAACCATCATCCGTGCGTTTGTCTCGTAATCTGGCCACCCATTTTGCTGGCTCCCAATACGTTACTCGCGGGTCCGTGAGGCCTGCCGTGGCGAGTATATGAGGATAGGCTGTTTCAGAGATGTTTTCATAAGGCGCATATTCTGAAATTGTTTGATAATCCAAAGCACTTAAAATCGGGTTTCCCCATTCTGGCCATTCTGGAGGTGTGAGAGGAAGTGTATCATCCAGCATGGTGTTTAAAACATCGACAAAAGGTACTTCAGCTATTGCGCCACAGAATAAGTCTGGAGATAGATTCAGGGTTGCTCCCACGAGAAGCCCGCCCGCGCTTCCGCCATGAATGGTGATGTTGCCTTTTTGTGTGAGCTTGTTATCGATGAGATATTGTGCCGCGGCAGCGAAATCCTTGAAGCTGTTAGTTTTATTTTCCTTGCGCCCCTGTGAAAACCAGTCAAAACCCATTTCTTTGCCGCCACGAATATGAGCAATGGCGTAAATAAAGCCGCGATCTACCAGAGATAAGCGATTACCCGAAAAGCTGGCCGGAATTGAAATACCATAGGCACCATATCCATAAAGCAAGACAGGTGCGGTTCCATCTAATGGTGTATCTTTGTGACAGAGCAGGGTGATTGGAATTTCCTGCTCCTCATTCGCGATTGGTGCCCATAGGCGTTTTGTTAAATAATCCTGAGCGTTATGACCAGATGGAACAGATTGTTCGTAGACCATATTTCTCTCGCCGGATGACATGTCGTAATCGAATATTTGCCTCGGAGTGGTCATTGAAGTGTAAGCAAACCTGACCATATTCGTATAATATTCAAGCCCGGTATCGAGAGACACATCGTAGGCGGCTTCTTCGAATGCGATTTCAGTTACCGAATTTGTCTCAGTCGATAAAATTTTAATTTTTGGGAGTGCTTTTTCCCGATATAGCCAGACAATAAAATTCTCATAAGCTGCCACTTCCAGAATAAGCGCACCTTTTTTGTGAGGAACGAGTTCGTGCCATTTATCGGGTGTATCGATATCTGCCCACATTAGGCGAAAATCAACTGCATCTTTATTCGTCAGGATAATAAGTCTGTTACGTTGGGGGTCATGGCTGACATCATATTCGATATGCGGCTGCCTTAAGGCAATTGTAACAGGTTTCTGTTCCGGTTTAGCCGCGTCAATCATATGAACTTCTGAGGTTTCATGGTCATGAGCGGAAATGAATATCAACTCTTCGCTTCTAGATTGTGAGAGTGAAACGAAGAATCCGGCATCATCCTCTTCATAGACAATCACATCATCGGCTTGTTCAGTACCTAGTTTATGGCGCATGACCTTGCTTGGCCTATGATTTTCATCCAATAAAATGTAGAATATAAATCGCGTATCAATAGACCAGGCAACAGAGCCGGAAGTGTTTGTAAGAGTATCGGGTAAATCTGTATCTGCTGAAATATTTCTGATTTTTAAAGTGAAATACTCCGAGCCTTTGGGGTCGTGGGCCCATGCAAGATATTCCTGTCGCGGGCTAATGGCTGTCCCGCCTAATTTAAAATAATCCAGACCTACAGCTTCTTTGTTGGCGTCCAGAACTATGTCAGGGATATTATTCGCGTGAGCGGAAGTTCTGCTTTGACGGCAGATTTGTTGATGCTCTTGTCCGGTTTCATATTCAGAGAACCATGCCCAATCACCTTTCGGGGTGGGCGGAGATGTATCATTTTCCTTAATCCTACCGCGCATTTCTTTATAAAGTTTTTGGCGAAGGGCTTCGTTGGTATCCAAAACTGCATCTGTATAGTTGTTTTCAGACACTAAATGTTCATGGATATCTGAACGAAGCTTGTCGGGATTGCGGAGCACTTCCTGCCAGTTGTCATCCCGCATCCAAGCATATTCGTCATTTCTGGTAATGGTGTGCCGTGTATTGGTAGTGTTAATTTTTATTGCAACCGGCGGGCGAGGTCGCGGCTCATTCATCGCTATGATTGTCCGCTTTTTTATCAAGTGCCGTTCCGTTAATACAATAGCGAAGACCTGTTGGCTGAGGGCCATCAGGAAACACATGCCCAAGATGCGCACCGCATTGACTGCAGAGAACCTCGGTTCTTGTCATGCCATGCGAAGTGTCGGAATGTTCAGCAACATTTTCTGAGTTAACAGGCTGAAAAAAACTCGGCCACCCAGTGCCGCTATCAAACTTGGTTTGAGATGAAAAAAGTGGCGTGTCGCAACAAATACAATGAAAAACACCATTAGATTTGTCGTCGAGGTGAGGCCCCTTGAAAGGCATTTCAGTGCCCGCTTCCCGCGTCACATAATATTGCTCTGGAGAGAGCTTTTCCAACCATTCATCTTGCGACTTATGGATAGGCCATTTTTTATCAGTGTCAGTAGTCATTTCTTATGATGCCACAATTCAAAGTTGATGGGGACATTTTTTTGGCAATTGCCGATATGAAAACTAACTAATGGTTCTGCTGGATTTATTGGCACGCTCATAGTCTTCAATACACGGCCAAAGCTGCCGTGCCCATTGATTAACTGCTTTTTTAAGCTTGTCTGTAGGGACATAAAGTTCGGATCTACCAATCTTTTGTAGCGTATGAATATAGCCTCTTTCCTCAAAACGCTTGAGGGATGCCCGAACTGTGCCATAAGCACGTCCGGTGACTTCAACAAAATTCTTTGTAACCGTTGATTTTTCATCTGACTCGTTAGCTATAAGAATAAACAGCATAATCCAGTCTTCATAATGTGGTGCTTTGGTTTCAAATAAGTCTTTCCCAAATTCATTGGCGTTGAGAAGCACATTTATT
>QOQK01000024.1 GCA_003331985.1 PS1 clade bacterium | reverse complement strand
GGAGCACCGGCACGCCGGACCGATTAGATTGCGGTAATAAGTCAATAAACCGTCTTAGCTCGGTAAGCGCTTCAATATCATTGTCATAAGCCCCATCCGCAACGGAAGACTTCGTGGTATGAACTTTCGCGCCGCCCAACTCCTCTGCTGTTACTTCTTCATTTGTTACAGTTTTAACAACATCAGGGCCTGTCACAAACATGTAGGATGAATTACGGACCATGAAGACAAAATCAGTCAGTGCTGGTGAGTAAACGTCACCACCCGCACAAGGGCCCATAATCATGGTGATTTGTGGGATAACACCCGAGGCCAGCGTGTTTCTTTGGAATACTTCGGCATAACCGCCAAGCGCATCAACACCTTCTTGTATTCGCGCCCCCCCTGCATCGAGAATACCAATAATCGGCAAGCCGTTGCGTAGGGCCATATCTTGAACTTTATTGATTTTTTGAGCGTGGGCTTTAGAGAGTGAACCACCAAAAACGGTAAAGTCTTTGGCAAAAATGTAAATCGCGCGGCCGTTTACTGTACCCCAACCAGTAACAACACCATCGCCGGGGATTTTCTGATTTTCCATGCCGAATTCATGGCAATCATGTTCAACGAACATGTCATATTCTTCGAATGACCCTTCGTCGAGGAGAAGTTCAATGCGTTCTCTTGCCGTCAACTTGCCTCTGGCATGCTGGGCTTCAATTCTTTTCTCGCCACCACC
This sequence comes from PS1 clade bacterium, assembly GCA_003331985.1. GTDB lineage: Bacteria > Pseudomonadota > Alphaproteobacteria > RS24 > RS24 > Micropelagius. The sequence continues at coordinate 17,416 of QOQK01000024.1, read as the reverse complement.
CAAACGGGCAATTCGACGACGTTCTTCAAGTTCTTCTATGACTTCTCTCATCCCACCCCACTCAAGTCTGTCTTTAAAACTCTGCTTTTTGACGATGATATTTAATAATTTGAATCAGGAAAAAAATAAAGAAAAATAGTCACTTAAAGTCTCTATTTCCCTTTTCAATCCCTCCAGACGCGCCATTGCTTCACTATCTTCACCCCAATGTTCAAACTGGAAAAACTCATCCAAAAAAGCAGCCCGCCAAATATTTTCGGTTTGATATTCACCAGCTTCCATATGTAATGCCAGAACAGCTGACCCCAGTAAACCTGCCCCATGCGCCAGTCCCGTCAAGCGCAAGGGATTAGGCTCCACACCCTTGCCCCCTTTTGCAATCTGGGTCAAAATCTCAATACTCGACTGCGATTGCTTTATTGGCGCAATGCCAGCCCCAATTTGGAGGGACACACCGAAGGAAGCCTTCGCCCAGTCTAGATAGGGCGTCCATATCTCGTCCTGACGTTGCACCAAAGCATCGGGATGCGTGGCGCGATAACACAGTAGATCTGACTCGCCATAAGAAGCAAAAGCCTGCGCTGTGGCCCCATAGGTCTCAGATACACGATCGAGAGCTGTATAAACTAGACGGCTCATCGGCATATCAGATGAAATAATATCGCCATCTACTTGTCGCCATTCATCCGCAACTGCTTCCGCCAGGCGTGCATATGGCAGTACCAGCAGTTTTTTTGCGGGTGTCATGAGTTTGTGGTCATCAAGACGAATAATATGACCCTCTGCGGTCTCCTCGACGCTCACCTGTTCGTAAAATCTGCGCGCCATAACTAGCTTTCCTCACCAGGAAACGCATCTTCATAATCATCCGGCTCAAAGCCCAGAAGATTCCAGCTTTCAGCCATGTGTGCTTGTAAATCAGCAGCTACAGTTAACCGACCCCCTGAAGGATGCGGCATGTCAATCATGCGGGCATGAAGATGAAGCTTATTTGGCAACTCACCGCCGGCTTCAATCTCGGGGAGGCTATACTTATTATCACCAACCAGAGGGTGACCAATAGCCAAAGCATGAGCGCGAATTTGATGCGTTCTGCCGGTAATCGGCATAAAGGCCACCCATGAGAAAATCTGACCTGCCCGCGCCACAACATTAAAGCGCGTAATGGCTTTCATCGCTTCTTTGTCAGTATCTTCAGCAGGGCGCACACGCTCATTACCATCGCCGGCAGCACGCTTCACGAGTTTCAACTTAATATCGCCCTGTTCAGGACGCGGCACTCCATGAACCAGTGCCCAATATGTTTTTCTGGTTTCTCTCTCTGCAAACGCTTTCGTGAGTGACGAGGCGGCTTTGCGGTGCTTAGCGAGCAACATCACGCCGGAGGTATCCCGGTCAAGGCGGTGAACCAACCTCGGTCTTTCGCCCTTATCCGACAGCACATCAAGCAAAGCATCGACATGCCAGTCAGTTTTTGACCCGCCCTGCACAGCCAAACCTGACGGTTTGTTCAGCGCAATCACATCAGCATCCTCATAGATAACACTTTTAAGCATCATGTCCTGCAGGTGCGGAGGGACAGCACGTTTTTCCTGTTTCACACGATGCTTTGATTGGTCAGGTGTTGCCAAGGGTGGCACGCGTATCATCTGCCATGCTTCCAGTCGAAGAGATGATTTTGCACGCCCGCCATCAACACGGATTTGCCCCTTACGAAGAAGCTTCACTAACTGGATATGGCTAATATGAGGAAAAAGTGAACGAAACCAGCGGTCAAGCCGCATCCCAGCCTGATCCGGCTGCACCTGTAAATGTTGCACACCGCTCATGTTCGTCCCTTAATTTTCGCTTCGCACTGCAAGCTAACGTATTGACGTTCTGATAATTCGTCCAGCCCGTCTCAGTTCTAAATTCCACTGTTCAGACGGCTTTTCCAATAATCCAACTAACCCTGCAACATTTTTTATTTCTTTGCCGTTAATCGCGAGAATAATATCTCCGGGACGCAACCCAACTCTGGCAGCACGGCTTCGTCTATCGACGGATAAAATTACCACACCTTCTTCTTCTAGGCTTAGTTTGAAGGCTTCGCCCATTTCTTCCACAACAGCAGGATTGAGATTACTGACCTTCACAGCGTTAAAGATATGCTGTCCGGTCAATGTCATTTCATTCCGGGGTGGTGTATCCGGCGGGGAAACTAGTTTTACGCTAGCGGTTCTTCTATTCCCTTGCCTGAGATATCCAATCGTAGCTCTCGCACCGACTCCGGCAACAGCCATACGATAACGAAAATTCTCTGGCTCAAGAATTTCTCTACCATTAAAGGTCGTTACAACATCGCCGGATTTTATTCCCGCCTTGCCTAAAGGACTATTAGGATGAAGCTTTACAATGAGCGCCCCTACAGGTTTTGCCAAACCAAGTGTCTGGGCAAGCGATTGAGAAACTTTTTGTAGTTCTACACCGGCCCAAGGACGCACTATTCTTCCATCGGAAAGTGCCGCGTCAACAACTTGCTGAACCATATTAGAGGGGATGGCAAAGCCAATACCAACAGAACCACCTGAACGCGTATAAATCGCCGTATTTACACCGAGCAAACGTCCATCCATGGTAACCAACGCACCGCCGGAATTCCCGGGGTTTATCGGGGCGTCCGTTTGAATAAAAGACTGAAAGTCCGTCACACCTACACTTGTCCGCGCCAGTGCCGAGACAATTCCATTCGTTACTGTCTGTCCAACACCAAACGGGTTGCCAATCGCCAACACAAAATCGCCAACTTTCACCGTGTCGGAATTACGAAAAGGCAAAGCCGGAAATTTTTCCTCAGCATCAAGAATTTTTAAGACGGCAAGATCTGTGCGTTCATCTGCAAGCAGGAGTTCAGCAGAAAACTCTCTTCTGTCTGATAGAACAACCTTAAACGCCTCCGCCCCACTAATAACATGATTATTAGTCACGACAATTCCTTCAGCAGAAACAATCACGCCAGAGCCGAGTGAATTTTCTAAACGCTCCCTCTGACCAAAATTATCACCAAAGGATCTGCCAAAAAATTCTTCAAAAAACCTGTCATTGAATAGAGAAGGTCTCCGCGCTTTCACACGACGCGTGGCATACACATTAACAACTGCCGGGGCGGCCTGCTCAACTACCGGTGCAAAGCTGAACTGGACATCTTTTAAGGATGAAGGAATGCGCGGCTCAGCATAAGCCAAGCCTGTTACAACCAACATGCTGACTAATAAAGAAGTTAATTTCAGTGAACGACGGATAACGCCGAATACAGACATACAAGTCGTGAAGACAGGACCGTTAAATGGCTTCTTCAACACCCTCATCATCCACCTGAACAGGGCCGGAGTCCTGACCACGTGCCTCTGGGTCACGGTCAACAAATTCAATAACAGCCATAGGCGCGTTATCACCAAATCTGTAACCGGCTTTGAGAACACGCGTATAACCACCGGAACGGTCTGCGTAACGTGGTGCCAGTGTTTCAAATAGCTTTTTAGCCCATTCTTTCTCAGGCAGTTTAGCAATAGCCTGACGGCGGGCATGCAAATCACCGCGCTTACCAAGCGTTACCAGCTTCTCAACATAGGGACGAAGCTCTTTAGCTTTTGGCAGGGTGGTAACAATCTGCTCATGTTTAATCAATGCGACCGCCAGATTCCCCAGCATAGATTTGCGGTGACTCTGGGTGCGGTTTAATTTTCTACCTGATTTAGCGTGACGCATGGTTTTCTCCGAATTCGCAGATAATAGAGTTAAAAGTTTTCTTCAAACCTTTTGGCAAGTTCTTCAATGTTTTCAGGTGGCCATGTAGGTACTTCCATACCCAGATGAAGGCTCATTTCTGAAAGCACTTCCTTGATTTCATTCAAGGATTTACGACCAAAGTTTGGTGTCCGCAACATTTCTGCTTCGGACTTTTGAATCAAATCACCGATATAAACAATATTATCGTTTTTCAGGCAATTAGCGGATCTAACTGACAATTCAAGCTCGTCAACTTTCTTCAATAACGCCGCGCTGAAACCAATTTCTTCAGCAACTGATACAGTTTCCGGAACTTGCTCAGGCTCTTCAAAGTTAATGAATGTCTGAAGCTGGTCTTGCAGAATTCTAGCAGCCAATGCAAGAGCATCTTCAGGTGTTACAGAACCATCAGTTTCAATGTCCATAGTCAGCTTGTCATAATCAAGGACCTGACCTTCACGTGTGTTTTCAACATTGTAGGAAACGCGACGCACCGGGCTGTAAAGACTATCTACAGGAATGAGGCCGATAGGCGCATCATCCGTACGGTTTTGTTCGGCCTGTACATAGCCATTACCTGTATTCACAGTGAATTCAAAACGAACATCCGCTCCATCATCAAGCGTGCAAAGCACAAGATCAGGGTTAAGAATTTCGACATCAGCGATTTCTTCAATATCGCCAGCCGTCACAACACCTGGGCCTTTTTTGCTCAGAATCATGCGCTTCACGCCTTCGCTGTGACAATTGACAGACATCTGCTTAATATTCAGCACAATATCCGTAATATCTTCACGTACACCCGCAATGGATGAGAATTCATGCAAAACACCATCGATTTGAACGGAAACAACGGCTGCACCTTGAATGGAAGACAACAAAATACGGCGCAGGGCGTTACCCAATGTTAAACCAAAACCACGCTCAAGTGGTTCTGCAACGATGCGCACATGGCGATTGCTGTCATGACCAGGAACAATATCCAGTTTGGTAGGCTTGATAAGCTCTTGCCAGTTATTCTGTATCATGGCGGCTCCTCTTAAAGGTTAATAGCTTCAGTAATTAGACGCGACGGCGTTTCGGCGGACGACATCCATTATGTGGGATTGGTGTTACGTCACGAATGCTGGTGATCGTAAAACCAATAGATTGTAGGGCACGGAGGGCAGACTCACGACCCGAACCAGGACCCTTAACATTCACTTCAAGGGTTTTCATACCGTGATCCATAGCCTTTTTACCGGCTTCCTCGGCAGCAACCTGAGCAGCATAAGGTGTGGATTTACGCGACCCTTTAAAACCCATGGCACCTGCAGAGCACCACGCAACAGCGTTACCTTGAGCATCTGAAATGGTAATCATGGTATTATTAAAGGTAGAATTGACATGCGCCACACCGGAAGTGATGTTTTTTCGCTCTCTGCGGCGGACGCGGGTTTTATCAGTAGCCATAAAACAGTTCCTCTACTTTTTCTTACCGGCAATAGATTTCGCAGGACCCTTGCGTGTACGTGCGTTAGTATGTGTGCGCTGACCGCGAACGGGCAGATTGCGACGATGACGAAGACCGCGATAAACACCCAAATCAAGCAAACGCTTGATATTCATGGCAATTTCACGCCTTAAGTCACCCTCAACGGTATAGTCACCGTCAATGGTTTCACGGATTTTAATGACTTCTGCATCGGAAAGCTCATTCACTCTCCGCTCCGGCATGATGCCTACTTTTTCACAAATTTCCTTGGCTTTTGTGTCGCCAATGCCGTGAATATAAGTCAGGGCAATCACCACACGCTTGGCAGTCGGAATATTTACACCTGCTATACGAGCCACTTAATTCTCCTCATCTCCGTAAGGGAGTTGAAACTGCAGTCAAAGAAACAGCTGAATAGCCCCAACTGTTAGACATTTCTGCAATATGTCACCGAAAAGCGGGATTATAAAAACTTCCGCCCAACAGTCAACTTGTTTCCCCTACCTTATCCTTTCTAAAGTCCTAAAATCTCTACAATTTCTTCAGTTACGGCATCCATATCCTGCATACCGTCAACATGCTTAACCAAACCTTTTTGCGCGTAGTATTCAGACACTGGCGCAGTTTGCTCTTCATACACTTCTAAGCGATGAGCCAACGCTTCCTCATTATCGTCATCACGCGGCCCACCCTCAGTTTGGGCAGACCTGATACGAATACGCTCAAGCAACTTATTATGGTCAACTTTCAGCTCTAAAACCGTATCCAGCTTCATGCCTTTATCATTTAACATGGCGTCCAGCGCTTCGGCCTGAGCGATATTTCTTGGAAACCCGTCCAGAATGAACCCATCAGCACAATCTGGATCTTCAATGCGATCGGATATAATACCGACAACAACCTCATCCGGCACAAGATCACCGCGTGCCATAATATCTTTGGCTTTAAGGCCAATTTCTGTTTCAGCAGCCACAGCAGCGCGTAACATATCTCCTGTCGAAAGCTGACGAAGATTATGGTTGCTCTCTAGCCGTGCGGCTTGAGTACCTTTACCAGCACCTGGAGGACCTAGAAAAATAAGTTTCATCGGCGAGACCTCCCAACGCGAGACTGCTTAATCAGCCCTTCATATTGGTGAGCAAAAAGGTGGCTCTGTACTTGGCTAACTGTATCCATAGTTACACTGACCACAATCAACAAAGAAGTACCGCCAAGATAGAACGGCACACTGTACTGATTAATCAAAATCTCTGGTAAGAGACAGACAAGCGTCAAATAAAGCGCACCAACGACAGTCAAACGCGTAAGCACTCTATCGAGATATTCTGCGGTTCTATCACCCGGACGGATGCCCGGAATAAAGCCACCGCTCCGTTTTAAATTATCGGCCGTATCAGACGGATTAAAGACAATCGAGGTATAGAAGAAGCAGAAAAAGATGATTCCGCCTGCATAAAGAGCCATATAAAGCGGTTGGCCACGACCCATCATAGCCGTCACATTACCAAGCCATTCAGGTCCACCTGTGCCAGAAAAGTTAGCAACAGTGATCGGCAGTAATAACAATGATGAAGCAAAAATCGGCGGAATAACACCTGCTACATTAAGCTTCAATGGCAAATGAGAGTTTTCCCCACCGGTCATTTTGTTACCAACCTGACGCTTCGGATATTGGACAATCAAACGACGTTGAGCCCGCTCCATGAAAACGATAAAGGCTATAACTGCAGCAACCATGACCAGAAGCATCAAAATAACGAGCGTAGACAAAGCACCTTGGCGACCTAACTCAAGTGTGCTGACCAGCGCACCCGGAAGCTCTGCAACAATACCTGCGAAAATAATCAGCGAAATGCCGTTGCCGACGCCCCTCGCGGTTATTTGTTCACCGAGCCACATCAAGAATACTGTACCGCCAACAAGCGTAATAACAGCACTGATTTCAAAGAAAACACCGGGGTTGATAACAATACCTTCAGCCCGTTCAAGGCCAACAGCAATACCGAAACCCTGCATCGCTGCAAGCACAACCGTACCATAGCGGGTGTACTGGTTAATCTGTTTACGTCCCTGCTCGCCACCCTCTTTCTTGAGATGCTCAAGATGAGGCACTGCCGATGTCAGCAGCTGTATAATAATGGAAGCTGTAATATAAGGCATGATGTTCAAGGCAAAGATAGCCATCCGACCGACAGCACCCCCTGCGAACAAGTTGAACATGCCGATAATACCGCCCTGATTTTGTTCAAAAAGCGCATTGACCGCCTGTGGGTCAACTCCGGGAAGTGGAATATAAGTTCCGAGACGATAGATTAGCAGCGCACCAAGTGTAAACCAGATACGTTGTTTCAGTTCCGTCGCGCCCCTAAAGGATGACAGGCTGAGATTTGCTGCTAATTGCTCTGCTGCTGAAGCCATTTTACGCCCTAATTAAGCCTTACTCGCTCTGATTATCTTCGGTATCTGTATCATCGGAAGCAGTCTCCTCGACGGGAGCCTCTTCTTCTGAGGCAGTTTCTTCTACATCTGCTTCAGCTTTTTTTGCTGCATTCTTTTTGGCCTTTTTTTCAGCTTTCGCCTCATCGTCACCTTCGCTAGGTGCAGGAGCGAGAACTGTAATTTTACCACCCAATTTTTCAATCGCTTCTCTTGCAGAAGCCGAAACACCAAAAACTTCAAAATCCAGCTTAGTTTTCAACTCGCCATTACCAATAATGCGAACACCGTCAAGCTCGCGGCGGATAACACCAGCGATTTTAAGATTTGCGGTATTTACAGCATCAGATGCATTCAGTTTACCGGCGTCCAAAGCTTGCTGAAGACGACCAAGATTGACAGCATTCAGTTTTTTTGGATTTGGAACATTAAAACCGCGTTTCGGCAAACGCATGTGAAGCGGCATTTGCCCGCCTTCAAAGCCTTTAATTGAAACGCCAGAACGTGATTTTTGACCTTTTACACCACGCCCACCGGTTTTACCTTTACCGGATGACGTTCCGCGACCAACACGCACACGCGTTTTACGCGCGCCTTGATTGTCTCTTAATTCATTGAGTCTCATAGTCAGTCTCCAGGCCCTTAGGCGTCTTCCACAATACGAACAAGGTGCGCGACTTTAGCAATCATGCCCCGCACAGCTGGTGTATCTTCTAATGTTTTACGGCGATGCATTTTATTCAACCCCAGACCAACAAGTGTCACGCGCTGATCCTCAGGTCTCCCAATTGGGCTACCGGTTTGCTCTACAGTCACTGTATTTTTCTTCGCCATCATTCACTCCTTACCGATTATGCATCGGCAGCATCTACCCCGCGACGGGAAATAATATCTGAAACCTTCTTGCCGCGACGCGCAGCAATCTGGCGCGGGCTGGCTTGCTTGCTCAGGGCATCAATCGTAGCGTGAACCATATTATAGGGATTAGACGTCCCGATTGATTTCGCCACAACATCTTGCATACCCAACACTTCAAACACCGCACGCATCGGGCCACCGGCAATAATCCCAGTACCAGGAGGTGCTGCACGAAGCAGAACTTTACCCGCACCATGATGACCACGAATATCGTGGTGTAATGTACGACCTTCACGAAGCGGCACACGTATCATTTTGCGCTTTGCGGCTTCGGTTGCTTTACGAATAGCTTCAGGAACTTCACGCGCTTTACCAAGCCCATAACCAACCCGACCTTTTTGATCACCAACAACAACGAGTGCAGCGAAACCAAACCGGCGACCACCTTTGACCACTTTGGCAACACGATTAATGTGCACAAGCTTATCAATAAACTCGTTGTCGCGATCGTCGTCGCGGTTATCTTTACGATTATCACCTCTAGCCACGAGTCAGTCTCCTTAAAATTTTAAGCCGGCTTCACGCGCGGCTTCGGCAAGAGCTTTAACTCTGCCATGAAATAGATATCCGCCACGATCAAATATAACCGTTTCAACGCCGGCTGTTTTGGCTCTCTCAGCAACTAACTTGCCGACAAGACCTGCAGCCTCTTTATCTGAACCCTTCTGCCCGGAAAAATCCTTTTCCTTTGTGGAGGCAGCGGCTACCGTTACACCATTCTCATCGTCGATGACTTGGGCATAGATATGCTGAGACGACCTGAAAACTGACAATCTAGGCTTACCATTAGCTAGCTTTCTCAGACGCATTCTAACGCGTCTTTTCCGTCTCTCATCTTTTGAAATCTTCTTCACCATAGCGAAATCCTATTTCTTCTTACCTTCTTTACGGAAGATATACTCACCGACATATCTGACACCCTTGCCCTTATAAGGCTCCGGCGGACGATATGAGCGTATCTCAGCAGCGACCTGCCCAACTTTTTGTTTATCAATACCAGATACCGTGATTTCGGTCTGGGACGGGCATTCAACCTTGATGCCTTCAGGAACAGCAAAATCAACATCATGACTGAACCCAAGGCTAAGCTTTAGCTTCTGACCTTGAATCTGAGCACGATAACCGACACCTTGCAGTTCAAGTTTTTTCTCAAAACCCTCAGAGACACCAGCCACTAAATTAGCTACTGTTGAACGGCTTAAGCCCCAAAAACTTCTAGCTGCTTGAGACTTTTCCTTCGGACTGACAAGAATGCCATCATCAGTCTGTTCAATCGCAATCAAGTCAGATAATACGGCACTCATTTCACCCTTAGGCCCTTTAACAGCCAATGCCTGACCGTTGAGGCTAACCTCAACGCCACCGGGTACAGGAACAGGTTTTTTACCAATGCGAGACATTTCTTTTCCTCATAGAATTCTCAAATTAAGCCCCATCAGAAGATGCGACAGAGAACCTCCCCACCAACATTGTTTTCACGCGCAGCAGAGTCAGACATGACCCCTTTTGGCGTTGATAAAATTGAAATACCAAGACCGTTTTGAACCACGGGCATGGTCTTTACAGATGAATAAACACGGCGACCGGGTTTTGAAACGCGTTGAATATCCTGAATGACGGGACGCCCTTCATGATATTTCAGCTCGATTTCAAGCTCAGCCATAGTACCGGTAAATTGTTTTTCGGAATATCCGCGAATATATCCTTCATCTTTCAAGACATCCAACACCCAACGGCGCAGTTTTGAAGATGGGGAAATAACACTCGACTTGCCACGCATTTGAGCGTTGCGGATACGTGTGAGCATGTCACCAAGAGGATCGTTTAAGTTCATAATACTTCCCCTACCAACTTGACTTAACCATGCCCGGAATCTGACCTTTAGAGGCCAAATCTCTCAAAGAGATCCGGGACATGTTCAATTTTCTGTAATAACCACGTGGGCGACCAGTCACACCACAACGGTTCCGCACACGCGACTTGGCCGAATTGCGCGGGAGTTCTGAAAGCTTGAGGCGCGCTTTGAAACGCTCCTCATTTGTCAGCGACTCATCCTTGGCCGTAGCCAGCAATTCCGCACGCTTGGCAGCATATTTATCCGCCAGTCGGATGCGTTTTTTATTACGTTCTACAGAGCTCTTTTTAGCCATAACTACCTCTCTCCGATCTCGTCAGTTCTTGTCCGAGAACGGAAAATTAAATGCACGTAGAAGTTCACGAGCTTCATCATCCGAAGTCGCTGTTGTGCAAACAATGATATCCATTCCCCAGATTGTATCGACTTTGTCATAGTCGATTTCCGGAAACACAATATGTTCTTTCAGGCCCATGGCATAATTGCCATTGCCGTCAAAACTTTTAGGATTAAGACCTCTAAAGTCACGCACACGCGGCAATGCGATGGTAACCAGACGGTCAATAAATTCATACATATTCGCTTTACGAAGTGTAACTTTGACACCCAGTGGCATATCTTCACGCACTTTAAATGTCGCGATAGAATTACGGGCGCGGGTTACGACAGGCTTTTGACCTGCAATCAGTTCCATATCAGCATAGGCCGACTTCACTTTTTTCGTGTCCGTGGTGGCTTCACCAATACCCATATTCAGAACAACCTTATCAAGCTTTGGGACCTGCATTGGGTTGGCATAGCTGAACTGTTCAGTCAGCTGGGCGCGAACGCTATCGTCATAATGCGTCTTTAGACGTGGAATGTAATCTGCTTCAGCCATCGATGACATCTCCTGATTTCTTGGCAAATCGTTGTTTTTTGCCGTCTTTATCAAATTGATACCCGACCCGGCTTGGCGTTCCATCTTTAGGATCGGCAATAGCGAGGTTAGAAATATGAATTTTGGATTCGCGCGCGATAATACCACCCTCGGTTTGGGCAGACTGTCGTTGATGACGTTTCACAATATTCACGCCTTGCACGAGAGCACGGTTTTCTGTTGGAAATACACCTAGAACCTCGCCCGATTTACCTTTATCGCGACCGGCCAACACAACGACCTTATCGCCTTTTTTAATTTTCAATTTTGTCGGCATTACAGAACCTCCGGCGCAAGAGAAACGATTTTCATGTGATTGGTTGCCCTTAATTCACGTGTAACCGGACCAAAAATTCTTGTTCCCACAGGCTCACCTGAATTATTCACCAGCACGGCTGCGTTACGGTCAAAGCGGATGACACTTCCATCATTGCGACGAATTTCTTTTGCTGTGCGGACAATCACCGCACGCATAACGTCACCCTTTTTCACGCGACCGCGCGGAATTGCTTCCTTTACGCTAACCACGATTGTGTCACCAATGCCGGCGCTCATGCGTTTTGAGCCTCCGAGAACCTTGATGCACTGCACCCGTCGAGCACCCGAATTGTCGGCAACGTCCAGATTGGTTTGCATCTGTATCATTGTATTATTCCTTACCTAGCCTCAACTATTCAGTTATGACTTCCCAGCATTTCAGCTTGGAAATCGGACGACACTCTCTGATGCGAACAGTATCACCGGTCTTGTACTGGTTATCAGCATCATGAACGTGGTACTTCTTCGATTTACGAACGGTCTTTTTCATCACAGGGTCTGTCAAACGACGCTCAACCCGAACAACAACAGTTTTGTCGGTTTTATCGCTGACAACAGTTCCTTGTAGAATACGTTTTGGCATTTCTATCTAGTCCTCAATTAAACGACCCTACTCGGCCTGTTTTCCCTTAAGCTCGTTTTTAGCAGTCTGTACGCGGGCAATTTCCTTACGCACCTGACCGATACGCGCCATATTTTCAAGTTGGCCTGAAGCTTTTTGGAAGCGCAGATTGAACTGTTCTTTTTTCAGTTCTACCAAGCGGTCATCAAGCTGGTCGGTAGTCAAATCTCTGATTTCTGTAATCTTCATAAACCCAACTCCTAGTCTTGGTCGCCAATACGTGAAACAACACGCGTTTGAACCGGAAGTTTAGCGGCAGCAAGTTTCAAAGCCTCATGGGCAACATTTGCAGGCACACCGTCAACTTCAAACATAATGCGACCGGGCTTAACACGGCACGCCCAATATTCAGGAGAACCCTTACCTTTACCCATACGTATTTCAGTCGGTTTCTTGGAAACCGGCACATCAGGAAAAATACGAATCCAAACACGCCCAGCACGTTTCATGTGACGAGTTATCACACGACGAGCAGCCTCAATCTGGCGCGATGTAACACGCTCTGGTGTCGTTGCTTTTAGACCAAAAGCCCCAAAATTAAGCGCTGTTCCGCCCTTCGCATTACCTTTAATGCGGCCTTTATGGGCTTTACGGAATTTTGTACGTTTAGGTTGCAGCATTGTCCCTAACCTCTTGCCATTTCTCTGGATGAGTTGGCATTATCATCACTGCCTTGCTCACCGCGCTTATCGCGTGCCATTGGATCATGCTCAACGATTTCGCCTTTGAAAATCCAGACTTTAATTCCGCAGACGCCGTAAGCCGTGTGCGCTGACCCGACACCATAATCAATATCTGCGCGGAGTGTATGAAGTGGCACACGCCCCTCACGATACCATTCAACACGCGCAATCTCGGCGCCACCAAGACGGCCACCACAATTAATACGGATACCTTCAGCACCCAATCTGATCGCAGACTGAACAGCCCGTTTCATAGCACGACGAAAACCAACACGACGCTCTAACTGCTGGGCAATCCCGTCAGCAACAAGCTGGGCGTCAATTTCGGGTTTTCTCACTTCAACGATATTCAGAAGAACTTCACTGTCTGTGATTTTTGCAATCCGACCGCGTAGCTTCTCAATATCTGCACCCTTTTTGCCAATAATGACACCGGGTCGCGCTGAATGAATTGTGACACGGCACTTTTTGTGGGGTCTCTCAATAATGATTTTAGATACCGCTGCCTGCTTAAGTTCTTTCAAAAGCATTTCACGGATATTTAGATCTTCGTGAAGAAGTGAAGCATATTCACCTTTTCTAGCATACCAGCGGGAGTCCCATGTACGGTTGACACCCAGGCGCATACCAATCGGATTAATTTTCTGTCCCATTAGGCTTCTCCTCCGGCCTGAGTTTCTTCCATCTCACGAACAACAATTGTCAGTTGGCTGAAAGGCTTAATAATACGTGCGGCGCGGCCTTTAGCTCTTGGGCGGAACCGCTTCATAACGAGGTTCTTACCCACATAAGCTTCAGCGACAAACAGATTATCAACATCCAAATCATGGTTGTTTTCTGCATTCGCTATCGCGCTTTCGAGAACTTTTTTAACCTCATCTGAAACACGTCTGCGTGAGAAAGTTAAATCAGCAACAGCTTTCTCAGCCTTTTTGCCTCTAATTAATTGCGCGACAAGATTAAGCTTTTGCGGACTGGTTCGGATCATCCGGCCCACCGCTTTGGCTTCATTATCAGCAAGTTGTCTTGGTTTGGATGCCTTACCCATCTTACTTCCTCTTAGCCTTCTTATCGGCAGCATGGCCGTAATACGTACGAGTTGGCGCAAATTCACCGAATTTATGTCCAACCATTTCTTCTGTTACGAGAACAGGAATGTGTTTTTGACCGTTATGCACACCAAAATTCAACCCGACAAATTGCGGGAGAATGGTTGACCGACGGCTCCAAGTCTTGATGACGTCGTTTCTACCGGACTCACGAACGGCTTCCGCTTTTTTAAGCAGATAACCATCAACAAACGGGCCTTTCCAAACTGAACGTGTCATGATTTATTCCTAACGCTTTTTCTTCATATGACGGCTGCGCAAAATGTATTTGTCCGAGGATTTATTCGAACGCGTGCGCTTACCTTTAGTTGACTTACCCCACGGGGTCACTGGGTGTCGTCCGCCTGATGTTTTACCTTCACCACCACCATGAGGGTGATCAACCGGGTTCATGGCTACACCACGTACGCTCGGTCTTTTACCCATCCAGCGGTTACGGCCAGCTTTAGCAAGCTTGATATTGCCTTGATCCGGGTTTGAAACGGCACCAATAGTCGCCATGCAATCACCATGAATGAGGCGCTGCTCACCTGAACCCAAGCGAATAATTGCATAGGTTTGATCGCGACCAACAATCTGAGCGAATGCGCCAGCAGAACGGGCAATCTGACCACCCTTACCTGGCTTCATCTCGATATTGTGAATAATGGAACCGATTGGAACGGAACGAAGTGGCATCGCACAGCCAGGCTTCACGTCAACCTTTTCACCGGCAATTACTTTATCACCAACGCCCAGACGCTGAGGTGCAATGATATAAGCCAGTTCACCATCTTCATATTTGATAAGCGCAATAAAGGCCGTTCTGTTTGGATCATATTCCAGACGCTCAACCGTTGCAGCCATATCCCATTTACGGCGCTTAAAGTCGACAATTCTGTAACTACGTTTATGACCACCACCACGACGACGCGCGGTAATGCGGCCGGCATTATTACGCCCACCGGATTTGGTCAAACCCTCGGTTAATGTTTTAACCGGCTTGCCCTTATGCAGCGCAGAACGATCAACAAGAATCAGACCGCGCTGTCCGGGAGTCGTTGGATTATATTTTTTTAATGCCATAGCTTTATAACCTTTTCATGATGTCCGGCTTAGAGACCGGTCGTAACATCAATCGAATGCCCTTCTTCAAGCGTTACAATCGCGCGTTTACGATCGCCTTGCTTTCCCAAAATTCCGCGGAAACGTTTAACTTTACCTTTACGGTTAAACGTATTAACGGCCTTAACTTTTACATCGAACAGCGCTTCAACAGCTTCCTTAATGGAAGGTTTATCTGCATCAGATGATACATTGAATACAACTTGGTTATGCTCGGAAGACATTGTTGTTTTCTCTGTGATAACCGGATCGCGCAGAATGTCATAATGACGGGGCGTAGCTTTTACTTTGCTCATTTGAAACGCTCCTCAAGGCTTTCAATTGCAGCCTTTGTTAAAACCAAATGATCTCGGCGCAGAATGTCATAAACATTAATGCCCTGAACCGGCAGCACATCGATTTTCTCGATATTACGAGCGGCACGCGCGAAGTTTTCATTCACATCGCTACCATCAATAATTAATGCCGAAGTAATACCTAGCTTAGTCAGCTGGTTACGCAGGACAGAAGTTTTACCGTCTTTAGACTCAGCCTTGTCGAGAACAATAAGTTGTGCTGCTTGAACTTTGCTGGATAAAGCAGTTTTCAGCGCAAGTGTACGGACTTTCTTCGGCAGTTTCGTCGCATGACTTCTGACAACAGGACCATGCGCACGACCACCACCAACAAAGATATTGGATTTACGGTTACCGTGACGCGCGCCACCGCCGCCTTTCTGACGACCGAATTTTTTAGTCGTACCGACAATTTCACTTCGGTTTTTGGTTTTATGCGTACCTGCCTGACGGCTTGCAAGCTGGTAATTAACCATGCGGTGCAATAAATCAGCCCGCAATTCAAGCCCATAAACACTTTCATCAAGATCAACTGAGCCAGATGTAGTGGCTTCAAGTGTTGTTACATCCGTTTTCATCACTCGGCCCCCTTATCTTCTTCGGCTGGCGCTTCTTCAGAAACAGTTTCTTCAGAAGAAGCTTCATCAACCTCAACTTCTTCAGCAACCACTTCTTCGGCAACCACTTCTTCGGCTACAGTTTCATCTGCTGGAACTTCATCAGCTGGTGTCTCTTGAGCAGGCGTACTCAGCTCGACAATAGCAGCAGGCATGGGTACACCTTCCGGAAGTGGACGCTTAACAGCATCACGCAAAAGCACCCATCCGCCCTTAGAACCGGGAACGGCGCCTTTAACCATAATAAGGCCGCGCATGACATCAGTTTTCACGACAGTCAAATTTTGCGTGGTAATGCGCGTGTCACCCATGTGACCGGCCATTTTCTTGCCTTTGAACACCTTACCGGGATCTTGACACTGGCCTGTAGAACCATGACTACGATGAGAAATGGATACACCGTGAGAAGCCCGCAAACCACCAAAATTATGGCGTTTCATGGCACCGGCAAAACCTTTACCAATGCTTACACCAGTTGCATCAATTTTCTGGCCTTCCAGAAAATGATTGGCAGCCAGTTCAGCGCCGATATCAATAAGATTATCCGCAGTAACCCGAAACTCTGCAAGCTTGCGCTTAGGTTCAACTTTAGCTTTAGCAAAATGCCCACGCATAGCATTGGTCGTCCGTTTCACTTTTCTGAAACCAGAACCAAGCTGTACAGCATTATAACCGTCTTTATCTTCCGTGCGTTGGGCAACGACCTGACAATTATCAAGCTTCAACACTGTGACTGGCACATGTTGACCGTCATCAGTAAATAGACGGGTCATTCCAACTTTCTGCACGATCACTCCGGACCGCATGGCTACTCTCCTTCGCTCATTTTAGAGCTTAATTTGAACGTCTACACCAGCCGGTAAATCCAGCTTCATTAATGCATCTACTGTTTGGGGTGTTGGATCGACAATATCCAACATGCGTTTATGGGTACGAATTTCGAATTGCTCACGACTCTTCTTGTCAATGTGCGGCCCACGCAAAACAGTATATTTTTCAATATGTGTCGGCAAAGGAATGGGACCGCGTACATCGGCACCTGTCCTTTTGGCTGTATTCAAAATCTCGAGCGCTGAGTTATCCAACACACGATGATCAAAAGCTTTCAGCCTAATACGGATATTTTGGTTTTGTACCATTTCCCAGTCCTAACCTTACCTAGAAGTCCTACTCGATGATTGATGAGACGACGCCGGCGCCGACTGTTCTTCCGCCTTCGCGGATCGCAAAGCGTAGCTTCTCTTCCATCGCAATCGGA
>QOQK01000023.1 GCA_003331985.1 PS1 clade bacterium | reverse complement strand
TGAACTGGCACCCAGCGTTCCCCCTCTGGCCCGATCATATTATTAAGCGGCACAAATGGATGGGCATGGATAATTTTAGGAATTGAATTTGCAACTTCAATTCCGCCATGAAGGTTAGCTATTTCTCTGATGCGATTTAGGTGCTTATCAGCCTGAACGTCCGTCATTTCAGAAACAACCGCATGAAAAGAAAAAGATGTTTCCTTCATATAATCCCGTCCAGCAATTACAACCTCAGCAGCTGACTTGAGCTTACTTGTGAAACCTTTTTCAGAACCAATGACTTTACCAAGAGTTTTAATATCTTTGGCTAGGGACTCTCGTTTCATTCGCTGTTGTTGAAGAAACGGGTCGAAACCAAAACATTCGGAAGCCAAATTTTCTCGCGCCACATCGGCAATCGCTTTCAACATTCCTGAGTGATCGTCAAAATTAAATGAAACAAAGCGCTTTTCAGGCCGATCAGGAACAAGTTTTAGCGTGAGTGTTGCCTTAACACCCAACGCACCTGTATCACCGGTGAACAACCCTGTCAGATCAGGACCAAAATGACGGAAAAAGGGAGTACCATTTTCGATAGCGCCACTCCCTGTTGTTACGATTTTACCATTAGAGGTTACAACTTCCATCCCAATAATACTGTCAGACATAGCGCCATTTTGACCGCTACCGAAAAACACAGAATTTTGTGAAGCTCCGCCGCCAATACTGGCTTTCAGACCAGAAAGCGTCCCCCACATTGGTGTTTTAACATTTTTATCTTTTAAGGCCTCATATAAATCCACCCAACGGCAACCAGCTTCAACCGTTACATACATATCTTCCAGATTAATTTCGATAATATCAGTCATGCGGCACATATCGACCATTACGCTCTGACGATTACTTAAATAACCGGACGTATATGACATTCCCCCACCTCGAGGCAGAATAGCAATATCATGTTCCGTGACCATACCAATCGATTCAGCGAGTTCTTTCTTATTGCCGGGTCTAATAACGGCCAATGGTTTATTAGCTTCAGAAAAAACATCCTGACTATAATAGGTAAGTTCGTTTTCATCTGTAATGACATGTTCCTGACCGAGTTTTTGAGTCAGCGACGCAATTAAAGTCTCAGTAATCATTTAAACCTCTTTAGAGTTCTATTAATTCAACTAATTCGCCGGCATTGCCAAGACAGGCGGCAACTCTTCGACCATTATATGGTTCATGTTCTAAAATTTGTGGCGGACTGAAGAAATCAATATCAAGACCGTCCAAATCCGTCACAGTATAACTTACCATAGCAATACCTGGAGGCAATAGACCTGGGGTACATGGACGTTCGGTCGTACCTTCGGGATATTCATCAACTTCATTGTTAACATCTCTGCCGACACAAGTCATTGAAAGATGGTGCGGCGTTTCATCAGGTAAATCAAAAGCATTATTGATAACAGAATATTTTGTGAAATAGGCATTACCCTGTGACCAACCAAGCTTCTCAGTGTAAAACTTGATAGCTTCATTCATATTGGGACTTGCCAAAATCATAATAAAAATCTGATCAACAAAACTTCTGGCTAGCGGCAAGTCATAATCAGGCAAATCACCTTTGACCTGATTGAGATAAAAAACCTCATCTGCAAGACCGACTGCTTGCATAGGATAAATCTTATCAGAAAAATCAAGATATGCCGGCGGGCCTATAATCTGGAAAGGCGAATCTTGGAGCTGGCGGTCAATTTCTTCAACATCTTGAACCGTAACCTCAATGGCATTCCACCCAAATGATTTTAACGGCACATAATTCTCAACTTTGTCATTTTCTATAATTCTGAAGAAAACCTGTGTCCCGCTTTCCGGTCCCATCAAAATTGACTTCTTGCCTGTCATGCCGGGCGTTCCCCACATTTTAGCTTCTGCTTCCGTCACCAGACCCTGCTCAACAATTTGATAACCAAAATAGTCTTGATAGCTTTTTGCAACTTCATCAGGCTTAGCGGCAGAGATTACGGCCACTTTAATGCGCCCTTCACAATCCATTTTACAGTCAGTCATTATTGTCTCCAGATTAATGCGGGAAATATTTGTTTAGCACCGCTTTTGGTAAAGATTCTATTTCTGTCTCAAACACAGAATTCCATTTATTCAAAAATCCTAAAAGACTGATAGTCGCAACAATTTCAACAATCTGACTATTAGAGAAATGTGAATTTAACTCTGTGAATATGTCCTCAGACACATAAGCCGGCGACATACCGGCAGCTTGAGCCAGCCGGAGGGCCGCCCTTTCAGCGTCCGAGTAAAGGGGAGATGTCTCGTATTCCCATAGAGCCTCCAGCTTGGCATCATTAATGTCATGGTTTAAGGCGGCATGCGCCGTGTGGGCTTGACAATATCTGCACCCAGCTGCCTGACTGGTTACTAGCCCGATAAGCCTCTTTAAAACTGATGAAATCTCGCTTTGGTTATTATAAACAGCTTGAACCAAGGCACCAAAAGCTGACATCACATCAGGCTTGTGCGCCATTACAAGAGCATCATTTGGCATAAACCCCATATTGGTCTCTACAGCAAATAAAATATTTTGTATATCAGGTGTCAATTTTGAAAAATTTAATGGCTTAATGCGGCTCATAACTACCTCAAATTAATCTTCTAGTTATAGATGGAATCTGTCTTTGACATAGGTCAACATTATATTCTCGCCTTGCTACATTAAAGAAGTTAAAACTCTTAGACACAATTTAATTGGATAATTTAATGATAAGCTCCCTAACCCAAAAATCAGAAAATTCAGAACAACATATCTACCCCCCCCTTTCCTATGGCTGGTATGTAACTGTTCTCCTAACAATAATTTATATTTTATCATTCGTAGACAGGCAGATACTCAGTTTACTTGTTGAACCCATTAAGAGTGATATGAATTTGTCTGATACACAAATTGGTCTACTTATGGGTGCGTCATTTGCAATATTTTATTCAACCATGGGATTACCTCTGGGCTGGCTGGCCGATAATATGCCACGTAAATATCTCCTCGGCGCGGGTCTTGCTGTCTGGTCGGCAGCAACGGCACTTTCTGGCTTAGCCCAAAGCTTTAAACATTTATTCATAGCGCGCATTCTCGTTGGGGCTGGTGAGGCCTCGCTTGGCCCCTGCGCCATTTCCCTAATAAGCGATGTAATGCCACCGTCACAACGGTCACGAGCCATTGCTGTATATTCAAGCGCTCTGTCCTTTGCTCTCGCCATTGCCTATCTGCTCGGCGGTCAAATCATGAAATTTGCCGATGGTTTGGATTTATCCTTCATCCCTTTCATGGCGGATTTAAAATCCTGGCAACTTGTTCTTATTATTGTAGGCTCTCCCGGTCTACTTATTGCCCTGCTCGTTCTGACACTCAAAGAGCCAAACCGTCAATATATTGATAAAAATCGCAGCAAAGGTTTCAACTCAATTAAACGCACCTTCAACTATTTCGGAGATCATAAAAAACTATTTACAAAGCTGTTTATTCTTCCGGTCACGATGACCATCATCACATATAGCCATAATTTTATCCCGTCACTGTTTCAACGAGAATATGGCTGGGATCCTGTAACACTGAGTATTTATATCGGTACAATAATAGGGCTTGTCGGCCCTTGTTCAACTTTCTTTGGCGGCTGGCTGATAGATAAAATGCATAGTAAAGGTATTGAAGATGCGAGCATTATTATTATGCGAATTGGCGGTGTTATTATGGTTCCCACCTGTATCGCCATGCCGCTTATGCCATCGCCACAACTGGCACTCGTCTTTTATGGTTTTTCTTTATGTGGTGTTACTCTTATAACCGTTTCAGCTTGGAGCAGTATTCTAGGAATTGTCCCGCCTGATTTAAGAGGACAGGCAACCGCAATTTATCTCATGGTTATCAGCATGTTCGGTCTCATGTTAGGCCCGACACTTGTTGGTGTGTTTAATGATTTTCTTTTTGTGGGAAGTGACAGACTAGATTTATCCATGTCACTGGTATCCATCATATTTGGCACACTCTCTCTGATTATGCTGCCAAACATCGTAAAAACTTATCGCGCCGCCATTGGCATCAATTGACCTATGAGCAAACTGACCGGAATAGACAGACTGCACAATATTTTGAAAGCCCTCCGCACTCCTAAAACTGGCTGTCCCTGGGATTTAAAGCAAAACTTTAAGTCTATTGCTATCTATACAATTGAAGAAGCTTATGAAGTCGTTGACGCGATTGAGCGAGACGATATGGATGATTTGAAAGACGAGCTTGGTGACCTGCTTCTACAAGTTGTTTTTCATGCTCGCATGGCGGAAGAAGCTGGATTATTTGATTTTCACGATGTTGCACAAGCCATATCCGAAAAAATGCTGAGACGACATCCACATGTTTTTGCTGAAGAAACTGGCAAATCCATAGATGATGTAAAAAATAGCTGGGAAGTTATTAAAGCCAAAGAAAAAGAGGCCAAGACAGGTGGTGTGCCGCAATCACTGCTAGAAGATATTCCGAGCGCCCTTCCCGGCATGACAAGATCAGTCAAATTGCAAAAACGCGCCGCACGTGTCGGATTTGACTGGCCGGAAATTTCACAGGTTTTTGATAAATTAGATGAAGAATTGGGTGAGTTACGACAAGAAATAGAACAAAATGGCTCCTCAGAACGCTTACTGGATGAAATGGGTGACGTTATGTTCGTCATAGCTAATCTAGCACGACACCTAAGGATTGATCCCGAGCAAGCTTCACGTGCTGGAAATCAAAAATTTACTAATCGTTTCAATGATATGGAGAAGCAAGCAGAAGCTTCAGGCAAAGATATGGGTAGCCTGACACTGGACGAATTAGAGACCATGTGGCAATCAGCAAAAACAAAAGACTTATAACCTTGTCTTAAGCTTATTCTTCTCTTGGGACTTCATCACCCTGATCAGCTTCAAAAATTTCAATCGGCTGAGTGGGCATTATTGTTGATATAGCATGTTTATAAACAAGCTGTGAATGACCGTCACGAGCTAACAACATACAAAAATTGTCAAACCACGTAACAACACCTTGTAGCTTGACACCATTAACCAAGAAGATGGTTAGTGGCATACGATTTTTACGAACATGATTTAAGAAAGAGTCTTGAAGATTTTTCTCAGACATGGGTAAACCCCATTTTTACGACTGGGGAGGCAGCCAAATTAAACGCCCGGATGATTCTCCTCTAACGCAACGATCCGGTGTCTCCAGACATCGAAGACTTTTCTACCTTACACTAATTTTAAAGAAGAAGTTAACTGATAAATTCAGCTATTTGAGATTTTATAGTTTTGTAACAATTGAGTTGTGATTTGACCGGGGCTACCATTTCCAATTTTATGACCATCAATTTCAATAATAGGCATGACAATCAAACTAGAAGCTGTAGAGAAAGCCTCTTTGCTCGAATAAGCCTCACTGATGGTGAATGGCGTTTCATCAAGTTCAAGTTTCAACTCATTAATAAGTAAAAGAAGCATTTCACGCGTGATGCCATCCAAGATGTCATTTGTAAGCGGCCGTGTTCTTAACTTTCCAGCCTCATCAACAATCCATGCAGTAGTTGACGCGCCTTCGGTAACGAACCCCTGCCCGTCAATCATCCAAGCTTCCTGTGCACCGGCTTCAACAGCGGCTTGCTTTGCCATAACGTTAGGTAAAAGAGAGATGGATTTAATATCGCATCGTTTCCATCTCTGATCTTCAGAACTGATGACTTTTATTCCAGCTTCGGCAACATGGCGACGATGAGCTTCATTTATGGGTCTGACTGTCACGCTCAAAACAGGTCGCGTAATTGCAGGATATGCATGATTACGTGCTGCCCTGCCCCGTGTTATCTGCATGTAAACCAGACCATCTCGAATATTATTAGCGCGGATAGTTTCCTTTAAAATAACCAGCAATGCTGCAGTAGAGACTGGAGAGGGAAGATTGATTTTATCAAGCGACAAATTAAGTCGCTTTAAATGCGCTTCTACATCAAGCATTTCTCCGTCAATAAGCGCAAATACCTCATAAATTCCGTCTGCAAATTGATAACCACGGTCCTCAATATGCACCCCCGCCTGATCAAAGGGTAGGTAAGCGCCATCAACATAAGCAATACGGGTCATAAAATTCTTCTTTAATTTCTACTTTTCAATACAGATTTAATTTCCGCGAATTAAAAGCTTGGGCAATAAAATAACAAGAACAACAAGAAACTCTAATCTTCCTAGTATCATGATGATTGACATTAAAATATGGCTAATTGGAGGCATATTAACCAGTAAATCAAATTGACCCGTCATATAAATAACGCCACCCGCATTATTTAAAAGTGCAAGCGCCAGTAACCATGCAGTTTCAAAATCATTGGTGAGAAAAGACATAATTAAAAAACTGATAACAAAACCGATAAAATACATCAGGAACAGCCCCCAAACTGAGGCCATGGTTTCTTTACTGACAAACTTCCCACCATAATGCATGGACTCGACTGAATTCGGATATGGCAAATTAACAACCTCATATGTGACGCGCTTTATCAAAAGATAGAACCGCAACACCTTCAAACCACCAGCCGTTGATAGAGTCATGCCGCCAATTAATACAGGCAAGAAAAAAAAGGCAGCTGGCAAATAGTTTGTGATGATAACCGGATCAGAAATAACAAATGCAGTCGTTGAAATCATATTAATCGCCATCGTTATTGAAACGAGGAAACTATGATTTGGAAAGAACAAAGCCATTACTAAACTCAAGAAAATAATGCTCACAACAAAGTCCTGAATTTCTTTATCCTCTTTAAAAGTCTCGGCATTGACAGATTGTGCCGCAATTAGAAGCGGATAACTGAGGCTACCTGCAAACATTAAGAAGCTTAAGACTGAGAGGGCCTGAGAGCTAAGATAGCTATCCAGTGGGGCAAGCGATAAAGAAAATCCAGTTGTTGATACAGCATTAAAAGTCAGGGAAATCGTGTCAGCTAAATTCGCTCCAGTCAGACCAAGCAAAATAATGCCAATTCCTGTAAGGAAAAGATAAGGCTTCACAACATATCGAAATGATCGCCGCAATCGATGCGGTAAGGACTCGTTGGCATTTTGTCGGATATTTAAGGGCTTTAGATTAATTCCAAATAAACCATTCGGCGCCATTAGCGCGACACCAAGCGAGAGGATAAGGACACCGCCTAGCCAACCAAGCGTAGATCGCCATATCAAAAGCGACTGATTTACTATTTCAGGGTCTTTAAATATTGTTGCACCCGTGGTTGTGAGGCCAGAAACTGCTTCAAAATAAGCACCAAAAAAACCAATACTTTGTTCGACATCAGTGCTTAGTGAAAAGAATGGAAGGGCAGCCAATAAGGGAAGAAATAAATAAAGAAATACAGCCGTCAGAAAAAGTTCATTTTTTTGAACAGGCCTAACTTCTTTGCTTTTGCCAACCAGAACAAAAGCAACGGATATAAAACTTGAAATCATGAGGCTGATTAAAAAGCGGCCGACAGAAATATAATCAGCCTGAAATATTGCCCAGCCTAGCGGGATTAGCATAGTTGTGGAAAGCAGAACGCCACCCCACCCCAAGCAAAATATAATTGTTCCCCAGGACATAATTCTTAGAAATATTCTAACCCGACGCTAAAAAAGTTTTCAGCATCATTTACAGCATCCGTTAAGACAAAAAGCACAATTCTGTCACCGACTTTAAACTCAAAATTGCCCCTCGGCATCATCACCTCACCATTGCGATAAATTGCACCGATACGCATTGTGTCCGGCAAATTTAATTGACGCAATTTCTGACCGACAAAAGCAGATGTCTCTAATACTTCAGCTTCGATAATTTCCGCTTCTCCATCTTCTATTGTGTGGACGGAAAGCACATGCCCTTTACGTATATGCTGAAGAACAGACGAGACAGTTATCGCGCGCGGGTTTATGGAAATGTCCAAACCGATAGACTGCCCAAGAGGTAAAAAAGATGTGTTGTTAATGAGGCATAATGCACGCTCACATCCCTCATTACGCGCCAGCATAGTAGTCAGCAAATTAACTTGATCATCATTAGTGAGCGCCAAAAGTATTTCGGCATCTCTCACACCGGCTTCAGCGAGGATGTCAGGTTCAAGACCACTACCAAGAAGTACAGTGCTTTCACTTAGCGACTCGGCGATATTTCGAGCACGTATTTCTCTGTTTTCAATGAGACGAACTGAGTTTCGTACGCCATTCTTTTCAAGTTGCCGGGCAACATGGTGTCCAATATTGCCGCCACCGACGATAATAAGATTTCTTGCCTCTTGTTCTTCATGGCCGAAAATGGTCATCGTTCGATCACAATCTTCTGAGGCCGTTACCAAAAATGCACTATCTCCGGCCATCATTAAATCATCACTTTTAGGGACAAATAAATTGCCGTCGCGTTTGACTGCGATCACAGTCGCCTGCAAGTCTGGAAATAGATCGGTGAGCTGTTTTAATGGAGTTTCGAGAACAGGACAATTTTCATCAAGATTAATGGCAAGAAACTGAATATTTTTTTCACCAAAACTTGCGGTGTCATAAGCTCCAGGAATTTCAAGTCGCCGCATTACCTGATCTGCAACCGCACGTTCTGGGGAAATAATCACATCAACTGGTAGTTCATCGCGGCTAAATAAATCTTTCCATTCTTTTTCGAGATATTTCTGGTCGCGAATACGGGCAATACGCTTTGGAACAGAAAAAAGAGACAAGGCAACTTGGCATGCCACCATATTCACCTCATCAGAGGCGGTTACGGCAATAAGAATATCTGCTCCCTCTGCACCCGCATCTTCTAGCACTTGGGGATGGGAGCCGTGACCAACAAGCGCGCGCACATCCAGAGTATTATTTATTCGCTGGATAAGCTCCGAGGATCTGTCAACAACCGTGACGTCGTTTCCTTCTGCAGCCAGATGCCGGGCAATACCAAAACCCACCTGCCCGGCACCACATATAATTACGCGCATTCTCGTTCCTCTGATTGACCGTTAGGCCGGTTTAAGGTGTTTGGTAGGATTCACTCCAAGTGTTTTTAGCTTACGATGGAGTGCTGAACGTTCCATCCCAACAAATTCAGCGGTTTTAGAAATATTTCCACCAAATCTATCTATCTGAGCCAAAAGATATTGTTTTTCAAATATCTCTCGTGCCTCACGTAGTTGGAGTGTCATAATATGTGTACTGTCACTTTCTTCAATGTTGAGCTTAGTGGCCGATAAAATATCCGCCGGCAACATATCTGCAGTAATTGTATCATGCTCACTATCAGCTGCAGAAATGAGCATATTCTCAACACAGTTTCTAAGTTGACGAACATTACCGGGCCAAGCATGGGATTGCATGACCGCGAGTGCATCCGGAGCAATTTTGCGTGGAGGAAAGCAAGAGCTATTGACGAGATAATCGACAAAATTGTCAACTAGCATACCAATATCCTCTCGCCGTTGCGCCAAAGAAGGTACTTCAATCGGTACCACATTTAATCGGTGATAAAGATCTTCTCTGAACAATCCTTTGGCAATGTGATTTGTCAAATCCCTAGAACTTGACGACATCACTCTAATATCAACAGATACATTCGGACCGCCTCCAATACGGACAAATTTCTGTTCTGTTAAGACACGTAAGATTTTGCCTTGGGTATCAAGCGGCATCTCACCAACTTCATCAATATAAAGAGAGCCGCCATGTGCTTGCTCAAGCAAACCCGGCATTACATTGCCGTCTTCTATACGTCCAAATAGAACATATTCCATGTTTTCAGGTTCAAGAATGGCCGCGTTAATAGCCACAAATGAAGCCGAAGCACGTTCAGAGTTTTTATGTAAAGCACGAGCAACTAGCTCTTTACCGGAACCGGATGGCCCGGTAATCAAAACCCGGCTATTTGTCGGGCCAATCTTATTAATGGAGCTTCTGAGTTTCTGAACAGCAATGGAGTCACCGATCAGCTCATATTGCCCTGTCTTGCGTCGCAATTCGGAGTTTTCTCTTTTGAGCTTAGAGTTTTCAATTGCCCTTTGAATGACAAGCAAAAGCCGGTCAGACTTAAATGGTTTTTCAATATAATCATAGGCACCAATCTTGATGGCACTGACTGCCGTTTCAAGATTGCCATGCCCACTGATTATAACAACCGGTAAGTTAGGCAGACGCTCCTTAAGCAATTTAAGTACTTCAAGACCGTCGAGCCTGCTCCCCTGTAGCCAGATATCCAGCAAAACGAGAGACGGACAACGTTTGGCAATTTCATTTAAAGCCGTATCACTGTCCGACGCCGTACGGGTCGCATATCCCGAATCCGTTAAAATCCCGGATACGAGTTCACAAATATCACGCTCATCATCTACTATTAAAACATCCCCTGTCATATTACTTCCTCAACTTTGGAATGCCCTACCTTTTCACGCTTAATCGACGGGAAACTTAAAGTAATCTGTGCGCCAGATCTCCCGTCTCTTACCCACGGTGCATCACCGAGAGTAATCTCACCTCCATGATCGGTCATAACCTTTTTCACAATCGCGAGACCAAGGCCGGTACCCTGATCTCGTGTTGTGATGTAAGGCTCTAACAGAGCCTCTCGGTTAATATCCGGCAGACCTATACCTGTATCTGCAACATCAATGGATATAACTTCTTCCTCCTGCCTGAGGGTCACTAATATTTTTGACTCAACACGCTCTTGATTACGATAAATTGATTCAGCACTATTTTTAAGAATGTTTGTAAGTGCCTGACTAATCAGTCTACTGTCAGCATTAATCGGCATCTCGCCATTCTCTTCGCATTCAAAAATATACTCAATTTCAGGATGCGCTACACGCTGAAGAAATACCGTCTGATTGACAGCATCTCTAATATCAAAATTTTTGAACACAACACTTGGCATACGTGCAAAAGAAGAAAACTCATCAACCATACGCCCAATATCGCCGACCTGACGAATTATGGTCTCTGTACATTGTTTAAAAATTTCCGGATCACTGGAAACTTCATCCTCATATTTAGATTTCAACCTTTCAGCCGAAAGCTGAATTGGTGTCAAAGGGTTCTTAATTTCGTGAGCAATTCGTCGAGCAATGTCAGCCCAAGCCGCAGTTCTTTGTGCAGAAATTAGATTGGTAACATCTTCAAAGGTAATCACATAATTTTTTTCATTACCAGCACGCCCCTTTGCGACACGTACGAGAAGTACTCGGCGATTGCCATCATCATCCTTTAACTCAATCTCGACGGCGCGAGAAATTTTACTGTCTGCAACAATAAGCAAATTTGAAAAAGCAGGTAATACTTCATCAATTGGGCGACCTACCATATTGAATTCATTCACACCACAAATGTCCTGAGCCAACAAATTGGCATGGTTAATTTTTCCATCTTCATCAAGACCAATCACACCAGAACTGATACCGGTCAAAACCATTTCAGTGAAATTATGGCGACGGCTCAAATCATCTCTTGCATCAATCAAATCTTTTCTTTGTTTGCTCAATTGTTCAGTCATCTGATTGAAGGTGTGACCCAGTCGATTAATATCTTCATCAGAACCGTCAATATCAACACGCGTATCAAGCTTGCCGCTACTCACTCTTTTAGAGGCTACAATCAACTGACCAATAGGAGATGCGAGACCATTAGCGAGGCCAAGTCCAAACCATATAGCTGCGAGAAGTAAAACCAAGGCAATGCCGATATAAATCAACGCAAATGTGAGTTGCGCT
This sequence comes from PS1 clade bacterium, assembly GCA_003331985.1. GTDB lineage: Bacteria > Pseudomonadota > Alphaproteobacteria > RS24 > RS24 > Micropelagius. The sequence goes on along the minus strand of QOQK01000023.1, from coordinate 6,837 downwards.
TCAAACCTTTGTGACTCAAGCGAGTTATATTCCCGCATTGCAATATCCGTTTTTGCAAGATGCTCAACAATTTGCGGGTCTACTTTTTTGGCAGTGTAAAGATACACGCCATCAAATTCATCTAGCTTTAAAAGAGATCTAATTTGAGCCTGCCCACCTAAGGTCATAATAACTGGCTGACCTTCTTTTACGGCTTCAAAAACTTCTTTTGGTGGCGGTTGCATAGGAATTTGCCGCTTGGTTTGCGCGGCGGTAATTAGATTACCATTTTCATCAATAAGAAGAGCCATCGGAATAGAACGAAGGGCGGCTTGTGCGGTCAAAAAGGTAGTGAATTTTGTTTTGTCTTGCTCGAGAGCGCCGGCAGCTCGGTTTAGGTCACTCGCCATGATAACACTGTCACGACGCAGGTTGGCTCTATGCTCATCAAGGTAAGCATTAGCAACAAGAGCCGTATTATTAATGATGAGCTTCGTACGATCGCTAAACCAGCTATCCAGTCCACGATCAAGTGTTACAAAGGCAAATATCGCAACCAAAATAGCTGGTACCACCGCAATAAGCGAAAACATAGAAACAAGTTTTGCATTGAGATGAGAACCCGGCTGTTTGATTTTTCTTTTTTGCCAAAGTCTGAACAACCCGACAAAGACAAACAAAATAAGCGGTAGAACGAAAAGAAGATTGATAAAGATAAGCAGCTTAAACACCCACTCTGTCGGTGTGACAGGCGTCAATCCGCTGATAACCAAATAGGTGGAGATACTACTTACTACGCCGCCCATAACGACGAACATAGACAAATAGGAAAGCATAGAGGCGCTTATCAACCCCTTTACGGAATTCATTACACGCGTGACCGAGTCTCTATGAGAGTTATTTGAGTCTTTATTATCTATTTTTAAACCTGAATCCGTCATTACTTACCAAACTGAGTTCCAAGACGTCCTCAAAATAAGGATGTCACAACAAAACTGTCATACAAGTTAATTCAGTACATCCAACTATGAGCTAAGCACATTAGTTGCATAAATACCACATCAAATATTGGTAAGAAATAAACTCAATTAAGCCTCAGCGTCCATTTCAAGACGAGGAAAGATTACTTCGGGCTTCGGGAGGTTTTGACCGAAAGCCAGTCTGCCCGTGGAGCCTAAAAAGTTAAATGTCCTTTGCTCTTGTGGAACATCCAATAAATCAAGCAAGTTTAAGGAACCCTCCGGAATTACCGGTTGAAGCGCAATCGACGCCTGACGAATAATTTCCGCAGCAAGATAAAGCACCGTTCCCATTCGAGCCGGATCGGTCTTTTTTAAACCCCATGGCTCCTGCTCCGCGAAATAGCGATTAGCTTCAGATACTAATTCAAAAATTGATTTCAAATACTCGTGAATTGCGAGCCTATCCATCGCATCATTCATCTTGGCATGAAGACCATCCGCCAATGTCAGAAGTAATGCGTCACCCTCCTCATTTAAGTGAGGTGTCGGCATTATACCGTCGCAATTCTTGGCAATCATCGACAGGCTTCGTTGTGCGAGATTACCTAAATCATTTGCCAGATCAGCATTTACTCGATTGACAATAGCTTCGTCACTGAAGCTACCGTCCTGACCAAAGGGCACTTCGCGCATGAAAAAATAGCGGAGGTTTTCTGAGCCATAACGATTAACCATATCAAACGGATCCATTACATTACCCGCTGATTTAGACATTTTCTCACCGCGTAAAGTTAAAAATCCGTGGGCAAAAATATTTTCAGGTAGTTCCAACTTGGCTGACATCAAAAAGGCGGGCCAATAAACAGCATGAAAGCGCGTAATATCTTTGCCGATCACATGCAAGGCAGCTGGCCATAAGGGTGAGTCATTATCCGGAAAGCCCGCAGCCGTTAAATAATTAGTTAGCGCATCAACCCAAACATAGACCACATGCTCTGGGTCATCAGGTACAGGCACGCCCCAGCTAAAACTGGTTCTAGATATAGACAAATCTTTCAAACCGCCCGACACAAATGATACAATTTCATTTTTGCGTGTTGTTGGTGCGATAAAATCTGGATGGCTCTTATAATAATCAAGCAATTTATCTTCATAGGCAGAAAGACGAAAGAAATAGCTCTCTTCCTCAACCCACTCCACCTCTGTTCCAGATGGCGCGGTTTTGTTTCCGGCTTCGTCTGAAATTAACTCAGCTTCTGTATAGAAAGCCTCGTCTCTTACAGAGTACCACCCCGCATATGAGTCTTTATATATATCACCATTATCTGCCATTCTCTGCCACATAGCCGCTACAGCTTTATAGTGTCTCTCTTCAGATGTGCGGATAAAATCATTATTTGAACATTTGAATGCGGCTACCATTTCCCTGAATCGTGGGGTCAATTGATCTGCAAGTTCCAAAGGCGCTATGTTTTGGTCACGCGCAGTCTGAAACATTTTCTGACCATGGTCATCGGTTCCTGTCAGGAAATAAACATCTTCACCTGCTAGGCGATGAAAGCGCGCAATGACATCAGTGGCAATAGCCTCATAGGCATGCCCAATATGCGGAGGGCCGTTAGGGTATGAGATTGCAGTGGTTATGAAATAAGGTCGCGTCATTATCTACCTGAATTTACCTTAAGCTAGACACCCGATTGAATAAGCTTGAAACTTTCAAGTATCGTTTGCTTGCGATCAAGATTGAGGCGCTTGGCATTATCAAAAAGTTCGGTCACCTTCTCCCACACATCCACCCATGCTTCAAGAGGTCTATCAGAGGCCATTAACTGAAATGCGGCTTCTTCCCCTTCAAAAATAACTTCAGGCATTTGCCCTTTTGCTGAGAACCGCGCCAGTTGATGGAGCCATTGCTGAAGAAATTCCCCCATATCCGTATAAAGATGTTCGGTATTACGCTTAGACATTCGTTCTGCAACCTCGTGGAGTGTGTCCGCTCTGAACGACGGAAATTGGCGGAGTAATTTTACCATATCTGAATAAACCTCTAAGCCATTTGTGTCATTTATATGCAAAGCACGCCCAATACTCCCACGAGATAAGTGAGCAATAGCCGCTAACGATTGTGAGGCGGCGCCGGTATTATCCGAACCCTCTGCGATAGTCTGCTGCATTAAATGTTGAATATGATTGCTTTTAAGAGGTTGGAAAGCGATTTTCATGCAACGTGATCGAATGGTATCCAAAAGACCCCCCGATTGGTGGGAAACAATTAAAAACAATGACTTAGATGGCGGTTCTTCAAGTGTTTTCAGAAGTGCATTCGCCGCATTCAACGTCATATCATCGGCAGCATCTATAATACAAATGCGCCACCCGCCCATTCCGGCGCTTAAATTAAAGAATGACCGGATTTTCCTGACTTCATCAACAGATATAGTCTGCTTAAAGCGCTCTTTGGCTGTATCCCAAGGGCGTGTCACAATCATTAAATCGGGGTGACTGCCCTGCTCGATTTGTTTGCCCAACATCTCATCATCAAGAACACTCAAATTTTTAGCATTTTTTGCCGCTGACACCGGGTCATTGTGGTGCAACATGAAGCGTGCCGCCATATGCGCAAAACTGGCTTTGCCAACTCCTTTTGGCCCGGTTAACAAACAGGCATGATGAAGTTTACCCTGTGCAAGATTGGATAAAAAATGTGAAACGGAAGCATCCTGACCAATCAGTTGACGACAAAACCTCGGCGAACGTAAACCGTCTATATCGGGCAGATCATCAACAAATTCAGACATCTAAACGCTCACCAAGGACGGTTATGATATCCGTGCTAACAGCTTCAATATCCCGATCGGCATCAATGACGACCATCCGTTCAGGCTCTTGCTTTGCAAAATCAAGAAATGCCTGCCTCAACGTTTGATGATACGCCAGCGTTTTGCTTTCAAACCTCAAATCACCCCCTCGTTCTTGAGCGCGGCTTAGACCCTTTTCCGGGTCAATATCCAGCAAAAGCGTGACGTCCGGTAATGTTGTACCTAGAACAGGTTGCTGAAGATTATGAATAACTTCCAAACCCAGCCCACCTGCAATGCCTTGATAAGCTCTGGTCGAGTCAAAAAACCTGTCACAAACGACGTATTTTCCATCAGCTAATGCAGGCCGAATAACCCGTTCAAGATGAGCGGCACGGTCTGCTAAAATTAACAATGTTTCTGATAAAGGAGACCACTTATCCTTATCTCCGCTCACCAGCAGGTTACGGATTTCTTGCCCAACAGGTGTGCCACCTGGTTCGCGTGTAACAACCACATCAATGCCACGGGCCTCAAGATAGTCTTTAACAACTTGTATCTGCGAAGATTTACCGGCTCCCTCACCGCCTTCAAGCGTGATGAAACGACCGGGACTGTTAGCGCTTGCAGAGTCCATAAACCATATCCTTATTCCCCGAATATAACATAGGATATGGCAGAAAGCGCCCGCGCAAGCATGCCCTCGCGCTCAATATTGGCGGTTGTAACCAAATCAATCTCTTGAGTGTCCAAGCCGGGTAATGTCACACGTAATTTACCAACTGGCATCCCTTTGGTAATTGGAGCAAGAACGGGTTTATCATAGCTTGCAGTAACAACCATTTTGCGCAAACCCGTCCTTGGCAGAACAACGCGAAACGCCTTTGAAGGGGCCAAGCCAACTCTTGCGAATTCCCCTTGCCAGACAGGAGCCCGAACAAGAACATTGTCAAGAGTTGCGATGGTTTCATTTGTAAATGCGCGGAACCCCCAATTCATAAGCTTCCGAGCTTCAGACGCGCGTTCTTTTTTACTTTGTAGACCGTTAATTACCAGAATAAGACGTCTGCCATTTTGTTCTGCAGACGCAACGAGACCATACCCGGATTCTTGTGTATGGCCGGTTTTGAGGCCATCCGCACCCATATTGGCATAGAGCAATGGGTTTCTGTTTTGCTGTGTAATGCCGTTCCACGTAAAACTGCGCTCGGCAAACATGCCATAAGAAGAAGTGTGATGTTTAATAAGATGCTTGGTAAGATAAGCCAAATCCCGTGCTGTGGTTTTATGATCCGCATTAGGCCAGCCTGTGGAATTCATAAATGTCGAATTTTCCATGCCGAGATCTCGGGCGCGCTCAGTCATCATTTCAGCGAAACCTGGTTCTGATCCACCTAAACCTTCGGCAAGGGCGATACATGCATCATTGCCGGATTGGATAATGACACCGCGTAATAAGTTTTCAACCGAAACACGCGAACGAGCGTTAAGGAACATCGTAGAACTACCTGACTTTGATCCGCCACGCCGCCATGCATCGTCACTCACAAAGAATTTATCACTCATACTGATGCGCCCATCCTCCACGGCTTCGAGAACCATTAGAACAGTCATCAGCTTACTCATGCTGGCAGGTGACATCAGCGTATCAGGATTATGCTCAAACAGAACCATACCTGTTTCATAATCCAGTAATATGGCATGGGTAGCGCGCGTCTCAATGGCATGAGCGGCACTCATGAACGACGTGATAAATAACAGCATAAATATAATACACAGTCTTAATCTTTTCACGCTTTCCTCCTCATGCTTTCGCTTTCAAGTCTTTTAATTATTCTTCTAAAATGAACGCATCCTGATGACCATTATCCAGCACATCATCAACTAAAATATTTGCATCGACACGACTGTTCACCGGACCAACGCGCACACGGAATAACTGCCTGTCTCCAGATGTTAATTCACTCACTTCAACCTGTCCAATTTGACCAAGTTTTTGGCGCAAGGCTTCAGCTGACTCCTTCCGGCTAAAGACACCAAGCTGAACATAGTATTTTTGCTTTGGTAGAATAGATTGTTCTGATGGCAAGTTTTGTCCATCCAGAGATTTCGTTTCCACCTGTGCAATTGGAGCGGCACTTACATATCTATCACGCGTTGGCGTATAGGGCTTATCAAAAACAAAACTATCACTTTCATTGCCGGAAATAAGCTGACCGCGTTGATTATATAGAGGCGCTCTGTGGAGAAATTTTACCCTCACCCGCGCTGTCCCTTTATCTTTAAATCCAAGAATTTCCGCAGCACGCCGAGACAAATCAATCTCACGGTTTTTCTTAAAGGGGCCGCGATCATTAACGCGCAATTTCATGGAACGCCCGTTTTCAAGATTAGTCACCTGCACCATCACAGGCATAGGAAGTGTCGGGTGTGCTGCCGTAAGGAGATTCATATCAAAAATTTCGCCATTGGCTGTTCTTCTTCCTTGAAACTTCGGACCATACCAAGACGCAGTGCCAATATTATCGTATTTTGTGTTTTCTCTCGGATAATACCATTCACCGGCAATCTTATAAGGCTTACCAACTTTATAAATACCACCAGCAGCCGTTCTTTTTCCTTGCTTTGCCAGCTCTGCGCCAAACTGCAATTGAGCACAAGCAGGCAAAACTGCTGTTAAAACAAATAAAACACTCAGACTTGTGAAAAACCGCATCATATAAATACCACCAATTATTACTTAACGGGATTCGTTTCAGAGATTGATACTGAAAATGACTTGCCCTAGGCGAGCGGTCGCGTTATTCAGATACCGTTGGAGAGGTGGCTGAGTGGTTGAAAGCGGCGGTCTTGAAAACCGTTGAGCGTTTGCGCGTTCCGGGGGTTCGAATCCCTCCCTCTCCGCCACTGAACTTCATCAAGTTTAGTCAACCTTAGTCAAATCTCAGGCTTTGCCTGGTGTTTCATTGATTTGTCTAAACCAGATCGTTTCACTGTAAGTCATATTAATTCAGCCTCATTTGTAGGCTGTTTTGTAGACTGGAGATCACAACAGTGGGACTTACAAATCACAAAATCACTCACGCCCAAATAGGCAA
>QOQK01000022.1 GCA_003331985.1 PS1 clade bacterium | reverse complement strand
CATTGGGCCCTGAACTTGCCCCGTTTTTTGTGCGTCGGGATGAGCTTGCAAAAGATTTAGAAGCGGCGGTAGATTCCGAAAGTGATCCGATGTGGCGTCTCCCGCTTTGGGCTGGATATGATGATTGGTTATCTAGTCGCGTTGCGGATGTTAGAAATATCAGCAATGGACCGCATGCGGGGGCTATAACGGCGGCGCTTTTCTTGTCCAGATTTGTCGATGCGGAGACCGACTGGATTCATTGCGATATATATGCGTGGAATCCCAAATCAAGTCCGGGGCGGCCTGTTGGCGGAGAGGCTCAGGGGATGCGTGCGCTTTTCCGAATGTTGGAGCAAAGGTATGGGCGCTGACAGCAAACCTGATCCACGCTTGAGCCCATGGCGAGATGATCTCGCCGCATCACATTTGCGGGGCGAAGTCAAAGCTTCAAAATATGTTGATGGCGAGCCTTATTGTGTCTCTGCACCGGTAACGGCTTTGCGTCGTAGTCCGGCAGATGCTGCCATGATGGATACTCAACTTCTTTTTGGAGAAGGTTTTCGTGTCTATGAAAAACGCGGTAATTGGGCGTGGGGGCAATCGCTGACAGATGATTATGTCGGATATGTTCTGTCAGGGGACCTTCAGCCTTATTACGAGACCGACCATATTGTGCGCGTACCGAGGAGTTTTGTGTATCGTGAGCCGGATATTAAATCTCGCCCCATAATGGCTATTTCAATGGGCGCTCGCTTGCATGTCACAAAAAAGGAAGGGCGGTTTTCCTATATTGAAGATGGTGGGCAGGATGAAGCAACCGGTTGGATTATTAGTACGCATATATCCTCTGAGGGGGATTATGCGGAGGATTATGTTGCAATTGCCGAGATGTTTCTGCACACACCTTACTTATGGGGCGGTCGTGAAAGCCTGGGGTTAGATTGCTCGGCGCTGGTTCAGCTCTCCTTGATGCAAGCGGGATATGCCTGCCAGAGAGACACCTACATGCAAGAAACCACACTTGGTCAAGAAATTAAAGAAGGTTTTGAGCGCGGCGATTTAGTGTTTTGGAAAGGCCATGTTGGGATATTGCAAAGCTCGCATCAACTTCTCCATGCCAATGCCAGTTTTATGCAGACAGTATCTGAAGATTTTGACAATGCCTGTCAGCGCATTGAAGAAACTGACGGGCCAATCACCTCTATCCGTCGTCTTTCTCATTCTGCTATTGGTGTCTAGAGGTCAAATGCTGCACTGATGAGTTCGCGTGTATAGGTTTCCTTGGCATTTTCAAAAATATCGTGTGTGGTTCCGGTTTCAACAACCTTGCCATCTTTCATCACCATGACGCGGTGAGCCAGTGCGCGCACAACTTTCAAATCATGGCTGATGAAAATATAAGAAAGCCCTCTTTGCTGTTGGAGATCCTGCAATAAAGTCACAATCTGAGCTTGAACAGATCGATCAAGAGCGCTGGTTGGCTCATCCAGCACCACAAGGCGCGGATTAAGAATAATAGCCCGGGCAATGGCGATGCGCTGGCGTTGACCGCCGGAAAATTCGTGCGGGTAACGATTTGCGCTATCGGGTTCTAAGCCGACATCTTCCAGCGTTCTGCGAACTTTGAAGATTTTTTGATAACTGTTGAGCTCAGGCTCATGCAAGCTGAGGCCTTCAGTGATAATGTCACTCACGGACATACGAGGTGACAGCGCACCAAATGGGTCTTGAAATACAATTTGCATATGTTTGCGGAGGTTTCTTAAAGGTGTGCCTGTGAGGGCATCAATGTTCTGCCCTCTGAAATTAATCTGCCCGTCACATCCTGTTAATCGAACAAGCGCACGCCCCAATGTGGTTTTACCGGAGCCGCTTTCTCCGACAATGCCCAACGTTTCGCCCGATGTAAGCGAGAGGTCAATTCCGTCAACAGCTTTGACATAATCCAGAGGTTTGCCATACCAGTTTTTGGTGCGGGGAAACCAGACTTTAACATCCTGCGCCTCCAAAATTGGCTCAGCTGCCTCTTCGTCAATCAAACCCGGATGGCCACTTGGTTCGGCCTCAACCAGCATTTTTGTATAGGGATGCTCAGGTTTTGTGAAAATATGCTGGGGCTGGCCTATTTCAACAATTTCGCCATCCTTCATCACACAGACCTTGTCTGCTACCTGTTTGACGACGCCGAGGTCATGGGAAATCAACAACATAGCCATGCCGGTCTCTTGCTGGAGTTTTTTCAGCAAAGCGAGAATTTGTTTTTGTACGGTTACGTCAAGCGCTGTGGTCGGTTCATCGGCAATCAGTAATTTTGGATTATTAGCCAGTGCCATAGCAATCATAACGCGTTGGCGTTGCCCCCCTGACAATTCGTGGGGGAGTGCTGAAAGCCGCTTTTCGGCATCGGGAATGCCCACCTTATGTAGTAAATCCAGCACGCGGGTGCGTATATGGGCGCTGCCTGTTTTCGGGTCTAAATCATCGCTATGAATTTCTTGATGAATCTCTAGGCATTCAGAAATTTGTTTTTCAATACTATGCAACGGATTCAGTGACGTCATTGGTTCTTGAAAAATCATCGCGATATCATTACCGCGTAAATTCTGTAAGGCGGCTGAGTCAAGATCTGAAATATCTCTACCCTCAAAACTGATTGAGCCTTGGCTGATGCGCGCAGATGGCGGCAGAAGTTTTAGAATAGATAGCGCTGAAACAGATTTGCCAGAGCCGCTTTCGCCAACCAGCCCGACAGTTTCGCCCGGTGCTATGGTGTAAGACACATTGGAGACGGCGCGGGTTTCCTGCCCCTGATTATGGAAGCCGATGGTCAGATTTTTAATTTTGAGTAAATCTGTCATGAGATTGTGTTTCTCGGATCAAAGGCATCACGAACGGCTTCCCCAATAAATATCAATAGAGACAGCATAAAGGCGATGGTGAAAAATCCGGTTAATCCAAGCCATGGTGCTTGCAGATTGGCCTTCCCCTGCGCCAGCAATTCCCCCAAAGACGGAGACCCGGGCGGCAAGCCAAAACCCAGAAAATCTAGGGATGTTAAAGTCGTAATGGAGGCATTTAGCAAGAAGGGCAGAAAAGTCAGTGTTGCCACCATGGCATTTGGCAGAAGGTGGCGATGCATCAGCGTGAAGGTGCCGACACCCAGCGCACGGGCGGCGAGCACATATTCAAAATTACGGGCACGCAGAAATTCAGCACGGACAACGCCAACCAGTGATACCCATGAAAACAGCAGTAATATGCCGAGAAGTATCCAGAAGCCGGGTTCGATTACAGAGGCAATGATAATCAGTAAATAGAGAGATGGGACGCTGGTCCATATTTCGATAAATCGCTGGAACAGCAAATCTGTCCACCCCCCGAAATAACCCTGAACAGCACCTGCTGCGATACCGATAAGCGATGAAAATATGGTGAGTGATAAGCCGAATAAGACAGAAATTCTGAAACCGTAAATTAGTCGCGCCAGAACATCTCGTCCCTGATCGTCAGTACCCAGCCAGTTTTCACCACTTGGCGGGGCAGGTGCGGAAACTGTGAGGTCTAGATTGATGGTGTTGTAGGAATATCTAATTGGTGGCCAGAGTATCCAGCCTTTATCTTCAATCAGTTTTTTAACATAAGGATCTCTGTAATCAGCCTCGGTTTCAAAATCCCCACCAAAAGCAGTTTCGGGATAGCTGAAGAAAACCGGCGCATAGAGCGAGCCGTCATAACGCAACATAAGGGGCTTATCATTGGCAATAAATTCGGCGCATAGGGTCACCAGAAACATGAACAGAAATATCCGGAGTGACCATAGGCCACGGCGATTGGCTTTAAAACTTTCCCATCGCCGTTGATTAATCGGAGACATATTAAGTTTAAGCGGTCTCATGTTTCACGGCTTTCAAAATCAATGCGCGGATCCATTAAGACATAGGTCAGGTCGGATAGCAGGGTGATAATCAGACCCACGAGGCCGAAGATATATAAATTGGCGAATACGACGGGATAGTCTCGATTAATTATGGATTCGTAAGAGAGGAGTCCCAATCCGTCGAGTGAGAAAATAGTCTCAATAAGCAGTGAACCGGTAAAGAAAGCGCCGACAAAAGCCCCTGGAAATCCTGCGACGACAATAAGCATGGCATTCCGAAAAACGTGGCGATAAAGCACCTTGCCCTCACTCAGACCTTTGGCGCGGGCGGTGGTGACATACTGTTTGGAAATTTCGTCCAGAAAAGAGTTTTTGGTCAGCAAGGTTGTGGTTGCGAAGGCACCGATTGTCATGGCCAGCACAGGGAGGGAAATATGCCAGAGATAGTCAATAATCTTACCGCCGGTCGATAGACTGTCGAAATTGTCAGATGTCAGACCCCGTAAGGGAAATAAGTCAAAATAACTTCCGCCGGCAAAAACGATTATAAGCAAAACGGCAAATAGAAATCCCGGAATGGCATAGCCAACAATAATCACACCGGATGTCCAAATATCAAAACTGCTACCGCTGCGCCGCGCCTTGGCGATGCCCAGCGGGATGGATATGAGATAAGTGATAAGTGTGGTCCATAAACCTAATGAGATGGAGACAGGGAGTTTTTCGGCGATCAGTTGAGACACCGGCACATCTCTGTAGAAGCTGTTACCAAAATCAAACTGTGCGTAATCACCAATCATAATCAGGAAACGCTCATGTGCCGGTTTGTCAAAACCGAATTGTTTTTCCAGTTCCTCAATAAAAGCCGGATCCAAACCCTGAGCCCCACGATATTTGCTTCCCCCGTCTAAATTACCGCCGGAGAGATTATTCATTTCAGATTGTCCGCCTGCAAACCTTGCTGTGGCGCCGACATCATGACCCTGTAGCTGGGCGATAATGCGTTCCACCGGCCCGCCGGGAGCAAATTGGATAATTGTGAAGCTGATGAGCATAATCCCCAGAATGGTGGGAATCATTAGGGCAAGGCGACGCAAAATATAGGCAGCCATTATCCTTTATCCTCCAAACAGTGAATTCTATGAAAGAACATTTTCATCACAGCGCATTATGCCATGAAATCAGAATTTATCATCCCAATATAAGATGCTTTCGACGACTTAAAATTTATTTTGGTTTATCTTCATTTGCCCACCAAATACTTGGAAAGCCATGACTATAAAGCGGCAGGTTATCGGGTCTGCTGATATTATGCCAATAAGCCAATCGGTGGGTTGGGATATGCCAATGCGGCACAACAAAATGATGTGCCAGAAGAACGCGGTCTAATGCACGAGTTGCTGTTATTTGCGTCGCCCGATTCGGTGCAAAAATAATATGCTCGACAAGCTTGTCGATAGCAGGGTTTTTAATTCCTATCAGATTGCGCCCGCCCGGACGATCAGCATTTTCTGCGCTCCAGTAATTTCGTTGTTCATTGCCGGGCGACAAGGACTGACCGAAACTATGCACAATAATATCAAAATCATAATCCATCACCCGGTTTTGATACTGGGTCGGATCTATGGTGCGAATATTTGCCGTGACCCCCAGTTTTTCAAGATTTCTAATGAAGGGGGCAACTATGCGTTCAAAGGCAGGTTGTACCAGCAGAAACTCAACCTCAAGAATTTCTCCATTCTTTTGGAGCTTTCCATTGGTGACATTCCAACCGGCTTCCTCCAGCAATTTTTTGGCTTTTCTCAAATTCTGCCGCAAGGCATTTGGATCAGGGTTTTCAGGATTCCGGTAGGCTTGCGTAAACACCGAAGCCGGTAGCTGGTCGTGTAAAGGCGACAGTAATTGCAACTCTGCTGGGGACGGTAACCCGGTTGCCGCGAGTTCGGAATTATCAAAATAACTTCCGGTACGAACATATTGTCCGTAAAAGAGTGTGTTGTTCGCCCACTCAAAATCATAGGCATGGTTAAATGCCTGACGCAGTTTGAGGTCTTTAAATTTATTTTTACGGGTGTTGAAAATAAAACCCTGCATGCCCTGAACCGAGCCATTGGCGGGCATTTCGAGGGTCATTCTCCCGTCTTTCGCTGCGGGGACATCATACCCTGTTGCCCAGTTTTTGGAGTTATTTTCGTCCCTAAATTGAAGATTACCTGCTTTGAAAGCTTCAAAGGCAACGGTGAAATCTCCGAAATAATCATAACGCACACGGGCAAAATTATACTTACCTACAGAAACATTTAAATCTTTTGCCCAGTAATCAGGGTTACGGCGATAGGTCACGTAACGGCCTGTTTCGAATGTGTCGATGATATAGGGCCCACTGCCAACAGGCGGCTCCAGAGTTGTTTTTTGAATATCTTTACCTTCACCTGCCCAGTAATGCTTGGGCAAGACAACGAGTTGCCCGACAATTTGAGGTAATTCCCGATTACCCGATTTTCGGAACGTAAATTTAACAACGCGTTCAGAGATGGCCTCAACGCTGTCAACATCGGCATAATAGGCGCGGTAGAATGGGTGATTGGAAGTCAGTGTTTTAAAACTCCAAACCACATCAGCGGCTTTAACGCTGACACCGTCATGAAACCGCGCACGCTCATCAAGGGTGAATGTCACGGACGCGAAATCATCGGGATGCGCCATTGATTTTGCCAGTAAGGCATATTGTGTGCCGGGTTCATCAAGGCTTGATGCTGTCAGTGTGTCATAAATCAGGCCAAGCCCCTGAGCGGGCGTACCTTTTAGAATATAAGGGTTGAAGCTGTCAAAACTGCCATAGGCCGCTTCGCGAACCTCGCCTCCCTTGGGCGCATCTGGGTTAACATAATCAAAATGGGCAAAGCCCTGTTCATATTTCGGGTCACCAAACAAAGACAGTGCGTGACGAGGCGCATCTGCATAAGTGGGTGTTATGACAGCTTGAAAGGTTAGGATGAGAAAACTGAAGGCGGCAAGAAGCTTTTTTGAAGAACTAAACATTTGCATAAGCTAAGGCCAAAAAGAACCATCAGCAAGTGGGGAAAGAGCCATCAACAAGAGAGATGATGAATTATTCTGACGGCGTATCGGCTACCAAATCTGAAAACATGTCTTCAGTTGCCTCAGCAACGGGCTCATCTTGAGATTCATCTTGTGATGCAGGAATTTCTTCAATCTGGGTTTCTGCCGCAGGTTCTTCAGCAGGTTCTTCAGCAGGAACACTTTCTGGTTCAGCGGCTGGTGGTGTGTATCCAGCGGTAAAATCTGTTGGTGTGTCGCCCTGTGCGTTCAGATAGGCAATTATTGCCGCGCGATCTTGTGGTTTTCTGAGTCCGGCAAAGGCCATTTTAGTGCCAGCAGCATATTTTTTGGGATTTTCGAGGAAACCGTTCAGGGCATTATAATCCCAATCTCCCGCCATCTCGTTGAGTGTACCGGAATAACCAAAGCCATCAACGCTGGCAACATCACGATTTACAATACCCCAAAGTGCGGGGCCAATCTTGTTTGCTCCGCCTTTTTCAAAGGCATGGCAGGAAACACATTTTTTAGCGACTTTAGCGCCTTTATCGACTGAAGCAGTTTGCAGCAATGCCAAAATGTCCACTTCGGGTTCAGCAGATGCTTTTAATGCCGAAACAGCATCAACTTCTAAGCCTTCAACAATATAGGCATTGGCATCAGCAGACTCGATATGAAACAGGATGTCGCCCAAATTCTGCACACCAAGATAAACTAAAAGTGTGAAGAAAACGGCGCCGGCAATTTTATTGAGTTCAAAGCTATCCATGACGATCTAAATGTCCTTTAATTCCCGACCAGAGCATGTAAATTTAATACCTCTTTAGAGCGCTAAAAACTTGCGGCGAAGCGTCGCACAATGTAGTTCAATGCTGGGTTCAGAAGTGCGAGATTTAAACGAAGTTTATCAAATGTCCGAAATAAGTAAGAAACTAATAGTTACTATACCTGCAAGACTTGCGGCGACACGATTACCGAATAAGCCACTGGCGGATATTCATGGTAGCCCAATGATTGTGCATGTTTGGGAACGTGTCGTGGCGGCTGTCGGGTCTGCAGATCAAGTGATTGTTGCAGCTGGGGATACTGAAATTGTTGATGTGATGCAGTCAGTTGGTGGTCGGGTGGTATTAACTGACCCTGATTTACCTTCAGGTTCTGATCGGGTTTTCAGTGCTTTACTGGAAATTGAGAAACAGGATGGCGTTTCAATAGAGCACGTTATTAATGTGCAGGGAGATTTACCGACATTGGCACCCGAACTTATTGAAAAAACCGCTGCCTTGTTGCAGGACGGGTCAGACATGTCGAGTCTTGTAGCTGAAATTACAGATTCCAGCGAAATTGGTAATCCGAATGTTGTAAAGGCTATTATAAGTTGGGACGAAGCGGTTTCTAGTAGTTCTAAAGTAGGGCGGGCGTTGTATTTTACCCGTGCTACGGCTCCCGCCGGTGATGGGCCGTATTATCATCATATCGGGATTTACGGTTATCAACGTGCTGCGCTAGAGAGATTTGTAACTTTGCCGCCATCTCCTCTGGAAAAAAGGGAAAAACTTGAGCAATTACGCGCACTGGAAGCGGGAATGACAATCCGTCTGGCCTGCGTTGACACTGTTCCTCTGGGTGTTGATACTCAAGAGGATTTGGACAAAGCCCGCAAAATTTTGCGGGTATGATTTAGGCACGAATATAAGCCCATAAAGAAGTACATATATATGTACAGATTAATGAGCTGAAATATGTATTCCTTAAGGTGAATGATGACGCAAAAAGATAAACCAATCGCTTTTCAAGGTGAAATGGGTGCGAACTCCCATATTGCCTGTAACGATATTTTCCCGGACAGGGAGGTTTTGCCATGTACGACTTTTGAGGGGGCCTTTAAGGCTCTTGAAAACGGGTCTGCCGCGCTGGCTGTCTTGCCTGTCGAGAATACTGTTGCCGGACGAGTTGCGGATATTCACCGACTTTTGCCGGGTTATAATCTCTATATTATCGGTGAATATTTCATGCGTATTCGACATTGCCTTCTGGGGCTTAAAGGTGCGTCTGTTGACGGGCTGACGCATGTGCATAGCCATGAAATGGCTCTGGGACAATGCAGGCATATTATCAATGAACTCAACCTTGAGCCTGTGGTTGCTGCGGATACAGCCGGATCGGCGCGTGAAATTGCTGAGTTGAATAACCCCGCACTGGCGGCAATAGCCAGCCCACTTGCTGCCGAAATTAATGGGCTTCAAATTTTCAAAGAAAATATTGAAGATGCCAAACATAACACCACACGATTTCTGATTATGGCACCTGAGCCTGATGATGCCGAACCCAATTCCGGTGATGTCATTACAAGTTTCATCTTTCGGTGCCGCAATGTTCCTGCCGCGCTTTATAAAGCGTTGGGCGGCTTTGCGACTAATGGGGTGAATATGACCAAGTTGGAAAGTTATCAGGTTGAAGGCAGTTTCATGGCGACGCAATTCTATGCGGACATTGAAGGCCATCCCGACGATGAGGCTGTAAGATTGGCGTTGGACGAGCTAAATTATTTTTGCTCGGAGCTTAATATACTGGGTGTCTATCCGGCGGCTGAATTTCGCAAAACAATGTGATGTCGGCATCAGCCCTTCATCTCAACAAATGCCTTGATGAGATGATGCGCAATTGCCAATGAAGGTGGAATATCAAACTCTGCTGTGCCGTTAAAGGCGTCTTTAATTTCAGCTACGCTGAACCAGCGCGCCTCTGCGAGTTCTTTTTCATCCACTGTAATTTTGTTATTTTCGGCTTCTGCGAGACAACCAATCATCAGTGAGCTTGGAAACGGCCAGGGTTGTGTCGAATGATATTGTACCGAGTTAATTGCGACGCCAGCTTCTTCCATGGTCTCGCGGGCAACAGCTTCCTCAATGGTTTCGCCGGGCTCCATAAAGCCTGCAAGGGCAGAAAACAGATTTTCCGGCCATCCGGCTTGTCTCCCGAGCAGACACTTGTCACCAAGATAGGGCAACATGATAACAACAGGATCGGTTCTGGGGAAATGGTCTGCTCCGCAGGCAGGGCAACTCCTTTTATACCCGCCTTCCGCAATGACGCTTTTAGCGCCGCATTTTGAACAAAAGCCATGAGAATTGTGCCATTCAAGCAGCCCTTTGGCTTGCGCCAGTATTGCCAGTTCGGTCGGTGGCATATCACCGACCATGGCGAGGGTGCGTAAATTTTCAAAAACGCCGCCAGCCCGACACAGTGCGTCAAACGGGGCAGTTTGCTCAGGGATTTCCAATGGGCTGATATCCACTGCAAAACGAGGGGCATTATTTCTGTTCAGGCCCAGAAAAATAATATCATTATCGAGATAGGCAGAAATAGCGGCTTTGGGTAGCCATGCCACATCGCGACCTTGTTCAGCAGCAGCTTCAGGCAATACCAAAGCATCTCCGCGCCAAAGTGGAACAAATAGGGCATCATGAGCAGCGATTTGGGAGGCCAACCATTCGTCATCGGTTCTTAAGTGTCCGGCACGATCAAGCGGATTATTGGCAAACATATTTAATCTGTGCGTGAGAGGCATTGAGAACTCCAAAAAGCCTATGTGATAAGGCCTGAACTAACGATTATTCGCGGGCGCGGTTAAACATTCACTTAAACCACTTTATCCACAATGACCATGTTTAGACAGGTTAAAAACACTCTAATCTCGTGGCAAGCCTTGTCCTCTGTTTTGAAAAAATGATATGTTACTTGTGAGAGGTTGGCGGCAGACGCATCCCTCGCCAACCGGGTCAGATCCGGAAGGAAGCAGCCCTAACGAGCCCGGTGCGGGTTGCCTGTCCAGCCTCTCACTTAAATTTCTGGCAAATCTGGAAATTTTCTAGATGAAAAATTTAGGTAACTCTAAAAGTGAATACTAATAAATTCAAATTTTCTAATTAGTTTTCATTACAGCCACTATAAATGCCATCACAGAAAAGCTATCGGATATGAGCGAACAAGACCAAGAAGAAGACATCACCCCGATGGCACCCGACCCGGATACAGAGCCGGGGTTTGGTTTGATTGCCGAAGCTGATGAAGAAAATAATGTGTCGTTAAAATCAGAAGCCTATGAGGTTTTGGCGCGTAAATATCGCCCACGCATATTTGACGATATGATCGGTCAGGAAGCGATGGTGCAAACCCTCCGCAATGCCTTTGAAACGGGTCGTATTGCTCACGCCTTTATGCTGACAGGTGTCCGCGGGGTTGGGAAGACAACCACCGCGCGAATTTTGGCGCGGGCGCTGAATTATCAAACCGCAGAAGCGGATGCGCCTAATGTTGACATGCCGGAGCCGGGGTTTCATTGCTTGGATATTATGGCTGGCAGTCATGTCGATGTGATTGAGATGGATGCAGCTTCAGCAACCGGCATTGATGATATTCGTGAAATTATTGAGAACGTCCGATATCGCCCGAGCGCGGCGCGGTATAAGGTTTTTATCATTGATGAGGTGCATATGCTGTCGACCCAGGCTTTCAATGGTCTGTTAAAGACTCTGGAAGAGCCACCCGCTCATGTGAAATTTGTTTTTGCAACTACTGAAATCCGAAAAGTACCGGTTACTGTTCTTTCGCGCTGTCAGAGGTTCGATTTACGACGTTTAACGATTGAGGAAACCCTTCAACTCCTCAATAAGGTCTGCGCAGCTGAAGGGTCAGCATTTCAAGAGGAAAGTCTGGCATTGATAGCGCGTGCCGCAGAAGGGTCAGCGCGAGATGCGTTATCACTGTTGGACCGGGCGCTTGCTCACGGCTCAGAAGGCGAGGCTGAGGGTGGCCCGGATGCTGATGCGATGCGGCAAATGCTTGGACTAGCTGATCGCGGCAGAGTTTTTGATTTGTTTGATTTGGTTATGCAGGGCAAATTGCCTGAAGCGCTCGGTGAGTTCGAAATGCAATATAATCTGGGGGCAGACCCGATTGTTATTCTCGCGGATTTGGCAGAGCTTACCTATCGGTTGACACGCATGAAGTTTGTCCCGTCTGCGATGGATGATATTACCATGGCAGAGGCGTTGCGTCACCGGAGTAAGGAAACGGCAGACGCGCTTTCCACTCAGGTCTTGTCGCGTTGCTGGCAAGTGCTGTTGAAAGGGCATAAGGAAGCTATGACCGCGCCAGATCCGATGGCGGCGGCTGAAATGGTTTTAATCCGTCTTGCACATATGTCTGATTTACCTGCGCCGGAGGAACTTTTAAGGCAGATACAAAAATCAACGCCTTCTAAAAGCGAAGCTCCGTCCCCAACTGTGGCACCCTCAACTACTGAGTCCGCTGAGGCGCCCCAAAATTATGCTGAGACGACTGGCATAACAGGTGTTCAAGCTTCCTCTCAAGCTTCCTCTCAGGCGTCCGGCCCTCAGGCAGCCGGTGGCCCAGTGACGGAGCGCCTAATGCAAACTGAACCGCAAGCAGAAATACAAATTAATCCTGCACAATCTCCTCATGTCCATGAGGCCCCTCAAGTAATGCCTCGCCCAGATACGTTTAAAAAACTTGTCGCGCTGGTCGGACAAATGCGGGAAATAAAACTTAAAACAGTTTTAGAAACTAGCGTTCATCTTGTCCGCTTTGAGCCAGCCTCGGAGCTAAAGGCCGGGGTGATTGAATATCGTTTGGCAGAGGGCGCAGAAGATATCTCCCGCCCCTTATCGCGTTCACTGAAAGAGTGGACTGGCCTACAATGGGTCGTGAGCCTCTCGCAGGATGCGGGCGCGGAAACCCTCTATAAGGAAGCACATGATGATGCTTCGCGACGCAAAGACAATGCCGCTGATGATCCGTTGGTTAAAGCCGCGCTTGAGGCATTTCCCGGTGCAGAGATTGTCAGTGTGACCAATATGGATGAGCTTTCCGGATCTCTTTCCGAAAATCTTGAAGGCGAGCAGGATGGTCAAGAACTCCCTAATGATGAGGATGAGACTTAAGCGTTTGGTCTTGATTGGTAATGATTGGTCCTGAAATTGAAACCCTGATAAATTTGCTCTCGCGCATGCCCGGGCTTGGCCCGAGGTCGGCTCGTAGGGCGGTTTTACATCTTGTGCGAAAGCGTGAAAGTCTTCTTTTGCCATTGGCGGAC
The DNA here is from genome assembly GCA_003331985.1 of PS1 clade bacterium. Lineage (GTDB taxonomy): Bacteria > Pseudomonadota > Alphaproteobacteria > RS24 > RS24 > Micropelagius. The sequence continues at coordinate 5,716 of QOQK01000022.1, read as the reverse complement.
GCCCTTCAGATTGCCCGTGACAGTATCGTTACTTGCAGCACATGCGGTGCGATAGACACAACAGACCCTTGCACCATATGTGCTGACCCGCGCCGGGATGACAGCGTTATTTGTGTTGTTGAGGATGTTGGTGACCTTTGGGCGCTGGAACGCGCTAAAGCCACCAAGGGAAGATATCATGTGCTTGGTGGCGTTTTGTCCGCCTTAGATGGAGTAGGACCTGAAGATTTGAGCCTTGCCGGTCTTAAAACACGTTGTGTCACTGGCGTGGTGAAAGAAGTTATTCTTGCGACAAATGCCACAGTCGAGGGACAATCTACAGCGCATTACATTATGGATATGCTCAAAGGCTGTGACGTTACGGTTTCCCGTCTTGCTCATGGCGTGCCGGTCGGTGGGGAGTTGGATTATTTGGATGATGGCACACTTGCTGAAGCCATGAAGTCTAGAACTGAATTTTAGGGCAAGTCCGTTACGACGACAGCAAATCGTCTGCTGGGTCGCTTATTTTATCGCCTGTATTATTGCTGATTTTTTCTTTATCTGTTTTTGGTTCTTCAACTTCCAGCGCGGTAATTTTCTCGCCGCGTCGTGAGATTTTTGTGCCAGAAGTCTCGATCATTTCTATATCATTATTAGCTTGATCAAAATGACTTCGCAATTTGGTGATACGGTCATTCAAGCGTCCCACATCCTCAATCATGACATGCACTTCTTTTTGAATAATGCTGGCCTGTTCACGCATTTTTACGTCCCGCATAATTGCGCGAACCGTATTCAATGTGAGTGACATGGTATTGGGTGAGACAGGGTAAACCCGCATGGATCTGCACTTATCGACGATATCGGCGCGGCGCAGATGTAATTCGGAAAAAATACTTTCCGAGGGTAAAAACATCAGCGCGGCGTCTGCCGTTTCGCCAGTAATGATATATTTATCGTGGATGGCCTCAGCATGTTTTAATGTGTCTTGTCCGAATTGTTGCAAGGCAGCTTTTTGTTCAATCTCATCGGCGGCTTGCTTGAACTTTTGATATGCTTCAAGCGGAAACTTACTATCCACCACAACAGGCCCGGGCGGGTTGGGAAGGTTAATAAGACAATCAGCCCGCTTGCCGTTTGAAAGCGTATGCTGGAAAAGATAAGCGCTTTCGGGTAGGCCGTCTATTACAATGTCGGCCAATTGTGCTTCCCCGAACGCCCCACGTGCCTGTTTGTTATCAAGAATATGCTGAAGCTCAACGACTTGCCCTGAAAGAGCCGTTATCTGCTGTTGTGCTTGATCTATAAGAGAAAGCCTTTCGCCAAGTTCACCGAGTGTCTTGGTGGTTTTTTCACGGCTTTCCTGCAATGTATGAGTGACATTTTTTGAAACACTCTCAAGCCGTTCAGACAATGTACGGTTAATTTCACCCTTGGCGGCCTCTTGCATTTCGGCAAAACTGTTGAGCCGTCCGGTCATTTCGGATTGCTGACGATTAATATCGGCAAGCATTGCGTCAAGGTGGTTAGGTGTATTGTCTTTGCGTCTCATCAATAGGCCAATACTCACCCCCAAAAGGGCAGCGAGAACCACAAGGCCGGCAATTGTGACTGTCATCATACTCATAAAAACTTTTTATCAGATTCGCTTTCATTCAGCCCGACTTCACTCGGCATGACTTGACGAAGGTTGAAGCACATCGTATCTCAGATATATGACAATAAGACCTATAATAGCTGTGCCAGACCCCAGACTGAAGCAAGTATCCGAGCCTGTTGAGGCAGTGACTGATGATTTACGATTGCTCATGGATGATATGGTGGAAACTATGCATGATGCGAAAGGCATTGGATTGGCGGCCATTCAGGTGGGTGTCGGTAAGCGTGTTATTGTCATGGATTTATCGCCCAGTGATTCAGCTGAAGATGGCGAAAGCGAGGACAGATACGATCTCTCTGAACTTAAAGATGAACCTATTAGATATTTTGTGAATCCCGAGATTGTCTGGACGTCTGAGGAAATGAATAATTATCAGGAAGGGTGTCTGTCCGTTCCAGGTTTTTATGACGATGTTGAACGCCCCCAAGCCTGCAAAGTTACTTATCTCGACTATCAGGGCGAACCCCAAGAACTAAATTGCGACGGATTACTGGCAACTTGTATTCAGCATGAAATGGATCATCTTAATGGTGTTGTTTTTCTGGATCACTTATCACGTTTAAAACGCGACATGATTGTCAAAAAACTCCGTAAGCTAGCCAAAGAAGCTAATGTTGTTGAGTCCCGATAAAAGCGGGTGTCATCGACTTGCGAAGGTTCTTTCATGCGTCTAATTTTCATGGGAACACCAGACTTTTCAGTGCCGGCCCTTAATGCCTTGCATGATGCCGGGCATGATATTTGTGCCGTCTATACGCGCCCGCCTGCCAAAAAAGGGCGTGGCATGAGCGAAAAGCTATCCCCAGTTCATGAATGTGCGGAGGTTTTAGGTTTGGATGTGTTTACGCCTAAAAATTTTAAGTCTTCTGAAACAGTGGCAACATTTGCATCTCATCAAGCAGATTTGGCGGTGGTCGTGGCGTATGGTCTGATTTTACCAGAAAGTGTTCTCTCTGCCCCTGAAAAAGGCTGCTGGAATATCCATGCATCCTTACTGCCAAGGTGGCGCGGAGCTGCGCCAATTCAAAGAGCGATTATGTCCGGTGATAAGCAAACGGGTATTTGCATCATGCAAATGGAAGCGGGTCTGGATACCGGTGCGGTTTTGTTGCGGCGGGAGATTGATATTGACCACACAGACACGGCCTCGAATTTGCACGACCGGCTCATGGAGTTGGGTGGCGATACCATTGTTGAAGCAATTAATGAATATGAAAATCTACAGCCCATTCAACAAAGTGAAGCAGGCGTTACCTATGCCCAGAAAATCGACAAACAGGAAAGTAGGATAAATTGGTTAGAGAATGCAAATCAACTTGATTGCTTTATTCGCGGCCTGTCCCCTTTCCCCGGAGCTTGGTTTGATGCTGAAGGTGACCGTATCAAAGTGCTTGCGGCCCGCCCGGTAGAGACCTTACCAGATGTAAAACACAAAGCCGGGGAGGTTTTGGATGCTGGTAATGGGGCGCCAATTATTGCTTGCGGTATCGGTGCATTGGAATTGGTACGCCTTCAACGAGCCGGGAAATCGGCCATGACAGGTGAAGAATTCCAACGTGGCAAAGGTCTCAAGCCAGGAATGCTTCTTTTATGACGCAAAGATTCAAACTTATTATTGAATATGAAGGTACACAGTTTTGCGGGTGGCAAACCCAGCGCGGGGGCGGTGCAGTTCAGGATGCTTTATCGGAAGCTGTTTTTAAATTTTGTGGCGAAGAGGTGAATGTCAATGGAGCGGGGCGCACGGATACTGGCGTTCATGCCCGTGGGCAGGTTGCACATCTGGATATTGAGAAATCTACCGATGCATCAACTCTTCTTAAGGCATTAAATTTTCATCTGAAGCCTCATCCTGTGGCAGTGCTTTCTGCCCAGTTGGTTGATAATGAATTTGATGCCCGCTTTTCAGCACTTCGCCGCCATTATGAATATCGTATTTTGTCGCGTCGCGTGCGTCCGACACTTATGGTCGAGAGGGTATGGTGGGTGCCTGTTGAATTGGACGTTGCGGCTATGCAGGAGGCGTCGGGGCGTTTAACGGGGCGTCATGATTTCACAACTTTCCGCTCGGCTCATTGTCAGGCGGCGTCGCCTGAACGTTCGCTTGACCGGCTTGATGTGGTCGCTGAGGATGGTGAGATCCGAGTTCGGGCAGCAGCACGAAGTTTTCTCCACCATCAGGTGCGCTCCATGGTCGGTTCCCTGAAACTTGTTGGGGAAGGTAAGTGGTCAGCAGATAATTTATCGGCTGCACTTGAGGCCAAAGACCGTGCCGCCTGTGCGCCTGTTGCACCTGCACATGGTTTGTATTTTATGTCTGTGGATTATGAAAAATAGCCGGACAGAATTTCTTGATAGATGTTTGTTAGAGATCGAATGTCATCAACTCTGACATGCTCATCCACCTTGTGCATGGTCTTGCCGACAAGACCAAACTCAATGACACGGCTATGATCTTTAATGAACCGCGCATCAGAAGTGCCGCCACTTGTCGATAATTCAGGTGTCATACCCAGTGTTTTTTCCACGGCACTGACAGCCAACTCACTCAAAGCACCTGTCGGTGTCAAAAAAGCCTCGCCGGAATGATTGATATCCACACTGAGCGAAAATTTATTTTCACCATCAATGGTTTCACTCAAGGCATAATGAGCCGTGTTGAGGTTTTCATTAATCCAGTCGGTAATGCTGTCGCGATTCCATATATCATTATAACGGATGTTAAAACGTGCTTGCGCCAATGCAGGAATGACATTGGTTACCGCATTGCCTACATCAAAACCCGTCAGTTCCAGATTACTTGGCTGAAAATGAGGGGTGCCATCGTCAAGTTTTGCAGCGATTAACCGCTCTAATAATTGGACAAGATGCGGAACAGGGTTCGCCGCGCGATGTGGATAGGCGACATGACCCTGAATACCTTCAACGGTGACTGTTGTGTTCACACTGCCGCGACGCCCGATTTTAATCATTTCGCCTAATGTTTCGGGGTTGGTCGGCTCACCGACAATGCAATCATCTATAACTTCTTGCTGAGTGCTTAACCAATCTAGCATTTTAATCGTGCCGTTGACTGAAGGGCCTTCTTCATCGCCGGTAATCAAGAGACTGATTGACCCTTTGGGTTTGCCCTCTTGCGCGAGATAATCTGCTGTGGCGGCAACAAAAGCTGCAATCGCCCCTTTCATATCAGCCGCACCGCGCCCCCATAACTTGTCATCGGAAATCTCACCGGAAAATGGGTCTTTCTGCCAACTATCAGTAGCACCAACAGGGACAACATCTGTATGCCCGGCGAAGCAAATATGCGGCGCCGTGTCACCAATACGTGCATAGAGATTATCCACATGGGCCGTGTCCGGTTCTTGGAACGGAAGGCGCGTACACGTAAAGCCAATATCTGTCAGCACTTTTTCGAGTAAATCCAATGCGCCGGCATCTGCAGGCGTCACGGAAGGACAGCGTATCAGTTCGGCAGCAAAATTTACCGGATCAATTTGCATTAGTCCCTCAGCAATTCATTTATAGATGTTTTAGCGCGTGTTCCCGCATCAACAGTTTTTACAATTACGGCACAAGCAAGGCCAGGTTTGCCAGGTGTGCCGGAAGCGTCAGGCAACATGCCAGGGACAACAACGGAGAAAGGAGGGACTTCGCCATAAGAAATATCACCACTTGCTCGGTCGACGATTTTGGTCGATGCCGACAGAAACACACCCATAGACAGAACTGCGCCCTCACGGACAATTACGCCCTCCGCGACTTCGGAGCGTGCGCCGATGAAGCAATTATCTTCAATAATTGTCGGGTTGGATTGTAGAGGTTCCAACACACCGCCTATGCCTGCGCCGCCGGAAATATGGACATTCTTACCTATTTGGGCACAAGAACCGACTGTCGCCCAGGTATCGACCATAGTGCCTTCATCAACATAAGCGCCAAGATTTACAAAACTGGGCATCAGGACAACATTTGGGGCGATGTAAGCGCCGCGTCTGACCACACAATTTGGTACGGCTCGAAAGCCTGCAGATGAAAAATCGTCTGCGCCCCAGCCATCAAATTTCGATGGTA
>QOQK01000021.1 GCA_003331985.1 PS1 clade bacterium | reverse complement strand
ACATAAAGCTGTCAGCCCTTGCCCAATAGTGGCAGGTGTATTGGGCATGGCGCGAACAATACATCTACCCGGGAGAGCATTCTGCAATGCATCAATAGAAATTCCTGCCAGAATTGAAACAACCATCGCATTAGGATGAATATTGGCTTGGTGTTCGTCAAGAACATCGCGGTAATTTTGAGGTTTCACAGCAAGAATTACTGTTTGGTTCTCATCAACAATTACAGTGGATGGGTTCAGTTCAATCGGTAAAGATTTCAAAGCATCCGACGGGAAGTTTTCAAGCACCTGTATTGACGAAAAGTCGGAAGCAAGCCAGCCTTTAAGCATAGCCTGACCCATTTTGCCGGCGCCAATAAGGAGTATAGGTGTGCTATTAGGCATCGCCTTTAGTTTCAAACATGCAAACCTCAAGAGCTCTTTGAGCATCATGCCCCGCCCAAATGAGATATTGAAAAGCTGGGAAGAATTGTTCACAAGTCGTCACGGCATGGTTTAACAGCCCCTCGCATTGTGTTTCACTGAGGCCTTCACCGCTAACCATTAACGTGTTGCGGAATAAGACCGCCCCGTCACCAGACCAAATATCAAAATGCCCAAGCCATAATTGTTCATTAATTTGAGCAATCAGATCGCACACGTCGTTTCTTTTTGCTGTTGGTACTTTCGTATCGAGAACACAGGCAAGATGCAATCCACCCAAATCAGAACGCCAGCTAATCGCCATATGCAAATCACAATATTTACCTGAGACACAAATATTCATGTCATCTTCCGTACTGCGCTCACTCGGCCATTCATAGGCAGCCGCGAGCTTTTCCATAGCGTCTATGGGGTGTTCGGAAATTTGGATATCTTGGGCTTCAGCTAGGTTCATAATTATCGCCTGTTATGTCTGTTGCACTTAATGCCTGTTAACTGGCTTAACATCTTGAATAGATGCATCTACCAGATTTAGTGGGTCGTTTAGACTTTACCCACTAAATGACAGTGCCTGATTCACAGTAACGATAAAAGGGGCAATCACTCAGAAGATGACTTCTTTGCTGTTGATGGTTTTTTTCGAGTCACTTTTTTTTCTTTTGAGGGGCTTTTTTGGCCCAAAACCCCTTCAATCTCGTCAAGACGCTTAATTAATGCTTCATTTTCCTGACGGGCTTGCTGTGCCATCTCAGCAACAATCTCAAACTCTTCACGAGAAACTAAATCAAGTTTACGAATAGTGCTTTCTAGCCGCGAACGCATCAAGGAGGAGGCCTCTTCTTGCATGCCTTGGGCAGTTCCGACAGCACCCATCATAAGTTTAACAAAATCATCAACAATTTTTTCACGTGTCTGACTCATTAGTTTGCCTATCCATTAGAGCTAAGAAGAATTAATATCCATGATATAACAAATATTGATGTAAACCCCAAACAAAAGCTAGACACCCAAACCCATAGCAACCATCTGAACAAAAAAGAGTGATAAAATGCCGTTTCCTGACATTGACCCCATAATTTTTCAAATAGGTCCAGTTGCTTTGCGCTGGTATGCGCTGGCCTATATGGTCGGCCTCATCGGCGGTTGGTATTATCTTTTATCTCTTGCGCCCAATACATCTATTCAACAATCGCATCATAAAGAAGAACCATCCCAGCTTGACGATTTACTCCTCTGGCTGACCCTCGGCACCATTCTTGGGGGACGTCTTGGTTATGTTTTCTTTTATAACCCCGGCTATTACCTTGATAACCCCGGACAAATTCTTGCCGTATGGGAAGGCGGCATGGCTTTTCACGGCGGCTTTCTGGGGGTTACAATTGCGGCGCTACTCTATGCCCGTAAACTTAATATCAACCCATTAACACTGGGTGATTTAATCGCGGCAGCTGCGCCTATTGGATTATTTTTTGGACGCATTGCCAATTTCATTAATAGTGAATTATGGGGACGACAAACCGAATTTGCACTTGGCGTGGTTTTCCCTAATGGCGGGCCCCTTCCGCGTCACCCCAGTCAACTTTATGAAGCTTTTTCAGAAGGATTGTTGCTGTTTATAGTGCTCGCTTATCTTTGTCGGCGCACCAATGCCCTTCAAAAACCTGGCCTTATCATGGGCATTTTTATCGCAGGTTATGGCTTGTCGCGCATGATTGTAGAACAATTTTTCCGCGAACCTGATGCGCATATCGGATATCTCGTCGGTGGAACGACTATGGGGTTTTGGTTATCTGTCCCCATGTTAATAGCGGGATTATCTTTCGTTTATTTGGCAAACCAGAAAAAACCGTAAATCCGAAATGATGAATGAGCTAAAGCAAATTATCATCGAAGAAATTCTTGCCAATGGACCGATGCCGCTTGAGAATTATATGGCGCGCGCATTGGGAGACACTGCCCACGGATACTACTCAAAACAAGATCCATTCGGCAAAAAAGGAGATTTTGTGACTGCTCCTGAAGTTAGTCAGGTCTTTGGTGAGTTACTCGGCTTGTGGGGGCTTGATTTCTGGATGAAGTCAGGCCCTTGGGCAGAGTTCAATCTTGTAGAACTCGGTCCAGGGCGCGGCACGTTGATGCGCGATATCGCTCATTCAGTTAAAATGCACCCTGCATATCTTCAATCTGCTCACCTTCATCTTCTTGAAACCAGTCCTGTGTTGCAAGAAAAGCAGAACCAAACTCTTTCTAAGGTTTTAGGTGATACTACCCCATGTCATTGGCATACTAATATCAATGATTTACTTAAGGCCTGTCACGGCATGCCAGTAATTATTTATGCCAATGAGTTTTTTGATGCTCTTCCTATCCGACAATTTGTTCAAGAAAATGGTATGTGGAAACTGAAGTGTGTTGACGTTAAAGACAGCGAACTTGTACCCGTTACAATCACAGATATTTCACTCACGGATAACTTGCCGGCAGCGCAAAACTTTAAACATGGCGATATTCTGGAAACCTCTCCACAAGCAGAGGCCATTATGACGCAACTCGCCAATTATGTTGCCGATAATGATGGCGCGCTTTTAATGATTGATTATGGCTACACTCAAAATCAACCAGGCGACACATTTCAAGCACTTGCCGACCACCAACCTGTCTCTCCGTATAAAAGCCCGGGAAATGCAGACCTCACTGCTCACGTAAATTTCAAACGCCTCGCTGATATAGCAGAGGATTCTTCCTGCAGGAGTTCAGGCCCTACTTCGCAAAGAAACTTTCTAATATCTCTGGGTCTGGAACAACGTTTTGAAAGTTTGAGTCTGAACGCCTCCAGCCAACAGAAAATTGATTTACTTGCTGCGCGTAATCGTCTTATCGGCATAGATCAAATGGGTATACTTTTTAATGTTCTTTCAATTACCAAAGCAGACAAAGCATTACCTTCAGGGTTTGAAGAAATAACGAGGGACATTAGATGACAGCCCCACCTTTTCAAATTGACCCGCTTTTAGCACCAACGACACATGGTTTCTTTGGACGCCAAGGCGGTGTCTCTGACGGTTTGTATAAAAGCTTGAATATCGGTTTCGGTTCAAATGATAAAACGGAGAACATCATTATTAACCGTGAAAAAGTGTCATCATGTCTGAATGCAAAAAGTTTAGTTACGGGATACCAAACGCACAGCAATAAGGTCGCCGAGGTATTAACCCCCGACGACAAACCGGAAGCTGATGCGCTTTTCACAAAAGAAAAAGGGATAGCATTAGGCGTATTATCTGCTGACTGCGTACCGGTTCTAATCTGCGGGAGTATCGGTGGTGATAAGGTCGATATTGTCGCCACAGCCCATGCAGGCTGGAAAGGCGCAACCGCCGGCATTATCGAAAACCTTGTTATCACTCTTAAAACAGAGCAGGTCCAACCCGATAGCCTTAAAGCCGTCATTGGCCCTGCTATATCCCAAACAGCTTACCAAGTGGGTCTTGATGTTTATGAAAAGGTCATTGCAGCAGACCCGTTGGCAAAGGAGTTATTTTTACCAGAAGCGAAAGCTGGGAAATTTTTGTTCAATCTGCCGGCTTTCGTTCAGTCCAGAATAAATGCCACTGGCATTAGGCATATCTCACACCTTGATAACTGCACTTATCTAAATCCCGATAAATATTTTTCTTATCGTCGCGCAACGCATCAAGAAGAATCTGATTATGGTCGTCATGTATCTGCGATTGCCCTGACTTAGTTTTATTTTAGAAAAAATTTTTGATTTTCAAAAAAATGGGGTTACACAGGTCGCATTGCTTTGTTACAAAAAAGTGTCAAAGGACCCTGTGGGAAGAAGCCATGAAATTAGTCGCCGGAAACAGTAACCGTCCACTCGCTGAAGCAATCGCGAAATATCTCAATATACCTCTGACGAAATCAGACATAAGACGTTTTGCTGATGAAGAAGTTTTTGTAGAGATACAAGAAAATGTTCGAGGTGAAGATGTTTTCATCATTCAATCCACCTCTTTTCCCGCTAATGACAATCTTATGGAATTATTAATTACCATAGATGCCTTAAGACGCTCTTCTGCGCGTCGTATTACCGCTGTAATCCCCTATTTCGGTTATGCACGGCAAGACAGAAAGCCTGGCCCACGGACACCTATTTCAGCTAAGCTGGTCGCCAATCTTATCGAAGCTGCCGGAGCGGACCGTGTGCTAACGCTGGACCTACATGCTGGTCAGATACAAGGGTTTTTCGACATCCCTACAGATAATCTCTTTGGTGCCCCGGTTTTTGTTGATGATATTAAAGCCAGATTTAACGGGGATGATTTGATGGTGGTTTCACCTGATGTCGGCGGGGTTGTTCGTACCCGTGCATTAGGTAAGCGCATTAATGCCGATTTGGCGATTGTCGATAAAAGACGCGAAAGAGCCGGTGAGTCTGAAGTCATGAACATCATTGGCGATGTGAGCGGGCGTAAGTGCCTCCTCGTCGATGATATTGTTGATAGTGCTGGAACTCTTTGTAATGCAGCAGCAGCGTTGATGGAAAATGGAGCCTCAAGCGTATCAGCTTACGTAACCCATGGCGTGCTATCAGGCATAGCAACTGATCGTGTGAATAATTCTGTTATGGAAAAATTGTTGATTACTGACTCTATTCAACCATCCGAGGAAGTGATTAATAGCGATAAGTTTTCGGTTATCACAATCGCGCCGCTTATTGGCGAAGCCATGCTGAGAACTACTGAAGAGCGCTCTGTCTCCAGCCTATTTGATTAAAAAAACCCGCCGAAGCGGGTTAATTTAAGAAAATCTAATTTCTAGAATAATATTCGACCACAAGGTTCGGTTCCATCTGCACCGGATATGGAACATCCGCCAGTTGTGGAACACGAGTAATACTCGCAACCATTTTATTATGATCGACCTCAAGGTAATCAGGTGTATCGCGTTCCGGGCTTTGTACAGCCTCCAGAACAAGTGCAATATTTCTCGACTTATCACGAACCTGAACAACATCACCGGGCTTGATACGTGCACTTGGGATATTACAGCGACGCCCATTAACCATCACATGACCATGGTTAACAAATTGTCGAGCGGCGAAAACAGTTGGGACGAATTTAGCACGATAAATAATTGCATCCAGACGTTGCTCAAGAAGACCAACTAGGTTTTCACTTGTATCGCCCTTAAGGCGTGAAGCTTCAGCATAAATACCACGAAACTGTTTTTCGGTAATATTGCCGTAATGGCCTTTCAGCTTTTGCTTTGCGCGCAACTGAAGACCAAAGTCAGAAAGTTTACCACGACGATTTTGTCCATGCTGTCCAGGACCATAATCACGTCTATTCACAGGGCTCTTAGGGCGACCCCAAATGTTCTCGCCCATGCGGCGGTCAATTTTATATTTAGCACTAATCCGCTTGCTCATGCGGGATAATCCTTTACGTCGTCAAACCAGTTTCAGAAAATAAAGATGGAAGAAAACCTTCCACATTGAGCGCGGAGTATAGCCAGCTTCACAGAACTGTCAAACCTTAAGGTTTGATTTAAGTGAATTTTTTTGTCTTTCATTTTTTATCTCCCGGATCGGGATCTCCTCGAGAAATTGCAAGCACTCTCGCTTTCATTTCACTGTCTGTTGCGCCCCGAGGCCAACGCAATAAAGCATTTATCATCCCCCTGAAAGTCCGAATATCTTGTTCTGTCATTTTTGTTCGCATAAGCATATTTCTAATATTGCGGGCCATTGCAGGTTTTTTTTCAGGCGGGGAGAGAAATCCTGCCTCATCTAGTGCATTTTCAAGGTGCATGAACATACCAGACAGTTCTCCCCGGTTAGCGGGTCGCGTTTCTGGCATCAACAAAATCTCCTCCGGCGTATTATCCTTATAACCTGACCATACATAAGACATCAGCAATACTGCTTGTGCGAGATTAAGGGATGAAAAATCCGGATTGAGCGGCACAGTGCAGATAGCATCACATAAGGTGATATCATCATTATCGAGACCCGTTCTCTCAGGACCAAACATCAAACCACTCTGAACACTTTCAGCAGCATGAGAATGGATCATTTGAGCAGTCTTTTCAGGTGTCAAAACAGTCTTTACCATATCACGGCTTCGGGCCGTCGTTGCCACAACAAATCCGAGATCAGCAATGGCCTCAGCTGTGGTCGTAAATGTTTTTCTGTTCTCGACTACTTTATCAGCGCCTGCGGAGGCCTTAATAGCTCTTTCCACATCCCAGCCCTTACGAGGATTAACCACACGCAAATCTTCAAGCCCAAAATTGAGCATTGCGCGTGCAACGGTACCGATATTTTCACCCAACTGAGGGCCTATTAGAATAACTGCAGGCTTCATAAAAAATCCGATTTTTCTCTCATTCAGTTAATAATGCGTCTGTTGAGTTTAATTTTATGAATATTTTGTCACCTGAGACAAAATACCTCTCAAATAAATCAATGCAGCCCTTTAATCAAACCCAAACCTCTGCTATGCCTTGGCTAAATTCACAAGGCATTGAGGGTTAACTATGTCAAAAATCAAGGTTGAAAATCCTGTCATTGAGATTGATGGGGATGAAATGACCAGAATTATCTGGCAACTCATCAAAGATAAACTCATCTTACCATATCTCGATATAGACCTTAAATATTACGATCTGTCAGTTCAGGTGCGTGATGACACAAATGACCAAATTACAATTGATGCGGCTGAAGCTATCAAAGAGTATGGTGTCGGCGTTAAATGCGCAACAATCACCCCCGATGAGGCCCGTGTAGAAGAATTTGACCTCAAAGAAATGTGGCGCTCACCTAATGGTACCATCAGAAACATTCTAGGCGGGACGGTATTCAGGGAACCTATTATTTGTAAAAATGTTCCACGCCTTGTACCAGGCTGGACAGACCCGATTGTTATTGGTCGTCACGCATTTGGCGACCAGTACCGCGCAACCGATTTTGTTGTTCCCGGCAAAGGGAAACTTAAAATCAGCTGGGAGGCTGAAGACGGCAGCGAGAAAATCGAGAGAGATGTGTTTGATTTTCCTGGCGGTGGCATTGCGATGGCAATGTATAATCTTGACGAGTCAATCCGTGATTTTGCGCGCGCAAGCATGAATTATGGTTTGAATAGAAACTGGCCGGTCTATCTCTCCACAAAAAATACAATCCTGAAGGCCTATGACGGACGCTTTAAAGATCTCTTTCAGGAAGTTTTTGATGCTGAGTTCAAGGATAAATTTGAAGCTAACGGCATCACTTACGAACATCGATTAATTGATGACATGGTCGCCGCGGCACTTAAGTGGAACGGGAAATTTGTTTGGGCATGTAAAAATTATGATGGTGATGTGCAATCTGACACTGTCGCTCAGGGCTTTGGGTCTCTTGGTTTAATGACATCTACGCTTCTAACCCCAAATGGTAAAATAATGGAAGCTGAAGCAGCACACGGAACAGTAACACGACATTTCCGAGCGCATGAACGCGGAGAAGAAACCTCAACAAACTCGATTGCATCAATCTTTGCTTGGACACGCGGCCTCATCAAACGTGGCGATATAGATGGCAATGATGCGCTAGTGTCTTTCGCTCAGACCCTCGAAAAAGTCTGTGTCAGTACTGTTGAAAGTGGTCATATGACAAAAGACTTGGCATTACTTGTTGGGCCTCAGCAAAATTGGCTCAGCACGACAGCGTTTTTGGATAAAATCGACAGTAATTTGCAAAAAGCACTTAGCTAAAACCTCTGAAAAATAGTAAACTATTCTTTTAAACACTTGCTTTAATGGCGTCTAAAGCTTCAGGTGCAGCGTCGGTATTAGAGCCACCTGCTTGAGCCATATCAGGGCGGCCGCCACCACCTTTGCCGCCAAGTTTTTCAGCACCAAGACGAACCATAGATACCGCATCAAACCTCTCGGTCAGGTCTTTTGTGACGCCCACTGCGATACCAACCTTGCCCTCATCTATGCCGATAAACACAACTATACCACTGTCGATTTGTTTCTTGCCGTCATCAACGAGACCGCGAAGTTCTTTTGCCGGAAGTCCTTGCACGATTTTACCAAGAAATTTTGTCCCATTAATCTCTGAAATCTCATCTTGAGTATCCGTACTTGACGATTGACCACCACCAAGCGCCAGTGCTTTTTTAGCTTCAGCTAATTCACGTTCAAGACGCTTTTTCTCATCTAGCAAACCCGCAATTCGGCTTGGCAAATCTTTCTGACCGGCTTTTACAATGCCGGCAATATCCCCAAGCACCGCTTCTTGTTCCTTCAAATAGTGCCGTGCAGCATGACCAGTCATAGCTTCGATACGTCTTACACCTGAAGCAACTGCAGTTTCCTGTGTAATAGCGAAGAGGCCAATATCACCTAAACGATTCACATGTGTGCCGCCGCATAGCTCAACCGAATAATGACCACCACGACTGTTCGCATCAGTATCCTCGCCCATAGCAAGAACACGAACCTCATCGCCGTATTTTTCTCCGAACAATGCCAACGCCCCCGCCTCAATCGCTTCATCAGGCGTCATAAGTCGAGTGCTGACCTGATGATTGGAAAGAATGACACCATTCACAATATCTTCAGCTTGTTTGATCTCCTCACCAGTCATCGATTTGGGATGGCTGAAATCAAACCTCAAATAGCTTTCATCGACCAGTGAGCCTTTTTGCGTAACGTGATCCCCAAGAACCCGCCTTAAGGCTTCATGTAGCAAATGCGTAGCAGAATGATTTGAGCGTATTTTTGTGCGTCGGCTATCATCAATGGCAAGGTGTACAATGTCACCAACGGCAAGTTCCCCAGATTGTACTTCACCAACATGCACATGCATGTCGCCAAGTTTTTTAAGGGTATTGGTGACAGCCATAGCCGCCGAATTTTCAGATTTAAGGGTACCCTGATCACCAGCCTGCCCGCCACTTTCTGCATAAAAAGGGGTTTGATTAACTATGACAGAAGCCTCTTGTCCGGCATTAACTTTATCAGTCGGCTGGCCTTCTATAATAATGGCAGATATTTTTGCTTCAGCTTTTGCCCCTTGATAACCGACGAATTCTGTCATGCCAATATCTTGGCGAATATCGAACCAGATTGTTTCAGTTGCCGTTTGACCCGAACCCGACCAGTTGGCGCGTGCTTCCGCGCGCTGCTTTTCCATTGCTGTTTCAAAACCTTTTTCATCAACGCTTAGTCCACGCTCGCGCAATGCATCTTGTGTTAAATCAAGGGGAAAACCGTAAGTATCGTAAAGCTTAAAAGCAATATCACCGGGCAAAGTTTTACCATTTAATTCTTCAAGCACATCATCAAGTAATTTTAAGCCACGGGTCAGAGTCTCTCTGAATCGCTCCTCCTCATGCTTAAGTGTTTCCGTGATTAGCGCACCGGCACGCTCCAACTCAGGGTAAGCAACCGCCATCTGGTTTTTAAGTGCAGGCAGCAATCTCCACATATGCGGCTCTTTGGTGCCAAGCAATTGTGCATGGCGCATGGCGCGACGCATAATACGGCGTAAAACGTAACCGCGCCCTTCATTAGAAGGCAAAACACCATCTGCAATCAAAAAAGCCGCACTTCGTAAATGATCTGCAATAACCCTATGACTGACCTTATGAGTGCCATCTGCGGCCTGATTGCTAAACTCTGCCGATGCAGCAATGAGGTGTTGCATCAAATCTGTATCGTAATTGTCGTGCTTACCCTGTAGCAAAGCGCCAATACGCTCTAGCCCCATGCCCGTATCAATAGACGGCTTCGGTAGGTCTGTTCGCGTACCATCAGCATGTTGCTCAAATTGCATAAACACCAGATTCCAGATTTCAATAAACCTGTCACCATCTTCATCCGGGCTACCGGGCGGTCCACCAGCTATCTCCGGTCCATGATCATAGAAAATTTCCGAACACGGCCCACAAGGCCCAGTATCTCCCATAGACCAAAAATTGTCGGATGTAGCGATTGGAATAATCCTGTCATCACCCAAACCCGCGATTTTTTTCCAAAGTATTTTGGCTTCTTCATCTTCGGCATATACTGTGACCAACAACTTTTCTTGAGAGATTTGAAGTTCTTTAGTCAAAAACTGCCAAGCGTAATTAATCGCTTCTTCCTTGAAATAATCACCAAATGAAAAATTACCCAGCATTTCAAAGAAAGTGTGATGACGCGCCGTATAGCCAACATTATCGAGGTCATTATGCTTCCCCCCCGCACGCACACATTTTTGGGAGGTGACAACACGTTGATGTGGTGAAGTTTCTTGGCCCGTAAAAAAATTCTTGAAAGGTACCATGCCGGCATTGGTAAAAAGCAATGTCGGATCGTTCAAAGGTACAAGTGGGCTGGATGCTTGAGCCTTATGCTCTTGCGCCTCAAAATATTTAAGAAAAGATGAACGGATGTCCGCCAAACCAAGTGACATATTATTCTCCCACTAAGTTTGTAACGGGCCTTCCCCGATATGCCAAGCCCTCTCCGAACGAAACAGGCAAAATTACAGTAATAATAATAAAAATCCCGGATATTAAATCCGGGATTTTAAAGTTGTGACACATCTAAGATTGCTAGATTAGCTTGCCGCTTCTTCTAGCTCATCATCACCAGCATCATAATCATCTTCAGGCTTGAGAGGCTCAACATCAACGAGACCGGCATCGGCACGGACTTTTTCTTCGATTTCCGCAGCGATTTCAGGATTATCCTTGAGGAACTGACGGGCATTTTCCTTGCCTTGACCGATCCGTTGATCACCATAACTGTACCAGCTACCGGATTTATCAACGACTTCAGCTTTAACACCAAGATCAATCAACTCGCCTGTTTTCGAGATGCCTTCGCCATACATAATGTCAAACTCAACGACACGGAAAGGCGGGGCAACCTTGTTTTTAACAACTTTGACGCGTGTCTGGTTACCGACCACTTCCTCGCGATCTTTAATTGCGCCGATACGACGGATATCCAGACGACACGAAGCATAGAATTTGAGGGCGTTACCGCCAGTAGTCGTTTCAGGGCTACCAAACATAACCCCGATTTTCATCCGAATCTGGTTGATAAATATAACCATCGTATTTGATTTCGATATGGATGCAGTCAATTTACGCAACGCCTGACTCATTAAACGAGCTTGAAGACCCGGCAAACTGTCGCCCATATCACCTTCAAGTTCAGCACGCGGGGTTAATGCCGCCACTGAGTCGATAACCAACACATCAATAGCCCCGGATCTTACCAGCGTATCAGCGATTTCAAGCGCCTGTTCCCCATTATCAGGCTGAGAAATCAGTAATTCTTCTACATCTGCCCCAAGTTTACTTGCATATAATGGGTCAAGTGCATGTTCGGCATCTATAAAGGCGCAAATGCCGCCTTTTTTCTGCGCTTCTGCAACTGTATGTAAAGCAAGGGTTGTTTTACCTGAGCTTTCCGGTCCGTATATCTCAATAATCCGGCCTTGCGGCAGGCCACCGATACCAAGAGCGATATCCAGCCCTAATGAGCCGGTCGGAATTGAGCCTATTTCTACAATATTTTTCGGGTCGCCCAGTTTCATTACTGAGCCTTTGCCATAATTTCGTTCAATCTGGCCTAATGCGGCTTCAAGAGCTTTCTTTCTGTCGCCTTTTTCATCCATGAGGTTCACCAAGTTAGAGGACATTGCTATCTCCTTATTTCACACCCCTACCAAAGGAGCAATTAGCTTATTTGTACCTATTTTGTTCTCTTTAGCAAGTAAAAATTTAACTTATTGTTTTTGTAATCATAATAGGCCCATGTTCTCACTTTATTCATATTGAAAAGTGATTTTTTTGAGGTGAACAAACACACGTTCAGAGAATCGGTTGGGCAGAAAAGAAGAGCTAGTCGTCGCGGAAAACACGCTCACGTTTTTCATGTCTTTCTTGCGCTTCGACGCTCAATGTCGCTATTGGGCGAGCATCAAGGCGTTTAAGACTAATAGGATCACCGGTTTCCTCACAATAACCATAGGTTTGGTCATCCAGACGTCCTAACGCGGCATCAATCTTATTTACAAGTTTGCGCTGGCGGTCCCGTGTTCTTAATTCTAGTGTTTTTTCAGACTCGGACGCTGCGCGGTCAGTCACATCAGGAAGATTAAGATTGCCCTCTTGCAATGAAGAGACAGTTTCTCGTGTTTCCCGAATGATATCTTCTTTCCAAATCACAAGCTTGCGCCGGAAATATTCCCTTTGACGGGCATTCATAAAGGGTTCGCTATCACTGGGCGCATAATCTTTAGGTAAACGCGTTGCCATGAACCATTTTCTCCTGCACCAATTTACGACAGGCGAAATATATTCAGTTCCTGCTTAAATACAAGTCCGACAATGAAACCATTTTTGATTTTTTGCATTTATTCCCATAAAAACAGTATGCGTTAAAATGTCCATACCAGACATTCTGTGCTTGCCTGCGAGCCTGTAATTGGTGTTAAGTCAGGTTTTTTAAAGGCTAATAAGGGATTCTGTGATGTCCGGAAAATTCGAAGGTACTCAAAATTATATAGCAACAGAGGATTTACGGATTGCGGTAAATGCCGCCCTCACATTGGAAAGACCCCTTCTTGTCAAAGGTGAGCCCGGTACAGGTAAAACCGTATTGGCCGAAGAAGTCGCCAAAGCCTTGGATCTGGAACTTCTGACATGGCACATCAAATCCACCACAAAAGCGCATCAAGGGCTTTATGAATACGATGCCATCACACGCCTGCGAGACAGTCAGCTTGGCGATGAGCGTGTTAAAGACATTAAAAATTATATAAATCGCGGCAAACTCTGGGAGGCCTTTACCTATCAAGGGCGCGTGGTTCTGCTGATTGACGAGATTGACAAGGCCGATATCGAGTTCCCTAATGACTTGCTCCAAGAACTCGACCGCATGGAATTTTTCGTTTACGAAACCGGTGAAACCATCAAGGCCGAGACACGCCCGCTGGTTATCATCACCTCCAATAATGAAAAAGAATTGCCGGACGCATTTTTGCGTCGTTGCTTCTTTCATTACATTGCCTTCCCTGATCACGAGACGATGACTGAAATCGTCAAGGTGCACTTCCCTGATTTGAAATCCCGACTGGTTAAAGAAGCGCTGTCGGTTTTTTATGAAGTGCGCGACGTACCGGGGCTGAAAAAGAAGCCATCAACATCTGAATTGCTGGACTGGCTGAAGCTTTTGATGAATGAAGATATTGACGAAACCACCCTGCGCGAGCGCGACCCGAATAAACTTATTCCGCCATTGCATGGGGCGTTGCTCAAAAACGAGCAAGACGTTCAACTATTTGAGAAACTCGCCTTTCTGGCCCGCCGCGAAAGAAATTAGACCCTAAACAATGTTTGTTGATTTCTTCCATGATCTGAAAAGTAACGGCGTGCCGGTCAGCCTGCGTGAATATCTCAGTCTGCTGGAGGCCTTGGACCGGGATGTTATCACCCGCGATATTGAGGAGTTTTATTATCTCTCCCGCGCCGCTTTGGTGAAGGATGAGAAGAACCTCGATAAGTTTGATGTCGTGTTCTCCAAAACCTTCAAAGGTCTGCAAGCCTTATCCGAAACCGAGATTGCTGAAATCCCGACAGAGTGGCTGCAATCCCTCACCGAGAATTTTCTGACGGAAGAAGAAAAAGCTGCGGTGGAAGCGCTGGGCGGCTGGGAAAAAATTATGGAGGAGCTGCAAAAGCGGCTTGAGGAACAAAAAGAACGCCATGAAGGCGGCAATAAATGGATTGGCACGGGCGGCACATCACCCTTTGGTGCCGATGGCTATAACCCTGAGGGTATCCGCATCGGACAGGAAAAAGGGCGACATGGGCGCGCGGTAAAGGTTTGGGATAAGCGCGAGTATAAAAACCTCGACGGCGATGTCGAGATTGGCACGCGCAATATCAAAGTTGCCCTGCGGCGGCTTCGTCGTTTTGCCCGCGACGGTGTGCCTGATAAGCTTGATCTGGACGGCACGATTAAATCCACAGCCAGTGCCGGTTATCTTGATATCAAGCTTGAGGCCGAGCGCCGCAACAAAATCAATGTGCTGTTGTTTTTCGATGTTGGCGGCTCAATGGACCCGCATATCAAGCTGTGCGAGGAGTTGTTTTCCGCCGCGCGCGCCGAGTTTAAAACCATGGAGCATTTTTATTTCCACAACTGCCTTTATGAGGGCGTGTGGAAAGACAATGCCCGCCGCCATTCGGACAAAATGCCGACATGGGATGTGCTGCACAAATATCCGGCGGACTATAAGATTATTTTTGTCGGAGATGCGTCCATGTCGCCTTATGAGATTGTGCATGCAGGCGCGTCGGTGGAACATTGGAATGAAGAGGCCGGCGGCGTGTGGCTCCAGCGTGTGATGGATATTTACACCAGCGCGGTGTGGCTGAACCCGACGCCGGAGCGCTTTTGGACGCATAGCGGCTCAACTGACATCATTAAGCAGATATTCAATGACCGCATGTTCCCTCTCACCCTAGACGGCCTCGACGCCGCCATGCGCGAACTGAGCCGGTAGGGGGTAAACTCATTCAGGAAAAATAATTTTCTTAAGCTCTTTATAAACCGCCAATCAGACGCGCATGCATGGGTCGAGGCCAAAATTGATGGAACAAATTGGCAGCGTTATGACCCAACTAAAGTCGTGCCGCTTCTGGACACATCAAGCAATATTTCTCAGGAAACGGGTGCAACCACCCCCCTCCTTCAGTGACCCGGTACAAATTTTACTTTGCCGGACAGATTAAGTCGAATAGCCAGATGGGTAGACCATCAGTTTGTGCGCTTGAATAACGAAATCCTGACTTTTGACGCTAAGTCCAGGGAAGACTTTCTGAACAAATTAAGCTTGGGGCGCGTACTTTCTTATCTAGCGATTTGGGGGCTGACACTTTCAGCGCTTTTAGCTCCACTTTTGTTGCTTAAATTTTTTACTGGCAGAGATCCTCTTACTTTACTGGACTCAAAATTCACCACCCTTGCAGGGAAAATCGGTTTTCACCGAGCCCCCGCAGAAGGCAGGCTGGATTTCTCTGAACGCATCGCGCAAGAAAGGCCGGATATTGCCGAGCGACCCCGCACCTATAGCCAGCTTTGGAGTCGCTGTTATTTCACTAATAATGTTTCGTCAGACGATGTGGCTCATCTCAAAAAAATTCTAATTGGGATAAGGCAATCCGTAAGTAATTGACTTAATTTTTGTCAGACGTAGAGTTATCAGATGCTTGGTCATTATCTGATTTATCGCTCTTACCAATCAAATTGCGAGAAATTTGAACCTGCTCCTGCATTAACCCCTCCATACGCGAGAGAAGCATAACAATCACATTAATATCCGCTTCAAGATTGACGACAGCTTTATTTAGATTGCTGACAATATCATTGAGGTTTTTAATGGCATAATTAATCGTCTCGACATCAACGGGAAGCTGGTCATAACGATTCTGGGTGTTATTCCAGTTATTTGAATTATCATCCATACGTCACCTGTCACATTCTGATATTTATTGGATATACCAAAATGCTACTGAGCTAAAGTTAATTAAGACAGTAAATTCCGGATATCCAGATTTGTGACAAAGTTACAAGGCAATGAAAATTGAGACCTAGAACTCTTTAGTTAACTCCGAGTTTTTTCTGGAGGCTGGTGCTGGAGGTCGTGTACTGGAAGGTCAGCTTTTGATCAGGATGAACACGTTTAAATGCGTGGTGAGCCATCAGGGCTGCTTCATGGAAACCTGACAAAATAAGTTTCAGCTTACCGGGATATGTATTGATATCGCCAATGGCGTAGATGCCATCCTGATCGGTTGCAAATTTTTCCGTATCCACCTCAATAAGATTCTCGTTGAGGTTTAGTCCCCAATCTGAGATTGGACCGAGTTTCATGGTCAGCCCAAAAAACGGCAAAAAACTGGTGCAATTAATTTCAATCGGATCGCCTTCGGCTGGCTTGAGATGCGCTCCGGAGAGCTGGCCGTTTTCTCCGACAAGTTCAGTAATCTGACCGATATGAAGGTTAACTTTCCCTTCATCTACAAGCGCACGCATCTTGTTGACGCTATCTGGCGCGGCACGGAATACATCACGGCGATGAACAAGCGTCATGGATTTAGCGATTGGTTGAAGGTTTAGCACCCAGTCCAATGCGCTGTCACCCCCACCGGAGATAAGAATATCTTGGTCTTTAAAAGCTTCCATTTTCCGAACAGCATAATGTACGCCAAGTCCATTAGACGTATCCGCCTGTTCATAAACATCAATTTCAGGAATAGGCGGTTTTTTTGGCTGGAAGCTCCCTCCACCTGCAGCAATAACCACAACAGGAGCTTCAAAGACTTCATCCTCGTCTGTCGTAACACGCCAAGTCTTGTCATCAATTTTTTCAAGCCCCGTGACCATCCGATTAAAATGGAACGTTGGGTCAAAAGGAGCAGCCTGTTCCATCAACTGATCTGTCAGTTTTTGACCGGAAACTTCAGGCATACCGGGAATATCGTAAATTGGTTTCTCAGGGTAAAGTTCGGCGCATTGACCGCCCGGCTTATCGAGAATATCAATGAGATGCGCCTTCATGTCCAAAAGGCCCAGCTCAAAAATAGCAAACAGACCTACAGGCCCTGCACCGATAATGACGGCATCTGTTTTGATTGTTTCGGACATAACCTAACCTTTCGAATAAAATATATAAACTACATTTAAAAATTGTAATTAATTTTAATTAACGTAGAAATATGTTTATATTATGCTTTTCTTTAAATACAAGCTGTTTTAGCAGAGACATTTTGTCCCTGTGAAATCAAATATATGATGATTGCTCAGACTTTCAATTCAATCCTGTAATGGATATAAGAAACTATGTCAGATAATAACTCACGCGCCCCGCTACCCTGCCCTGAAATGGGAAAAATTAGAGAAGATATAGACAGTCTTGATAAAGACATTCTTCAACTTCTTAAAAAGCGGCTCAATTTAATTGAGCAAGCCGCATTGGTGAAGCCGAAGCGTAATCAAGTTCGAGACAAGGCACGGATTGACGAGGTTATTGCTTTGATTAGACGGGAAGCCCAAAAAGCAAATTATCCGGAGGATATGGCCGAAGTGATATGGAAAAATATCATCGAGCTAAGCATTGATTATGAATATGACGCTTATGATAAAAAGGACTGAGACTTAATACTGGTTCTCGGGCATATCAACAACGATACCATCCAATTCATCCGTCACTTTAATCTGACAAGAAAGCCGGCTGTTGTCCTTCACATGAACGGCAAAATCCAGCATATCTTCTTCCAGATCGTTGGCCTGACCTGTTTTGTATTGCCAGTCTTGACGCACATAAACATGACATGTGGCACATGCACATGCCCCGCCGCAATCTGCACTGATGGCTTTGATATCATTTTTGATGGCAACTTCCATCAAAGTCATGCCGGTATCACCCTCACAAGGATGTTCGGTTCCGTTACTTTCAACAAATGTTATTTTCACCATATGCTTATACCCATATATTGAAGAGAAAGTGATATACAATCTCTTGGAATTTCGGCTCACGCTGTATCATAAATATATGGGGTCGTCTAGCAGGCAATCCAAACTTAACATAGAAATAGTATGACCCAGACACTTAGAAAAATTAAAATACGTGCCGAAAGCCACAGGCTTATTAAGCCCTTTACCATTTCCCGTGGTCAAAAAAACACCGCAGATGTCGTCGTTGTAGAGATAAATGACGGATCATTCACTGGGCGCGGGGAATGCGTACCGTATGCGAGATATGGCGAAACGCTAGAAAGCGTTACAGCTGAAATTGAAACTATAAAACCAATGCTTGAAGGCAGTTCAAACAAGTTGGAGCGTCTTTTTACTCGCGACGATCTGCAAACAGCAATGCATCCCGGCGCCGCAAGAAATGCAATAGACTGCGCTCTTTGGGACCTTGAAGCTCAACAAAGCGGTCAAACAGTGCCAGACAGGCTGGGATTGAAACCACGCCCGCTCCCATCGGCTGTAACAGTGACTTTAGATACACCGGCTAAAATGGCAAAGGCTGCCAAGCAACTTATGCATAATAGCTCTACAAAAAACCTACCGGTCAAAGTCAAACTGGGGGGAGCTGACGGCTTCGCGGCTGATATTGGGCGACTCAGTGCCATTCGAGATGCTGTGCCTGTAGCAACACTCATCGTAGATGTTAATGAAGGCTGGAAACCGCATGATATTATTTCGCATGTTGAGGCGCTTAGATCATTCAATATTGACCTGATTGAACAGCCTCTACCTGCTGATAATGACGAAATTCTTAAAGATATTAAC
>QOQK01000020.1 GCA_003331985.1 PS1 clade bacterium | reverse complement strand
AGTCCGGATTTTACTAGCTGAGAAAGGTTTGGATTGGCAAGCACACCATATTGATTTGACGCAAAAAGAGAACCTAAAACCAGAATATTTAAAACTTAACCCTCTCGGCGTAGTACCAACTTTGGTTGATGCCGGGAAGGTGGTGATCGAATCCAGCATTATTTGCGAGTATTTAGACGATGCATACCCGCAGAAAACATTCCGCCCTGATGACCCTTATGATGTGTCGAAAATGCGGTTCTGGATGAAGCATGTTGATAATAAACTCCATCCATCCTGTGGGGCTATTCAATGGCCCATGATTATGCGCCCAGCCATGCTTGAGCGTTCCCCAGATGAGCGCGCTAGATTATTGGACAAAATACCTGAAAAGCCTCGTCGCGAGAGGCAAAGGCGTTTGATTGAAATGGGTCTGGATGCCCCAGATGTAGCTGACGCGGTAAAAACTTATCGTAAGACAGTGTTGGATATGGAAAAAGATTTAGAAGGCCGCGAGTGGCTTCTTGGTGAAACCTTAACGCTTGCTGATATTTGCCTTATCCCGTATTTCCAAACACTTTTTCAATTTGAATGGACTGGGGTTTATGAAGATTGCCCGAAAGTTAAGCAGTGGACACAAAAATGGTTTGACCGACCTTCTTTCGTAAAAGCGGTGCGTATTGATTTTACGTTTGAAACTTTAGAAAATTGTAAGCGTATTGGAAGTGCTGCTTGGCCTAAGATTAAAGCCTACCTTTGATTACTCTTCCTATTTTGTTCAGAAAATTTAGCATTAAATATCGTTTTAGGCTGTAAGTTTGTTTATGGTGTTTTCATGAATAATAAGATTCGGGTTAAACTGGTTTCAAAATATCCGAGAGCCTTCAAGCTTTTGGCGTACCCTGAATTTAGCCATGACGAGATTGAATGGGTTCTGGACTGGGATTCGACAGATTACGACTGGTTTGTAGTTTGCGATGATTTACCCGGACATGATGGCGAACGTTTCAGCCTTAGGGTTGAAGATTTAGCCTGCCCGCAAAGCCGGACAATTTTGCTTACTTACGAGCCGTCATCCGTAAAGTTTTATGGTCGGGATTACGTTAAGCAATTTGGAACGGTGCTGACGAGTCACGAGCCTGAAATCCTTAAACATCCGAATAGACATTTTGTTCCGCCCGTAGGTGTTTGGTATTACGGCACGATGGATCATGTCAGGGCGCATCCGACCCCATCTCATAAAACTGTAGATCTTTCTATGTTCATGTCCTTCAAGGCCCAGAAACATACGATGCATCATCTTCGAGCCACTTTTATGCAAGCTCTGGCTGATAAGCTTGGTGATCAGGTGGATTTATTTGGGCGCGATTTGAAGTTCGTCGAACATAAGGCCGAAGGAACGGATGACTATCGCTACCAAATCGCAATTGAAAATCACGTAGCGCCTCATCACTGGACAGAGAAATTGTCGGATGCCTATTTGGGGTATTGCCTACCATTTTATTATGGATGTCCGAATGTGTCAGATTACTTTCCTGAGGAAAGTTTTATTAAATTAGATATTAATGATGTTGAGGCATCAGTCGATGTAATTCAGCGAACCATCGCAAATAATGAATATGAAAAAAGATTGGATGCCATTATTGAGGCGAGACGCCGTGTTATAAAGGATTATAACATTCATTCACTCATTTCTTCATATATTCTCGAAAAGTCTGAGCCTGTGTCGCATAGAGGGAATGGGAAGATTTTAAGTCGTCACGCAATGATGCGACGCGATATTCCGACTTTTTTTAGATATGCATTGGACAAAACCAGCCATCGCCACCGAAACAAGAAACGTTTTAAGAAAATCTTTTGATACCTTTCCTAAAATCGAAATGGCTATCAACTTATCTTGGTTTTTAACTTGCCGTGATATCTGTCTGAGTTACATTTAAAAAACCATTTTTAGAGTGAGGGAAATGATGGGATTGATTATTGCCTTGTTTTTTGTCGTTTTATTTGTAGCCACTCAGGTCTGGATGATTATGAAGATTTCGGATTTAAGTAATCGTGTCAAAAATCTTGAGAAAGATTCTGGGGAAGATAAGTCGTGATTATGTCCCGATTATTTTTCTACTTACCCGTTCTTTTCGTCATGCTTGGTCTACCAGCAGAAACATTCGCCAATCAAAAGTTTGGGGGTGTTTTACTATCGCCTAATGGGGAGGCAAGGGGAGTGTTTACACTTACCCCCGCACCCGGAGGTTTGCTTGTTACTGCCAACCTTAAAAATATGCCTGAAGGTCAGCATGCATTTCATCTCCATGCTAATCCAAGCTGTGAAGATAGTTTTAATGCCGCAGGTGGGCATTATAATCCGAAGGGAGAACCGCATGGGTTTTTCAGCGGAAAGGCATTCCATCTCGGTGATATGCCAAATATTCATGTCGGTAAATCCGGTCAACTCAAAATAGAAAATTTTATTCACGGTTTGATTTTGTCATCAAATATGCCACGCCCCGGTACGCTTATTATTCATGCAGGTGGTGATGATTATATCAGCCAACCTTCCGGCGCTGCGGGTGCACGTATTGCGTGTGGCGTAGTTGAATGATAGGTTTTTTATATGTCTAAGCCGATCAAAACATATTCTGAGTTCTGGCCTTATTATTTGCAGGAGCATGCGCAACCTGCAACGCGCGGCTACCATTATATTGGGATTATAGCTCTGATAGGTGTAATTCTGGCAACACTAACTACTGGTAACTTTTTTTATCTCTGGTTTATGCCTGTTGTTGGATATGGTTTTGCTTGGTTCAGTCATCTTACAATAGAGAAAAATAAACCTGCTACTTTCGATTATCCCTTCTGGTCGCTCATTAGTGATTTCCGAATGTTTTATTGTTGGTTAACTGGGCAGATGGATAATGAACTCAAAAAAGCCGGCGTTCTCGAAGAAAGCGTATTTGAGTAAGACCTCTTCAGTTTCCTTGAACATTTCTGATAATTATCATTCTGTCACAAGAATCGTGCTTTTTAATATTCGCGATTTTATGAAGGGCAACGCAATGATACGTCATGTTTTTATAGTTTTAATATTGGTAATGCCTCTGGTGTCTTGTGGTGTGCCATTTGTTGATGTGCCGATTGTTCCCGGTATTTAAAATTTCAGTTGAAAATCTTTGTGACTTTGGCGATATATTGCCAAAGAGGTAATTATGTCTGCAAAAATCTATCAACCCGGCAAAACTGCAATGCAGTCCGGTATGGCGAAAACCAAAAACTGGATACTTGAATTTGACGCTGAAACCGCGCGTTCTAAAGACCCATTAATGGGTTGGAACAGCGTGTCAGAGACGAAAACTCAGGTTAAACTCCGTTTTGAAACACTTGATGAAGCCAAAGCATATGCCGAGACCAACGGCATTGCCTATCGTGTCTTGAAGCCGCATTCTCGCAAGAATGTCAGCAAATCATATGCTGCTAACTTCAGCTATGACCGACAAATATCTTGGACACATTGACGATTAAACTTTTGGCCCCGTAGCTCAACCGGATAGAGCGACGGATTTCTAATCCGTAGGTTGCAGGTTCAAGTCCTGCCGGGGTCACCATTATCGCGTTAAGACAGCTTCTGCAAAAGCCTCATAAAAACATTTTGAAAATTTATTGGTCGCCGGTTCATATTCCGGATGCCATTGAACCGCTGCGGTGAAGCCTTTGGCGTTTTTAACCGTGAAGCCTTCTACTGTGCCATCTTCAGCGACCGCTTCAACTTCTAACTCGTCTCCAAGTTTTTCAACGCCCTGAAAGTGAAGGCTGTTCACCATAATTTCGTCTGTCCCGACCCAGCTTTCAAACAGACCGCCTTGGGTCAGTTTTACACTATGGCGCGGCGCGTAACGTACAGCTGCATCATCCGTGTTTATGCGTCTATGATCTAGCCTTCCATCAATTTCGTGAATTGCAGGGTGAAGTGTTCCTCCATAGGCTACATTCAATTCTTGAAACCCGCGACATATAGCAATCAAAGGAATTTCATTTGCGATGATTTTGTTCAGATAGGGAATGGCAGTGCTGTCGCGGTCTTCATCATAAGGGGGGTGTTTTTCAGTTTCATTTTGACCGTATCGTGAAGGATGCACATTGGACACATTGCCAGTGAGCATGACGCCGTCAAGCTTATCGAGGAGGGACATAATATTCCCGCCTAATGGAGGAATAAGTATTGGGTGAAGATCCGTTAAATCGGTTAAGGCTTGGAGATATCGTTCGCCTGAAAAGAAAACACGATTTCCGTGGAGGTTTCCTGTGTCTGCGATTATGCCGATAATCTTTGTCATGTTTGAATGTCCGATTTATTGCTCAAGGCTTGGCTTCATCAAATCTTTTAAAACCTTCGGTTAAATCTTCAAGTAAATCTTCAGCATCCTCTAAGCCAATATGAAGCCGGAGGAGTGGCCCTCTCTTAGGACCCAATTGTCGCAATAAAATGACAGGTATCATAAGGCTTTCATAACCACCCCAACTATATCCCATGCCGAATAATGACATATCATCCAGCATGGCGGCGATTTGTGTTTCGCTACAAGGGTGAAGCTCAATTGCAAATAATCCACCGGCTCCTGAGAAGTCCCTTTTCCAAAAATCATGTTGCGGATGGCTTTTGAGTGCGGGGTGATGAACATGTTTAACTTGCTCTTTTTTTTCAAGCCATTTGGCGATTTTAAGAGCACTTTCCTGATGCCTTTTCAATCTGACATCTAACGTTCGCACACCACGCAACGTCATAGCGACATCATCCGGCCCGACGCAAAATCCCATTAGGCCATACATTTTTTTTAAGCGAGCATATATTTCTTTTCGTGCAGACACATAGCCAAGCAAGCAATCTGCATGACCGGACACATATTTGGTTGCGGATTGGACGGATACATCAACGCCCATATCAAGTGGTTTGCAAAAAAGCGGTGATGCCCAAGTATTATCCATAGCTGTCAGAATATTGTTCTCCTGCGCAATTTTGATAATCATTTGTAGGTCCATAAGTTCAAATGTTTGTGAACCCGGGCTTTCTAAAAATATGAGTGCCGTGTTGTCACGGATTAGGGGAGAAATATCTGTAACTGTTGGGTCATAGATTTCTGTTTCAATCCCAAAGTCCGGGAGGATTTTCTGGCTAAATGATCTTGTGGACTCATAGGCATTGTCCGGCACCAGCACATGGTCGCCTTGTTTGCATAGCGCAAGCAGTGTCAGCGTACATGCCGCTAATCCACTTGGCAGTAAAAGCGTGCCATCAGCATGTTCGAGACCGGAGATGACTTCCTCAAGTGCTCTGGTGGTTGGCGTGCCTCGCCTTCCATAAGTATAGTCACCCCGATTATTTATAATATCTTCATAGCTGTCGAACAGAATTGTAGATGCGTGGTAGACAGGAGTGTTGACAGCTCCAAAATGCGCGGCTCCCGCACGCCCGGCATGGGTCAAAAGGGTAGACGGTTTCTTTTTGCTTTCGTCTTTCAATTTAAAATCCTCTTAAAACTTTTATAAATCTTACTTGAAACCTCAAATACTGGGCTTTGTGGCTATGTTTTGCGTGTTTAATAATGTTAGAATTTATTACTCTACAATTAGCTTTGATTTTGAGAAAGAAGAAGATCATGAATTTTTTAAAGTGGCCAATCATTGAATTTCCGAAAGTGGGATTGCTGTTCGCGATTATAACATTTTTGCTATTTCCTGCACTGGCAAACGTGATACCTGCAAAAGCAGGGGGTACGCTCGAACTTATTAAAAAACGGAATGTATTGACTTGCGGCGTTACACAAGGATTGCCAGGTTTTTCTGCGCCTGATGATAAAGGCAGGTGGCATGGCATTGATGCGGATTTTTGTCGGGCAGTAGCTGTTGCAGTTTTGGGTGATGCCGATGCTATTAAATTCGTACCTCTTTCTGCAAAAGTCAGATTTACCGCATTGCAATCAGGTGAAATTGACTTGCTAGCGCGTAACACGACTTGGACTATGCATCGAGATACGGCGCTTGGTATTCAATTTATCGGCGCAAATTATTATGACGGGCAAGGCTTTATTGTCAGAAAAGATATTGGTGTTACCAGTGTACGCGAACTTGATGGCGCTTCTATTTGCGCCAATGCGGGGACGACAACAGAGCTTAATGTGGCTGATTACTTCCGAAGCAATGGCATGGATTATGATATAAGCTCTTTTGAGAAATCAGAAGAAGCCGTGGCCGCCTATGATGCGGGTCGTTGTGACGCCTATACGACAGATCAATCGGGTCTTTACGCGCAGCGTCAACGTCTGGTTGATCCTAGCGCTCATGTTGTTTTGAGTGAGGTGATTTCTAAAGAGCCACTATCTCCGGCTGTACGACAAGGGGATGATATCTGGGCAGACATTGTGCGTTGGGTGCATTACGCCATGTTAAATGCTGAAGAGCTTGGCGTTAATTCACAAAATATTGATAGTATGAAGGGCAGTCCTAATCCATCTATTCGTCGTTTGCTGGGGGTCGAGGGGTCATTTGGGGAAAGCCTCGGTCTCGATAATGATTGGGCGACACGCGTTATCCGTAAAGTTGGAAATTATGGTGAGAGTTTTGACCGCAATCTTGGCGCGGCGTCTGAACTGAAAATTGAGCGTGGCCTGAATGCTTTATGGACGCAGGGCGGCCTCCAATTCGCACCCCCAATAAGATAAAATGAAAATAATCTCTTCATTATGGTCAAGTCAGAACGGTCGTAACCTAACAGTCCAAATATTTATGGTTGCAGCCTTTATTGGTCTGATCTGGTGGCTTGTTGATAACACTGTCGCTAATTTGGCGCGCCAAAATGTGGCAACGGGGTTTGGTTTTCTTGATAACAATACCGGCTTTGATATTAATCAAAAGCTCATTGCCTATGATGAAACATCAAGTTACCAGCGCCTTTTGCTTGTTGGGCTTTTGAACACGGCGATTGTTTCTGTTTTGGGAATTTTATTCGCCACTCTTATCGGGTTTATGGTGGGTCTTGCGCGCTTATCGGATAATTGGCTGGTGTCTAAATTAGCCTTTATTTATGTCGAGATATTCAGAAATCTGCCTTTGTTAATTCAAATTCTTTTTTGGTATGTGCTGCTCATTGAAATACTCCCCCATCCGAAAAAAAGCTTCGGCCTATGGGAGGTTTTTTTCCTCAATAATCGAGGTTTATATCTCCCTTGGTTCTCAACGTTGCCGGGCGGGGGGTACTTGTTATGGGTGATTGGTTTGTTTGGTGCAGGGTGTTTTTATGTCGCTCGTAAAGCGCGAAATATGCGAGAGCTTACCGGGCAAACTAAAGCCTATGTGAGAAATTACATCCTTATCGGTGTGATTTGTCTTGGTGGGTATCTCAGCCTATGGGGCGTTCCTTTTGAAGCCAATCTCCCTGCATTGAAAGGTTTTAATTTTCGCGGAGGCTTGAGCTTCACGCCAGAATTTGTGGCCTTACTCGTCGCGCTGTCGCTATACACAGCATCCTTTATTGCTGAGATAGTGAGGGCAGGTGTTTTGTCAGTTTCAAAAGGACAATTTGAAGCTGCAAAAGCCCTTGGACTTCCTTCATCAGTTGCGATGAATAAGGTCATCATTCCACAAGCTATGCGGGTAATTATTCCGCCCCTGACAAGTCAGTATCTCAACTTGACTAAAAATTCCTCTTTGGCTGCTGCAATTGCATATCCTGAGTTAGTGTCAGTTTTTGCAGGAACGGCCCTGAACCAAACAGGTCAGGCCGTTGAAATTATTTTTATCACGATGAGTATTTATCTCTTCTTGAGTCTACTCACCTCATTTTTGATGAATACTTACAATGCACGTGTCACTCTGGTGGAGAAGTAGATGCAGCAGATAATAAAATGGTCACGTGAAAATCTTTTTGCAACGCGGATGAATACTTTACTTAGCTTGGTCAGTCTTTGGCTGATTTATGTCACCATTGAAGGTGTGGTGTCGTGGGCATTTATTAATGCCAGTTTTCTTGGAGCAGATAAATCCAGCTGTATGGTAAGACCACATGGCGCATGCTGGCCGTTTGTTACTGCAAAATTTAATCAATTCATTTATGGCAATTACCCTGCGGCTGAACAGTGGCGGGTTAATATAGTTTTTGTACTTGGCGCTCTTGGATTGGGTTTGCTGATGGCAGGACGTATCAATTTTAAAAAACAACTCGCAGTACTTATGTTGACTGCTTATCCTGTGCTGACATTTATTCTTTTATCCGGTGGCCTTTTGGGATTGAGTTATGTGGAAACAAACCAATGGGGCGGTTTGTTGGTGACATTGGTGATTGCCGTTACCGGGATAGTCGTTTCCCTACCACTTGGGATTTTGCTGGCACTTGGGCGACGTTCAGAACTGCCCATTATTCGAATGATGTCTATTGCGTTTATTGAGTTTTGGCGGGGGGTTCCGCTGATTACTGTTTTGTTTATGGCGAGTGTCATGTTGCCTCTGTTTTTACCTGAAGGTATGAATTTTGATGCCCTCCTAAGATGTCTGATAGGGGTGTCCCTGTTTGCCTCAGCTTATATGGCAGAGGTTATAAGAGGCGGGCTTCAGGCAATACCAAAGGGGCAATATGAGGCCGGTAAATCTATTGGTCTGTCATATTGGAAATCTATGAGGTTGATTATTTTGCCTCAAGCACTGGTGATTTCAATTCCGGGAATCGTTAATACGTTTATCGGTTTATTTAAAGACACGACGCTTGTGATGATTGTCGGCATTTTCGATTTACTAGGTATTATAAGTTTTCATTTTACAGACCCAAACTGGACTTCACCTCAAGTTCCAATTACGGGGTTTGTGTTTGCAGGATTAGTCTTTTGGGTGTTTTGTTTTGCGATGTCACATTATTCCAAATCGGTTGAACGACGTTTTTCAGTCAAAGGAGTAAACAAATGAGTGGAAAACACATAATCGAAATCAGCCATTTGGATAAATATTTCGGTGACTTTCATGTTCTTAAAAACATTAATCTCTCCGTGGCGGCGGGTGAAAAAATTGTTATCTGCGGCCCTTCGGGTTCGGGTAAATCAACATTAATCAGATGTATTAATCACCTTGAGAGCCATGATGGTGGGGATATTATTGTCGATGGTGTACCCCTTGATGATAAGGTTAAAAATATTGACCACATCCGCTCTGAAGTTGGCATGGTGTTCCAGCAGTTTAATTTATTTCCACATATGACTGTCCTTGAGAATTGCATACTCGCGCCTGTGTGGGTGAAGGGCGTTCCTCGTTCAGAAGCTGAAGCGCTTGCTTTGCAATATTTGGAGCGTGTTCGTATTCCCGATCAAGCCGATAAATATCCCGGACAACTTTCTGGTGGACAGCAACAGCGCGTTGCGATTGCCAGATCGCTTTGTATGCAACCACGTATCATGTTGTTTGACGAACCGACCTCTGCGCTAGACCCTGAGATGATTAAAGAAGTGCTTGAGGTGATGGTGGATTTGGCCGAGCAAGGTATGACAATGTTATGCGTTACTCATGAAATGGGGTTTGCAAGGCGAGTTGCGGATCGCGTGATTTTTATGGATGAAGGGGAAATTATTGAAGAAAACACCCCGACTGCATTTTTTGATAATCCGCAAAATGAGCGCACTAAACTTTTCTTAAGTCAGATTATCGGAGATTAGGTTGATTATAATTGAACCGAATTCTTAATAGACACTTGCTTATGTTTGTAAGGCCGAAAACCGATTTTTTGATATAATGGTAAAGCTGACGGGTGATCTAGAGTGTTGGTCTCGATTATTACGCGCGAAGGATTGCGATGCCATATTTTTTGTAATGTATGCGACAGCATTGCGCGCCCAAGGCCTTTTCCTGTTTCAGATGCTACTAACCCTACAAAAACAATTTCCATCTGAGGGAAATGGCGAGCGTGATATTCAGTAAAGCCGATACATTCGTCACCTTTCCATAGTTGGGTGACATAATTTTCAGGATGATAAAGAAGAGCGCTTAATTGCTCATCCGTTAGTCGCTTTCTGTTTACCCAGAAATGATCATCCCCCACAGCATGATATAGTGCGCGATATTGATTGATTTCGGGTTCTGGAATTTCAATGAAGGAAAGCCCCCTGATTGGCCATAAAAGATTAAGGTTTGGCGGTGCAAGCATCTCCAACATGGTTACATCAGCAATAATTCTTTCTTCACGCGCCATTTACTAAAGCCAATCCCTAAAACTTAATCACTTATAGCCAATCAGGGCAGGGGAGATTTTTTTCTTTTAAAAACGCAGAATTGAAAAGTTTGCTTTGATAGCGCGTACCATAATCGCACAGGATAGTTACAATAGTATTTCCCGGGCCTAAATTTTGGGCCATTCGCATTGCACCGGCAATATTAATACCGCTGGAACCTCCAAGGCATAAACCTTCATGTTTTAATAGATCAAAGACTATGGGTAAGGCCTCTTCATCTGAAATTTGATAAGCATCGTCAATTGGTGCGTCCTCAAGATTTGCTGTTACGCGGCCTTGACCGATACCTTCGGTAATTGAGGTACCCTCAGATTTTAATTCACCGTGTTTGTACCAATGATACATGGCTGCACCCATTGGGTCTGCCGCTGCGATTTGAATGTCCGCATTTTTCTCTTTCAGATACATTCCGGTTCCGGCCAATGTACCGCCGGTACCAATAGCGCAGGTAAAACCGTCAACTTTACCTTCAGTTTGAGACCAAACTTCCGGGCCGGTTGTCATGATGTGGGCGTCTCGATTGGCTGTGTTATCGAATTGATTAGCCCATATCGCGCCATTCTGGCTCTCTGAGGCAAGTTTCTCTGCCAGACGACCGGAATACTTAACGTAATTATTATCGTCTCTGTAGGGCACAGCAGGGACTTCAATCAGTTCCGCTCCACATAAACGCAGCATGTCTTTCTTTTCCTGACTTTGGGTTTCAGGAATGACGATAACGGATTTATATCCAAGTGCATTGGCGACCAGAGCTATACCAATACCCGTATTGCCTGCAGTTCCCTCCACAATTGTTCCACCCGGTTTTAATTGGCCTTTGGCTTCGGCATCGCGGATAATTTGTAAGGCTGCGCGATCTTTGACGGACTGACCAGGATTCATAAATTCGGCTTTTCCGAGGATGTTACATCCTGTGAGTTCTGACGCTTTTTTAAGTTTTATGAGCGGTGTGTCGCCAATTGCGTCAATCATATTGTCCCGGATAGTCATTTTTTGGTCTCCTTCACCCTTTTTTACATAATCGGACTGCAATAAACACGCAAGAGGTCATCTTTTAAGTTTGTCTGTGAACCAAAATGAAATATATAACGTATTGAAGTTAACAATTTAAAACATGTACTTAACTTAGGTTTTATTAATGTCAGCAGACATAGACACATTATTACTCCAATACTCAGCAGGCACGCTTGACACGCCTATGAGTATTCTTGTTGCAAGTTACTTAACACTTGAGCCGGAAGCGCGCAAAAAACTCGGCTTTGCCGATAGTTTAAACGCCTCGATTATAGATAGTGTTGAGCCAGTTGGCATGTCTGAAGACAGTGTTCAGTCTCTTATGGACGCCATTGAAGATGAAACTGTCATCGAATTGGTTGCTGAAGAACCTGAGCCTGTAAATGGCTATGTTTCCTGTTCAGATATAGATTTGCCATTACCTCTTCGCCGTGCATTAAATTCAGACGTTGATAGGCTTAAATGGTCTTTTTCTTATCCAGGTGTAAAATCATCCAAAATTAATGCTGAAGAGTCTTCAAGTGACATTCGTCTCCTGAAAATTCAGCCTGGTAAATCCGCCCCACGACATGCGCATGAAGGCATTGAGGCCACTCTTGTCCTCAGAGGTGCATTTATTGATGGTGGTGAGGTTTATAGCCGCGGTGACCTCGCTATAGCCGATGGTAAGGTCGAGCACCGTCCTAAGGCTGTAGGTGATGAAGTTTGCCTGTGTTTGGCTGTGACAACGGGTTCATTAAAATTCAAAGACAGGTTTGGCCGTGTTCTTAAGGATTTTATTTCCTAGCTTTCTTTCTATAGCGTTTTCTCTGCTTCTCTTTACTTCTCCTGCTTACACAGATGAAGCGGAATCTAATTTTGTGTATCCAGCACAAAACTGGCGATCTGCTGTGCCTCCGGGAGGTACAAAATCTTTTCTAATCAAATACAAAGGCCGTGCGGTTGGCTTCCACCATATGGAATTTTTTCCCGATGGAGATAATCTTGTGGTCAAAACTCATTTTGAAATAATTGTAAAACTTGGTTTTGTTAAAGTTGCCGATTTCAGACATGATGCAATCGAATATTGGGAGAACGGGCGTCTGGTGGCTTTTATTACGGAGACTAAAGAGCAGAAAAAAAGGCGCTTTGCTAAAGGTGTTTTGGGCGAGGAGGGGCTTGTTGTTGAAGGCAGTAAATTTAGCGGTCTTATTGATAAAGCGCTAATGCCCGCTACGTTCTGGAATCCCGAGTCTCTTACTAAAGATGAATTGGTTAATCATCAAAATGGTGATCCTATCAAAGTTGAAACCTCTTATTTGGGTATGAAACAGCTCAATATTTTAGGGGAAACGAAGGATGTCCTCACATATAGTTTTGCCAAGGGAGATGCCTATTACACGCGCCAAGGCGCATGGGTTGGCGGCGCATTCAGAAAAAAACGCGATGCTATATATGAAATCTGTAGCAGTGACAAAATCCCTCCGAAAAAGAAATGGCATTACGCCTCAGATATTTTGTTGAAGGATAACCCTTTTGAGTAATCGAAAACTATCAGCCATGAAGCCCTCTGACGGCATTGTTTGGATAACAGGGGCAAGTTCAGGTATAGGTGCCGCAGTGGCTCTGGAAATGGCTAACAGGGGCTGGCAAGTTGCAATCTCTGCGCGTAGTCGTGATAAGCTCGACAAGATCGCTGAGCTCCATAGCAACATTACGGCTATTGCGTGTGATGTTACTGACCGAGATGGCATGTCAAAAACGGCACAAAAAATTGAAGCTGAAATTGGCTCGCTAGCAATGATTATTGCGAATGCAGGCATCTATTTGCCTACGCATTTTCCTAAATTTGATGTGTCTATTTTTGATGATAGCTTTGCTGTGAATTTAACCGGCACAGTTAATATGATTGCAGCATCATACCCATACATGATTGAGCGTAATAAGGGGCAAATTGTGTTGGTATCTTCAGTTGCTGGTTATAATGGTCTCCCGACTTCTGCAGCATACGGAGCCACAAAGGCGGCTCTTCTGAATATGGGCGAGGCCATGGCTGTCGACCTTGCGAAGTATGGTTTAAGCGTGAATATGGTTGCGCCAGGCTTTATTGATACGCCTGCAACGAAACAAAACACCTTTCATATGCCAGCATTAATGGATGTTACTAAAGCAGCCATAGTTATGGTGGATGGGATTGAAAAAAATCGTACGCGGATAACTTTCCCGAAACGATTTACGTTCTGGCTTAGGTTTCTTACCTTTTTGCCGCGCCAATTGTATGTGCGACTTCTCTCTCGGTAATTAAACTTTATGGAAGGTTTGAAATATTTTTATTACTGGCAAGCCAAATTTACTAATAGTAGCCATATTGCTGATAGCATTATTTTGAAAATGCATCATATCCGTGAAGCGCAATGTAACAGGGATGTTTTTGACCGGCAATTTAAGGCGATAAGACCAACTAAAAAGATTTTCAGTCGGGTGATTACGAGGCGGAGGACCAACAAGATCTGTTGTGTATCCTTCGTAAGACCCGTCTGGAAGACACAAAATTTGCCAAATCCTGTTATCAACTTCTCCGTCATCATAGGTGAAGTTTTCGTTTAGTGTCAGCGTTCCTTTTTTGAAACTTGCATGACCATCGACTTTAAAACGTCTTATTAATTGCCCATTGGGCTTTGCAATAATGCCATCAGAGACGAAGTCTCCTAAGAAAAAGTTTTCTAATCGAAAATCGGTATTTAAAGACTCCGCGGTAGACATATACACCTCCTGGAGCCGCAATAGATATGTGCCGGCTTTTTTGTGTACCCTTTATACGTAGTGATAACGTTAATGGATTAGTTTTGACGTTTATGTAAGTAAAATTGAGAAACGTCTATTGTGCCGGTTTTGAAACCCGCCTCACAATAGGCAAGATAATATTCCCACATGTGCTTAAAACGCTCGTCAAAGCCCATAGGTTTGATCTCATGCCATTGTTCATTAAATCTAACCCGCCACTGGGCAAGGGTCTCTGCATAATCCAAACGGAAATCTACAGTTTCTTGGAGTTTAAGATGCGCCTTATCAAATTCGTTTTTTAATGCGACTTTTGAAGGTAACATCCCTCCCGGAAATATGTATTTCTGAATAAAATCAGCATTTTTTCTGTAAGTTTTGAATTTACCCTCATCAATTGTGATGATTTGAAGGCCGGCTTTACCCCCGGGTTTAAGAATATCGGAAACTTTATCAAAAAAGGTGGCCCAATATTTCTCTCCAACGGCCTCAAACATCTCAATAGAGGCAATTCTGTCAAATTTACCGTCAACATCACGGTAATCTTGTAATTTTATAGTAACTAGATCTGAAAGCCCTTTTTTCTGCATGCGGTCACAAGCATAGTCGTACTGGGCTTGACTGATAGTTAGGCCGGTCACGCGACATCCAATTTGGGATGCTGCGTATTCAGCAAACCCGCCCCAACCACAACCGATTTCGAGGACATGATGCTCTTTTTTCAAATCAATTGAGTCAGCCAAACATTTGTATTTTTCATTTTGCGCGGATTCCAGGGAGTTTTTCTTATTTTTAAACATGGCTGATGAGTAGGTCATGCTGGGATCTAGCCATTTTTCGTAAAAACTGTTCCCTAAATCATAATGCTCATAAATGTTTTTCTTAGAGCCGGAGCGAGAATTTGGCTTCAGAACATGTGAAAGCCGCGTGATAAACTTAATAAATTTACTTTTGCCTATATGTTTATTTATCTCATCAAGGTTTAAGTTTAAGGTTTCTAATAAGAGGGCGATATCTGGTGAAGACCAGCGATTATTCAAATAACCCTCACCAAAACCAATCGCGCCGCTGCTCACAACCTGTTTAAAAAGAGCCCAGTCGTGAACGATCAGGACGCTTTTTAGATGCAGGTTCTCTTTGCCCGTATAGGTCTCAATATTGCCATCCGGCCAATGCACTTCGATAGTTCCATGCCGGATATTCTTCAATAGATAATCTATGAGGTTTACGAGGACATAAGTACTTTTTGAGGGCGCTAAGTTAACGCTATCTGTTAAAGAGTTCATGGTTTTTTCTTTTATATATATGTAATTCGTGATGACCCTTTGGATGGACGCTTTATATAGATTACACCTTTTAGGATGAGTCTCAAGGCCTCATAATGTATCCCGATGACAATTTTAATAGTCATCAATGGGTACCGAAAAAACGCTTTTAGCAATTCTTTATCGCTAAAAGTTGCGCGCTGGCCAATAAAGCTAGCCAATAATAGTGGCGCACCATTACTTTTTTCCCTGATTATCACCTTAAGTTCATCATCGGGAATCTCAGTTGTAAATGAATATTCTGCATCCATCGATATAAACGGTGAGACATGCAATTTCTTCTTACGATTATGGTTTGTGGGGCGGTCAGTTTCGGTTTGAGGGACTACATAAATATGATCCTCGCCGAATGTGTTGTTAACCTCGTAAATCATTGCGGAAATTTTATTATTTTCGAGGCAATAATAAACTGTGATCGGATTGAATACATATCCAAATATGCGCGGATAGCACATCACCAATATGTTTTCGGGCGACTTTATTTTTTCTTTCTCTAAAATTTTTTCAATAAAAGGCCGCAATGGTGTGCCGTCTTTAGCGCCATGGTCAGATGTTCGAAAACTGAAGACGTTAAAACGGTTTAATGAGAATAGTTTAAACTTTTTCGATAAGCTTTCCAGTTCATCAATGTCTAGCAATAATGAGAAAACTTTGTAAGCAAATCGGTGTTTTTTGGGCATGTAGCGGGCATGTCTAACAATGCCATGATAAATGGCTGAATGAGCATGGTTTGTAATATCATTATGAGACATTCGTTATCGTCTTAACATAGTCACGACTTTCAATATCTGTGACAATTGTTTGTGCAGATTGTAAACCATCTTCATGAAACCCGAAACCCGCCCAAGCACCGCAAAACCAAGTATGACGATTTCCTTGAATTGAAGCCAGGTCAGATTGGGCATTAAAAGCAGCCCTGTCAAATTGAGGATGGTCGTACTCGAAATATCCGAATGTTAACTCAGAAGCAGGTGGTTCAGGTGGATTGAGTGTTACAAAAAGCGGGTATTCTTTTTTTATGTTTTGCAGTCGGTTCATCCAATAACTAACTGTTACTATTATGTTATTTTTCTTGTCTTTATTATGCAGGTAATTCCAGGCAGACCACACTTTTTCACGCTTTGGCATCAGGCGTCGATCACGATGTAAGTAAACCTGATTAGGTAAATATTTAATATCTGACAAAATCTTTCGTTCATCAGCATCTGCATCATTTAAAAGCGAAAGCGTTTGGTTGGTATGAGCTGCAAAAACGACGGCATCAAATGTCTCAAACCGGTCCTCATGATTTGTATAAACCTGCACTTTTGAATCTTGGCGGGTTACTTTGGTTACTTCGGCATTAACTCTGAAATCAGCAGGGGTCGCAGCAACCAACTTTTTTACATATTCTCTACTGCCGCCAGTAACAGTTCGCCACTCAGGGCGGTCTTGATAGGTTAGCTTATGATTAATGAAAAAATTCAAAAAACCTTTTGCGGGAAAATCATTCATCGCTTTGCTTGGTGTCGACCAGATAGCCGCGCCCATTGGGATGAGATAGTTATTTTTGAAATTATCAGAAAATTTATGACGCTTTAGCCAGTTCCCGAGGCTTTCGTTTGCGCTCTCACTAACATCGCTATTGTTAGCAATTTTATTAAATCGCAGAATTTCCTTCAACATCATCCAAAAAGAAGGACGAAGTAAATTCTTACGTTGAGCAAAAATGGTGTTCATTGAATTGCCAGACCACTCAAGACCGCCGCTGTTTCTGTCAAAAGAGGAACTGAAGGCAAAACTCATATTGCTTTGACTCGTTTCAACGCCAAGCTCAGCGAACAGGTCTGTTAGACCAGGATAATTCAATTCATTATAGACAATAAACCCGGTATCTACGGCTATTTGTTGTCCGTCATAATCAAAATCAATTGTTGCGCTATGCCCACCTAAACGCTCACGTTTTTCAAATACGGTTACTTCATGATTTTTGGAAAGTTTATAAGCGGCATAATTACCTGATATGCCAGCACCAATCACTGCGATTTTCACTGCGCCCCTCTTTCAATCAAATTCATGGAACTGAATTGTATCTATGGTTGGTTTACAAACACAAAACTGAACCTAACGCCGAATTTGCTGAAAGGCGTCTAAAGCGCGATTACGAGCATATTCGTGTTCGACTATCGGATCGGGGTACTCCCCTTCCTGAAAGTCCAATTTGACACTATCTGATTTTGCTTTCCATGGGGAGAATAAATATTTCTGCTCAAAATGAGCCAGTTCAGGGATAAAACGTTTTGTGTAAGCCCCCTTGGGGTCAAATTTTTCACCCTGAATAATTGGATTGAAAATCCTAAAAAAGGGTGCCGCATCTGCGCCACTTCCTGCTACCCATTGCCAGCCAGTAATATTATTAGCAGGGCACGCATCTAAAAGGCGATCCCAAAAATATTTTTCCCCTGCGCGCCAATCAATCATCAAATGCTTGATCAAAAAACTAGCTGTAATCATGCGTACGCGATTATGCATATATCCAGTTCGGTTTAACTCCCGCATCCCCGCATCAACAAGGGGATATCCGGTGTTACCATCTTTCCATTGTTGCAAAGCCTTTTCATTTTCTTCCCACGGAAAATCATTAAAAGAGGGTTGTAGGTTTTGCGTGACCATTTCAGGTACATGAAAAATCAGGTTATATGAAAATTCACGCCAACCGATTTCAGCCAAAAATTTGCTAATAGTCTTTTCTGAGAAACTTTCATGAGATTTTACAAATTGAATTTTTGACCAAATCTGGCGTGGTCCAATTTCTCCCCAGCGAAGATAGGGCGATAATCGAGACGTCGCAGGTCGATCGGGGAAATCACGAAATTCTGCATAAATTGCCAGCCCTTCCTCAATAAATTTTTCGAATTGTTGATATGCGCCAGCTTCTCCAGGTGTCCATTCATCTGAGGTTAAATCGGCGTCATCGCTTAAAAGTGCTTTGGGCAATTGAATTTGAAAGGGGTCTTTGTCTGGGTGTCCTCTCACCTCGGTTGGACGAGGAAAAGGGGACTCAGGTGCATATTCAGACAGGCAGTGTCGCCAGAAAGGTGTGAAGACTTTAAAAAATGACCCAGATTTGTTTTTAATTAACCACGGCTCAAACAATAAAGAAGCATTGAAGCTAGAGCATTGAATGCCCTTATCGCTGAAAATCTGCTTAATTTCTTTGTCTCGTGAGATGCAATAGCCGTCATATTGACGATTCCAAACAATCTCATCGGCACTATAGAAGCGGGTTAAATTTTCTAAAACCTCAAGCGGTCGCCCCTCATAGAAACTCAAACTTGCGCCAATTTTTTTAAGGGAAGCATCAAGTTTACTGAGACTTTGTTTCCGCCACCATGATGCCGCCATACCTATAGATCTTTCATCCGGATCAAATATGAAAATGGGAATAACGCTTTTACCTGATTGAGCGGCGTGTAAAAGGGCCGGATTATCCTCTAGGCGTAGATCTTGTCGAAACCAATAAATGATGGAATTGGACATATTAAAGTCTCCATATGTTAATGAAACATACGCTTAAGCAGACAAATTGGATGAGAGTGAGCATGTTCAAAATATATTGAAAAAAAATCCGGTGGCTCCGCCTGCTGGGCTCGAACCAGCGACCCAATGATTAACAGTCATTTGCTCTACCAACTGAGCTAAGGCGGATCAGCCTACCGGATAGGTCGATATATCAAAGCATGGCACTTGCGCCAAGCTAAATTTATCTTTTTTTCCTTTGGAGGCCACGCCCGGACTCGAACCGGGGTACACGGCTTTGCAGGCCGCTGCGTAACCACTCCGCCACGTGGCCATTACACAAAGATGAGGCATGCTATATCAAAGCCGGAAAAACAAAACAATCTTTTCATTCTTTTCAATGCTAATTTCTTGTTTTCCATTGAACACAATCGTATAAGCAAAGAATCCCACCTAGAGGTTAAAATGATCGAACAGGTTATAGATTTTGAAGTCGCCAGAGAAGCAATGGTGGAGTGTCAGGTTTTACCCGGTGGTGTGCGTGACAACAAGCTTTGCCGTGTACTTAAGAGCATCCCCCGCGAAGCTTATGTTCCGGAAAAATATAAAAACCTCGCTTATATGGACAAAAATATTCCCCTAACAGGTGGACGGGAAGTTTTAAATCCGCTTGTTTTGTCAATGCTCGTTGAACTTGCAAGCATTCAGCCGGATGATTTGGTTTTAGATATCGGATGTGGCCTTGGTTATTCAACTGCTGTATTAGCCGCGCTTGCGGGGACAGTTGTCGCGCTTGAGAGTGATCCTGCTTTCGTTGAAAGTGCAAATACAGTTTTACAAAATCAAAATATCGATAATGCAGTCGTTGTTGAGGGTAATCACGCTGAAGGTCAGCCGAAACAGGGACCGTTTAATGTAATTTTCATCGGCGGTATGGTTGATGAGGTCCCTCATAGCTTACTCGAGCAACTTGACGAGAATGGTCGCCTTGTTTGTGTATCTATTTATGATAATGCCAGTCGTGGCATAATTATTTCGCGGCATGGAGACAGTTTTTCTGTAAATGCTGCGTTAGATGTAACTGCACCAAAAATGCTAGGCTTTGAGAAAGAAGAGCAGTTTTCTTTTTGAACATTCGTAAAGAACTCAAAAAGATATACATATGTCATTGATGAAACGACTTCTTATAATATTTGTTCTGACTTTAATCGCGGTTGGGGATGGGTTCGCCCAGTCCTTTGAGGAAGCCATGTCGCTTGCATTAGGCAATAATCCTCAATTATTGGCAGCAACTTCTGAGTTTAAGGCTATAAGGCAAACTCAATTCGTAGCTCTTAGCGCAAGCTTGCCTCAAGTTGAAGCCTATGCGCGAAGTTCAACCAATGACATGAAAACTAATTGCCTGGTT
This sequence comes from PS1 clade bacterium, assembly GCA_003331985.1. Taxonomy (GTDB): domain Bacteria; phylum Pseudomonadota; class Alphaproteobacteria; order RS24; family RS24; genus Micropelagius. The sequence continues at coordinate 3,338 of QOQK01000020.1, read as the reverse complement.
GATTTAAACGGTATTTGCAATGGCGCTGCTGTCGATGATGAAGTTCCACCATTTTTGGAGGAGCATGACACTGAAGGTTGGGGTGTAAATGCCAGCCTAGATGTTTTCACGAGTGGCAAGAATTTTAACGATTTTCGTAAAGCGCGGGCTGACATCGCTGCCCAGAAAATTAGTCTCCAAAATACCGAACAGACTGTTTTATTGAATGCTGCTCAGGCTTTTCTTGATGTGCTGCGTGATCAGGCCTTAACTAATCTTCGACAAAAAAATGTCGAAGTTTTGGAAAGACAATTCCAAGCCGTTAATGATCAATTCGAGGTAGGCATTGTGACTCGAACTGATGTGGCGCAATCCGAGTCACGTCTAAAACTTGCACAATCAAATCTACTTTTACAAAATGCTTCTTTATCTGCTTCGAGAGCAACTTATCAGGAAGTCATCGGACAACCACCGGGTAGGTTAATACCTCCTGAAAACCTTCCTGAATTACCTGAACTGCTTGACCAAGCTTTAATCATTGCTCGGTCAAACAGTCCGGTCTTGCGTTCAGCGCAAGAAGTCGCTCGCGGTGCAAAATACGCCACTTACAGCACAGTAGCGGCTAGCCTGCCTCAGGTCCGTTTATTTGGAAATTACTCCGTGATGGATGATCCGTCGCGCATGAAACTTGGCTTACAAGAAGAGGTCACGAACTTTGGTGTTGAGGTCAGAATGCCTGTTTTTACAGGTGGTCGATCAATTGCGTCAATAAATGCGTCACGGCATGTTTCCAACAATTCAAAATATAATGTTCATGCAGCATCCAGTCAGGTTCAGAAACTGGTAACGATTGCTTGGTTTGATTTTAATGCCGCGGGTGGACGGGTTGTGGCATCTAATGGTCAAATTTTAGCTTCTAAAATCGCACTTGAGGGGGTCCAGCAGGAACGAGAGCTAGGCACACGGACAACCTTGGATGTATTGAATGCGGAGCAAGAGCTACTTGATGCCCGTGTAGCGCAGGTGCAAGCCGAGCGTGACCAAATACTTTCGGCATATAAACTACTTTCGGCGATTGGCAGATTAACAGGGGATAATCTTGAACTTATTCCCACTTCGATTGCTGACTAATCAATTTACTTTGCCTTGCCTATTAATTTGATTAAACTTTAATATAATTATGTTGCGTTCAATGTCGTATTTCTCAAACGAACAATGGACGATGAAATGAAAAACTCTGAAGACGAAGCACACAAGCTCGCAGACTTTATCTCGGCAGATACAAAAATAAACGTGTCTACACCCGCACCATCAATTCCCGGAGATGATAAACAATTCGAAGACATCGTTAGAGCCGTTGAAATATTGGTTGGAGATAAGAATAAGCGTTATACAACAGCGCATCAGGATATGAACGAGGCGAGCGAGGTAATGCAAGCCGTTGAGGACAATATCTCTCTGCACAATGAGGCTTGGGCCGTCGAGCAAATTCTTAAAGATGAAGAAACTGATAACTCGCAAATGTCCGTTCTTGAAGTTTTGATTCGTGATGCATTACCTGATCTGCTGCAAGACTGGATGGATAAAAACTTAGAACCAATCGCTACCGAAATGATAAAGCGTGACGCTCTCCATGATGCGGTTGCACAAGTTTGGTCAAAGAGAATGAAAAACTCGTCTTAAGCTTTATAAGCCATTGAAGACTATAAAAGATTGTAGTACCCACGGGAATACGATTAATCTTTGACCGATAATGAGTCCGGTAAATGTCTGATACCTCATCCGCTGATATGGAAAAGCGGTTATACGCTGAATGGGAAGAGCAGGGTTGCTTTGAAGCAGGCCGTGTGGATGGTGATTCTTATACGATTGTTATTCCGCCGCCTAATGTGACCGGCAACCTGCATATGGGGCATGCCCTCAATAATACGCTGCAGGATATTCTTTGCCGTTTTGAGCGTATGCGAGGTCGAAATGTTCTATGGCAACCCGGAACTGACCATGCAGGCATCGCAACTCAAATGGTGGTGGAGCGTCAGCTTGCTGAGGCAGGTGAACCCTCTCGTCGAGATATGGGGCGGGATGCTTTTCTTGAGCGCGTCTGGCAGTGGAAAGAAGAAAGTGGTTCAACGATTACCCAGCAACTTCGCCGCTTGGGGGCTTCATGTGATTGGAGTCGCGAGCGTTTCACGATGGATGAGGGGCTATCTAAAGCTGTTCTCAAAGTATTTGTTACCTTGCATCAGCAAGGGTTGATTTATAAAGACAAGCGTCTCGTGAATTGGGATCCGAAATTATTGACGGCTATTTCTGATCTGGAGGTGGTTCAAAAAGAGGTTAATTCTCATCTCTGGCATTTTAATTATCCGCTGGAGGATGGGTCCGGTCATATAACGGTTGCAACCACGCGCCCAGAAACCATGTTAGGCGATACTGGTGTTGCCGTTCACCCTGACGATGAGCGGTACGCTGATCTGGTAGGTAAAAACGTAATACTCCCGATTGTAGGACGGAAAATTCCTATTGTTGCAGATAACTATGCCGACCCGGAGCAAGGGTCAGGTGCTGTTAAAATTACCCCGGCTCATGATTTTAATGATTTTGAAGTTGGGCGTCGATGTAACCTAAGCTCCATTAATATTCTCGATAAAACAGCCTCAATTGACTTGAATGAAGAAAATTTTTCTTACATGAAAAATCGACATAGTTGGCAAGGGCTTGATCGGTTTGATGCTCGTAAACGTGTAATTGATGAAATTACAACGCTTGGCTTGCTTGATAAGATTGAAGATAACACGCATATGGTGCCGTTTGGTGACCGCTCAGATGTTGTCATTGAGCCATGGTTGACAGACCAGTGGTATGTAGATGCCGCAACGCTCGCTAAACCGGCTATTGAGGCTGTTCAGTCGGGTCAGACAAAGTTTGTCCCTGCTAATTGGGAAAAAACATATTTTGATTGGATGGAGAATATCCAACCTTGGTGTATTTCACGCCAACTCTGGTGGGGGCATCAAATCCCAGCATGGTATGGCCCAGATGGTGAGATATTTGTTGCTGAAAGTGAGCAAGATGCTCACCAAGCCGCAAAAGCGCATTATGGGCAGGATACAGAATTAACGCGAGATGAAGATGTTCTGGATACTTGGTTTTCGTCTGCACTTTGGCCTTTCTCAACATTAGGTTGGCCGGATGAGACTCCTGAGCTTCATAAACATTATAAAACCGATGTGCTGGTTACAGGTTTTGATATCATTTTTTTCTGGGTTGCCCGTATGATGATGATGGGACTTCATTTCAAGCAAGAGGTTCCTTTTCATACAGTTTATATTCATGCACTTGTCAGAGACGAGAAGGGC
>QOQK01000002.1 GCA_003331985.1 PS1 clade bacterium | reverse complement strand
AACCACGCGTCTGCCGGATGGCACATGGGAAGTCACAGGCCGAGGTGTTTCCGGCCTGACCAGCCCCGAGGACGCACTTGATTTTGGAAATTCCGGCACCGGGATTCGCCTGACACTTGGCGCCATGACGGGTTGCCCGGTCACGGCCAAATGTGTTGGCGACGAATCTCTCTCGCGCCGCCCCATGGGGAGAGTAACTGAACCACTGGAGCAAATGGGTGCTGTTTTTGAATTTCACAGTGCGGCGCGTGGGCAATTACCGCTCACGCTGACCAGTCCGCAAAGAGCCTTACCGATTGATTATGTTTTGCCTGTCGCCTCTGCGCAGGTGAAGTCCTGCATTTTGCTGGCAGGCTTGGGCGCCCCGGGTGTAACGGCGGTGACGGAAAAAAAATCAACGCGCGACCACACAGAAAGAATGCTCACCTTGTTTGGTGCAAAAATTTCCTCCACCCCGGAGGGAAAAGATTCGGCTAAAGGCCTCTTCAAAGGCCAGAGAATTGAACTGACTGGCGAGACAGAATTATCAGCCACAACCATTCATGTGCCGGGCGACCCCTCCTCTGCAGCATTCCCTTTGGTTGCCGGGCTGCTCTCCGAAGGCGCAGAAATTCGTCTAAACAATGTCATGGTCAACCCCTATCGAAGTGGCTTATGGGATTGTCTAAGAGAAATGGGCGGCATGATAGAAGAAGTAAATATGCGCGATGCCGCAGGAGAGAAGGTCGTCGATTATATTGTAAAGGGTTCTGATTTGGTCGGCATTGACGTACCGCCGGAAAGAGCACCGGATATGATTGATGAATTCCCCATTCTTGCAATGGCGGCTGCCTGCGCTAGAGGCACAACACATCTTCATGGACTGGCTGAGTTGAGGGTCAAGGAGAGCGACCGCCTCGCCGCTATAGCCGAGGGGCTAAAACTATGTGGCGTGACAGTCATTGAGGGCGAGGATGATCTGGCGATTGAGGGATGTGGTGGCCCCGTGCCGGGCTTACAAAATAATGTACAAATCACAACCCATCTTGATCACCGCATCGCGATGAGTTTTTTGATTTTAGGTCTGAACGCAAAAAAACCGATAACCATTGATGACTCACGCATGATTGCCACCAGTTTCCCAAATTTCTTTGAACTTATGGCAACGCTGGGTGCAGACTTTGTCTCGGAATAGTGGGAAATAGTTAAAATCATGTCTTACCCCTCTCCCATTGCAATAGACGGCCCTGCGGCAGCCGGTAAAGGCACACTTGCCAAGAAACTGGGGAAACATCTAAATTTCGCATGTCTGGATACCGGCGCTCTATATCGCGGTGTTGCTCTGCTTGTTTTGCAAGCTGAGAATAATCCGACCGACCCGCAAAAATCACTCGAAGCGGCACAGAAACTTAATATTGATGCTATTGACCATACCGCCATCCGAAGTGCGGAGGTTGGGCAGGCTGCTGCTGATGTCGCCGTTCATCAGGACGTCCGAACTTGTATTCTTGAACTTCAGCGCAATTTCGCTGCTTCACCTCCTGCCGGAAAAGATGGCGCAATACTAGACGGACGCGATATCGGCACATTTGTATGCCCGGATGCCCCGGTCAAACTTTTTGTGACTGCAAGCCCAGAAATCCGCGCGCACCGTCGCTGGCTTGAGCTATCTGTCACCGACCCAGCGCTTAAAGAGGCTGACATATTGGCGGCTGTGATTGCCCGCGATAAGAAAGATATGGAGCGCGCAATCGCACCCCTGCGCCCAGCTGAAGATGCGCACTTGCTTGATACGTCAGATTTAGGTATAGAAAACGCATTCGAGGCGGCTCTGAAGCTGATTGAGTAAATCAGTAGCTGAAATCCAAACCGCTCGGGTAATTTCATAATAGCTCTTTGCCGTCGCATGGTGTGGCGGTTAGGGAAGACCGCCGGACACAACCGGCCGGCACTTATTTTTTTGATTATTAATAGGAGATGACACTTGTCTCAAACCTCTAACCCGTCGGAACTGAATCCGACAACTGAAGATTTTGCTGCCCTGCTGGAAGAAAGCTTTACCGGTCAATCCGTTCTTGAAGGAACTGTCGTTAAAGGGCGTGTAACTGCTATTGAAAATGATCTCGCCATTATTGATGTGGGTCTCAAAACAGAGGGCCGTGTTCCTCTAAGAGAATTCGCAATGGCCGGACAGCCAGCCGATCTGAGTATTGGCGACGATGTCGAGGTCTATTTGGAACGTATTGAGAATGCAATGGGCGAAGCCATGCTCTCGCGCGACAAAGCTAGGCGCGAAGAGAGCTGGACAGTTCTTGAAAAATCATTTGAAGCCAATGAACGCGTAACCGGTGTAATTTTCGGTCGCGTGAAAGGCGGCTTCACTGTCGATCTGAATGGCGCAACCGCTTTCTTGCCGGGTAGCCAAGTCGATATTCGTCCGGTGCGCGACATCACCCCGTTGATGAACACACCACAACCTTTCCAAATTCTAAAAATGGATCGCCGTCGTGGGAACATCGTTGTGTCCCGTAGGGCAATCATGGAAGAGACACGCGCGGAAGCCCGTAGTGAGATTGTTCAAAATCTTGCTGAAGGCCAAGTCACTGAAGGCGTGGTTAAAAACATCACGGATTATGGTGCATTTGTTGACCTTGGTGGTGTTGATGGTCTGCTACACGTTACAGACATTGCATGGCGCCGGATTAATCATCCATCAGAAGTGCTGTCTATTGGTCAGAGCGTTCAGGTTCAAGTCGTTAAGATTAACGCCGAAACCATGCGCGTTAGCCTTGGTATGAAACAGCTCCATAATGATCCATGGGACTCTGCGGAAGCGAAATTCCCACTTGATGGCAGGTTCACAGGTCAAGTAACGAATATCACTGATTACGGTGCATTTGTTGAACTTGAAGATGGTGTTGAAGGTCTTGTCCACGTGTCTGAAATGTCATGGGTGAAGAAGAATGTTCATCCTGGCAAAATCGTCTCAACCTCGCAAGAAGTTGAAGTCATGATCCTTGAGGTAGACAGTTCCAAGCGCCGTATTTCTCTCGGCTTGAAACAATGCATGGACAATCCATGGGACAGCTTTGCTGCAACCTATCCAGTTGGCACGAAAGTCACTGGGGCTGTTAAAAACATCACAGAATTCGGTCTGTTTATCGGGCTGGAAAATGATGTCGATGGTATGGTGCATATGTCGGACCTTGACTGGAATCTTTCCGGTGAAGAAGCACTCGCAGGTTTTGCAAAAAATCAGGATGTCGAAGCCGTTGTGCTGGATATTGATGTAGAAAAAGAACGCATCAGTCTCGGCATTAAACAGCTTGAGAGTGACCCGATGGAAGGCATCAGCAAACTCAAGCGCGGCGATACAGCTACCTGTACAGTGACTGCCGTTAATGATGGCGGTTTGGAAGTATCTGTTGGGGAGAGCGAATTTAGCGCCTTTATCAGACGTTCCGATCTTTCTCGTGACAGAGAGGACCAGAGACCAGAGCGTTTCGCCGTTGGTGATAAGCTAGATGCCATGATTACCAATTTCGACTCCAAGTCACGTCGTATTGGTCTTTCAATCAAGGCGCTGGAAATCGCTGAAGAGAAAGAAGCCGTTGCTCAATATGGTTCAGTCAGTTCCGGCGCATCGCTGGGTGACATTCTTGGTGAGGCATTGAACAAAAATACGGATGCTGAGACGGAAGCTGAAGAAGTTGTAGAAGAAACACCAGCTGAAGAAGTTGCCGCTGAAGAAGTTGCTGAAGAGACAACTCCCGAGGAAACACCTAAGGCAGAGGCTGCAGACGACGCATCCGATGAAACTTCTGATGAGTCAGGTGACGATTCCGCATAATTGAAAAGGTTAAGGGGCGATATTTTTTAAGAATATTGCCCCTCTAGCGTCTTGACTGATGTGCTGTTGTAAGGATAACTTTTTTCTTACATCAAGGAATGAAAACTCATGATTAAATCCGAACTCGTTAATCGTCTTGCCGACCAATACCCTCATCTTTATCAAAGAGATGTAGAGAGAGTAGTGAACACAATACTTGACGAAATCACTGAAGCTCTCGGTCGTGGTGACCGTGTCGAGTTAAGAGGGTTTGGTGCATTCTCTGCAAAAATTCGTCCGCCAAGAATAGGGCGTAATCCAAGAACCGGAGAAGCCGTTGCCGTTGCCGAAAAATGTGTGCCTTTTTTCAAGGCCGGTAAGGATTTGCGGGATCGCCTGAACGAAGGCTCGTGAGGGCCTCTATTGAAACTTCTTAACAGGTTGATATTTCTTCTGATTGCTCTGGGTGTTATTTTTCTTGCCCTTGCGAACAGACAGGTTGTTTCCTTTAGCCTAGACCCATTCTCCCCTGAAGACCCTTCATTTGGATTTCAAGCACCACTTTTTGTTCTTTTAATGGGCGCCATTGGCTTTGGTATTTTACTCGGCTATATACGCAGTGTCGTGACCACTATCATAAATGGCCTTACACAAAATATGAATCGTATTTTCTTAAGGGATAAAGGGAGAGAAAACGATGACTGATAATCCAGTTTTTTGCGCCCTCGATACACAAGACCCTGCAAGAGCATCCCTACTCTCTGAGAGCTTATCACCCCATATAGGCGGCATTAAAATCGGTATGGAATTTTTCTATGCTGCTGGCTTGGCAGGTTACCAAGGCCTCGCCGCGACCGGACTGCCAATTTTTCTGGATTTGAAGCTTCACGATATTCCAAACACTGTAGCCGCGGCGGTGGCAGCACTCTGCCCGCTTCAGCCAGCCATTTTAAATGTACATGCAGGGGGCGGTCTCGCCATGATGCGCGCCGCAAGTAAGGCTGCAAAAGATACCGCAGAGGATAATGGCCTCACAGCACCTTTGATGATTGCCGTCACAGTCCTCACCAGCCTTGAAGATGACAACCTCAATCAGATTGGTGTCAGCGCCACACCACGCGACCAAGTGTTAAGGCTTGCAGACCTCGCCCAGCAAGCAGATATGGGGGGGGTTGTTTGTTCGGCACATGAAGTTGAGGCTCTCAGGAATCGCTGCGGGCCAGACTTTAAAATCATTGTTCCTGGTATAAGACCCACCGGACACGCAACTGATGACCAGAAACGCATTATGACGCCGGAAGCAGCTTTGGAAGCTGGGGCAGATATTCTCGTGATTGGGCGTGCTATCACTCAAGCCCCTGACCCTGTTCAGGCAGCATTTGATATTTCTACCTCTTTACAGAATTCTAAGAGTTAGAGATGAGCGTTAAGGTTAAAATATGTGGCATTACTAAAATTGAAGATGCACATTTTCTGGAAGAAGCCGCAGCCGATTTTGCTGGCTTTGTTTTTCACCCCAATTCGTCTCGCCATTTATCATATGAACAGGCCGGTTTGATTGAAAAAGAACTGCACCCTTCCATCAAGAAAGTGGCTTTGGCTGTCGACCCAGATGATCATCTGATAGAAAATATGATTGAGGCCATTGCACCGGATTACATACAGCTTCATGGGTCAGAAAGCCCTGAAAGATGTTCAATGTTAAAGCAGAGATTTAACTGCGGAATTATCAAAGCCTTGGGCATTGGCTCTGCGGCACATCTGGAAGCTGCAAAAACCTTTGATAGTTGTGCAGATTTCATTCTTTTGGATGCCTTGCCTCGTCCTGACGGACCTCAGGGCGGCACCGGACACCGGTTTGACTGGTCATTATTGACTGATTATGACGGCAGTCTACCCTGGTTTCTCGCAGGTGGGCTGACCCCGGATAATGTCCACGAAGCTGTGCAAGCGACCGGTGCGACCTATGTTGATGTATCCTCTGGTGTAGAACGCCAAGCAGGAGAAAAAGACCGGGAAAAAATTTCACGATTTATTCAAGCAGCCCGCTTGGAAAAATGATATATAACCCACCTTGTGTTTCCAGAAATGGAACTGGGTGATTTCAGAAACGGAACTGGCTATGTCGAAAGCAAATTCCTATACAACCGGACCGGACGAAAATGGCCGTTTTGGCATTTTTGGCGGCCGCTTCGTTGCCGAAACGCTTATGCCGCTTATACTTGATTTGGAAAAAGCATACGGTGCAGCGCGTCAAGATCCGGCATTTCTCGACCAGTTACAGGACTTACAAACTCATTATGTCGGACGACCCAGCCCCTTATATTTTGCAGAGCGCCTTACAGAACATTATGGCGGCGCAAAAATCTATCTCAAACGGGATGAGTTGAACCATACCGGGTCCCATAAAATCAATAACTGCCTTGGTCAGATACTGCTGGCAAAACGCATGGGCAAACGCCGTATCATCGCTGAAACCGGTGCCGGTCAGCACGGCGTAGCAGTAGCAACTGTAGCCGCGCGGTTTGGCCTGCCTTGCACTGTCTTTATGGGCGCGACAGATATTGAACGCCAAAAACCCAATGTATTTCGGATGAAATTACTTGGCGCGGAAATCATGCCGGTCACATCAGGTGCAGGCACGTTGAAAGACGCAATGAATGAAGCCCTACGCGACTGGGTCACCAATGTCGACTCGACATTCTATATTATCGGCACAGTTGCCGGGCCACATCCCTATCCAGCAATGGTCAGGGACTTTCAGTCCATTATCGGACAGGAAACCAAACAACAAATGCTCGAGCGCGAAGGCAGACTACCGGACACATTATGTGCCTGTATCGGCGGCGGATCGAATGCTATGGGGTTATTTTACCCTTTCTTAGATGATGAGTCCGTTGACATAATCGGTGTTGAAGCGGGGGGGCATGGTATTGATACACCCGAACACGCCGCTTCACTGGCAGGGGGCAAGCCCGGTGTATTGCATGGTAACAGAACCTATCTCCTTCAGGATGATGATGGGCAGATTACCGAAGGACATTCCATTTCAGCAGGGCTAGATTATCCCGGTATCGGGCCGGAGCATGCCTATCTCAAAGATACTGGTCGGGTTACCTATGTTTCCGCCACTGACCAAGAAGCGCTTGACGCTTTTCAGCTATGCACCAAACTCGAAGGTATTATTCCAGCTCTCGAACCGAGCCATGCATTATCTCATGTGGGTAAAATTGCTCCAGACCTTCCAAGCGATCATCTTCTAGTGATGAATATGTGCGGTCGCGGAGACAAAGATGTGTTTTCCGTTGCGGAGCATCTTAATGTGGATATTGGCTGACGGACGACACTTATGCAGCAGACACGACTTGATAATACCTTCAAAAAGCTCGGCGAGAGTAATTCAAAAGCTTTCGTGGCATTTGTTTCTGCAGGAGACCCTGATCCGGTAACCTCACTAAAAATTATGCATGGACTGCCTACTGCGGGTGCAGATATTATTGAACTTGGGATGCCTTTCACTGACCCAATGGCAGACGGGCCTTCTATTCAAGCCTCATCGCAAAGAGCGTTAAAGGCGGGTATGACCTTAAAAGGCACACTCGACATGGTTCGCCAATTCCGAACCGATAATGACGAGACCCCGATCGTACTGATGGGCTACTATAATCCGGTCTATATTTACGGCGTAGACGCCTTTATTCATGACGCCAAGCAAGCAGGTGTCGACGGCCTGATTATTGTCGATTTGCCGCCTGAAGAAGATGAGGAGCTTTGCATCCCTGCCTTAAATGCCGGGCTTAATTTTATTCGCCTTGCCACGCCGACAACCGATGATGCTCGCCTACCCGAAGTACTCGCCAAGACCTCTGGCTTTGTATATTACGTCTCCATTACAGGCATTACAGGTTCGGCCAGCCCCGAACGTAACGTCGTTGAAGAGGCTGTCGCGCGCGTAAAAAGACACACCGATTTACCTGTTGCAGTTGGCTTTGGTATCAGAACAGCCGAACAGGCAGAGGCTATTGCCTCAGTTGCTGATGGTGCTGTCGTCGGCTCAGCTTTGGTCGATGTCATTGCTGAATCGTTAGATTCACATGGGGGCTCAAGCCCAGAAACAGTGACAGAAACGCTAAAAAAGGCACAAGAGCTTGCAGATGGCGTAAAACGAGCGTAAAAGGAAGTTTATATTCAGAATATCGAATAAATCCATGCAGATTACATGGGATAGAAAATGAACTGGATTAAAAATTTCGTAAGACCGAAATTCGAAAGTGTTTTCCGCGGTAAGGATGACACAGAAGAGAATTTGTGGGTTAATTGCACCGAATGCGGTGAGATGATATTTCATCGTGATATGGATGATCTCGGCAAAGTATGCCCGGGGTGCGACCATCATATGCGGCTTTCTACGAAAGAACGCTTCGAGCTTCTTTTTGATGCCAGCTACGAGTTGGTGGACTCACCTGAAGTCCCCGTAGACCCTCTGAAATTTAAAGATCAAAAACGTTATATTGATCGCTTGAAAGAAGCCCGCAATAAAACCGGCATGCGAGATGCTGTTTCTATTGGGGTCGGTGATATAAGCGGCGTTGAAACAGTCGTCGTTGTTCAAGATTTTGCCTTTATGGGCGGATCGCTGGGCATGGCAGCCGGTGAAGCTGTTATCCGTGGTGGAGAAACAGCACTTGAGAAAAATTGTCCGTTTATTGTTGTTGCAGCGGCAGGCGGCGCACGTATGCAAGAAGGTATTATGTCCTTGATGCAGATGCCGCGTACAACAGTAATTATTCAAGAATTACGCGATAGAGGCTTGCCTTATATCGTTATTTTGACTGATCCGACCACAGGCGGCGTGACCGCTTCTTACGGCATGTTGGGTGATGTTCATATTGCTGAACCGGGAGCGCTTATTGGTTTTGCCGGTCCACGCGTTATTCAGGACACGATTAACGAAAAACTCCCTGAAGGTTTCCAACGCGCTGAATACCTGCTCGAACATGGCATGGTTGATATGGTTGTGCACCGTCATAGGCTTGCTGAAACACTTGGCAGATTGCTGCGTCTTCTGATTGACCCGCAAAGCGGTCAGGAGAAACAAGCTATTCCTGCCGGAGAATAATTCTGTCGCGTCAGAGTGATACGACGCTAGCGAATTTACTGGCGCTCCACCCGAAATATATAGATTTGTCTCTAGATCGCATGTGGCGGTTGCTTGGTGCCTTGGGCAACCCACAAAACCACCTGCCACCTACCATTCATATTGCCGGAACAAACGGCAAAGGCTCCACTTTGGCTATGATTATGTCAATATTGGAAGCAAATGGGGCGCAGGTGCATACTTATACCTCCCCTCATCTTGTTAATTTCCATGAACGTATCCGTCTAAATGGACATGATATTGCGGAAAAACTCCTGGCTGAAACCCTTGCAGAGGTTGAGCAAGTCAATAATGGCGAACCGATTACATTTTTTGAAGCCACCACCGCCGCCGCGTTTTTGACATTTAGCCGTCACCCGGCGGATTATCTTTTGCTGGAAGTTGGGCTTGGCGGAAGATTAGACGCAACAAATGTTATCGACGCACCTTTATTATCTATCATCACACCTGTCAGTATGGATCATGAACAGTTTTTGGGATCAGATATCCGCACCATTGCGGCTGAAAAGGCCGGTATTCTAAAGCAAAGTGTCAGTGGTATTCCCGCTATCATCTCCCAACAAGATGAGGAAGCGCGTGACGTAATCATGGAACACGCCACCACGTGCAACCTCCCCGTTAGTTGTTTCGGGCAGGATTGGCTGGCTTATGCAGAACATGGAAGGCTCGTCGTCCAGCACCCGGACGGACTGATGGACTTACCAATGCCGGGGCTCGTCGGGGCGCATCAAATTGTTAATGCCGGAACCGCTGTGATGGCCGCATATCATCTCGGTATACCCGAATTTATAATTGGTAAGGGGCTTCAAGAACCCGACTGGCCAGCGCGTCTACAAAAATTGAACACCGGTAAGCTGGTGGATATGGCATGTGGTGAGGTCTGGCTTGATGGCGGGCATAATCAGGCAGCAGCCGAGGCGCTTGCCGTCTGGATATCAGAATATTTTTCAAGCACGGACAAAGCTGTAACCCTTATTTGTGGGTTAATGGCAACCAAGCATGCTGAAAACTGGCTCAAATCATACAGTGAAAGCTGCGTAGAACTTCATTGCATTACCATTCCCGAACAGCCAAATAGCTACACTGCAAATGATCTTGCAGATCAAGCGCAAGGAGTTGGGCTAAAGGCGCAAGCCTTCAGCACTCTTGAAACTGCGATTACCGCAGCACAAGGAGATATTTTAATTTGCGGGTCTCTGTATCTGTCAGGCTATGTACTAGCAGAAAACGATAACTAGACCGTTTCCTCAATCCAGCTAACCAAGTCGGACTTTGGTGCAGCACCGACTTTTGTCGCTGTTGTTTGACCATCTTGGAAAATCATCATTGTCGGAATGGAACGCACACCGTAATTTGTTGGAGTCTTGGGGTTTTCATCAATATTGACTTTGACAATTTTGATATTCCCCATTTCAGCCGCAATTTCTTCTAGAGCCGGTGCAATTTGTTTACAAGGCCCGCACCATTCGGCCCAAAAATCGACCAAAACGGGAGTGTCGGCATTTAATACTGTTTCTTCAAAATCACTGTCACCGGCGTTAATGATGGCATTATCTGACATGCGGGATCTCCTTATTATGTTCTATGAAATTAAGTCTTCGGGCCCTTAATTTCAAGAACCCGTCTGTACTTTTACGTGATTTGTACACGTAATTTTTACTTTAATTTTTGCCAAGCTTCATCAAGTTCTTCAGTCGTAACGAGTCGGTAATGCGGGCCTGCCGTCCAAACAATAGCACAGCGCACCTCTTTCCCGGGGTAAGCGGCGCTTACAAGTTTTCTGTAGATTTCCAGTTGTACGGCAATATCTGCGTCAATGGGGTCGTCTGCTGAAGGTGGATGTCGTGTCGTTTTATAATCGGCAATTAAAATTGCCTCAGGCATTTCAACATACCGGTCAATGCGCCCGCTAAAAAGTTGATGATCGCCACCGGGCATAAGCACCCGCCCACCTATCGGAACTTCAGCTCTGCTTTGCGGGCCGAAGAGCATTTGTAAATCCGGTTTTGCCAAGAGTTTCATCACCTCAGCAATTATTTGATTATGTTCTGCTTCAAGATCGGGGTAATGCGTCAAAAATTCTCGAGCAGTTATCTCGTAATGCGCAATTTCGAGTCCCGCCAACCCTTCTAGTAAAAGATGAATAACTGTCCCGCGTTGGCGTGCCGTTATATCTTGTGTTGACTTCTCACCGGACCTTTTAGGTAACAGGTCGTTAGAGAGGCGCCTTTGCTGGAAGTAATCGGAGGGGCCAAGCGGCATGTTTGAAATGGATTCTCTTTTGGCGGGTTGGTGAACCCATAAAGGAAGTGGGGCATTAATTGCTGATATATTTTGAGCCTTCGGAGTTTCTGAATGCTCAACATCATATTCTTCCTCACCCTCATCTAATGCAATTCTACCGCCGACAGCTGAGGCATCACCAATTTGCCAACCCGCATCATCCGGCAAGGCATTCCCACCAAGCTGTATTCCCTCTTCAATTAAACTGTACCAGCATGATTCCGGTAAATTCCTGTTGGCAGGAAGAAATCCGGTGACATAGAGACGGTCTCTTGCGCGGGTAAGCGCTACATATAAGAGCCGCTTATGTTCGGCACTTTCAAGGGCACGTTCTTGTTCGCCGGTTTCTTTTCCCGCCTTGCTGACAAGCTTTTTTGAAGGTTGCCAAATAATGTTACCCCCAGCAGAACAACTAATTGGCGATTGAAGGTTTGCAGATTTGATTGGCGAACGGCACGTATCGGGCAGAAAAACCACCGGCGCTTCCAGACCTTTGGCGCCATGCACTGTCATAATACGAACGGCTGCGCCCCCTTGCTCCATGTCACGTTTGATTTGCAGATCATCATATTGAATTCTGTGAAGAAAACCTTGCAGACTGGGCATGTTTTGTCGCTCATATTCCAGCGCTTGATTTAGGAACTCTTCTACTGGATCATCGACCTCCACCCCCAATCGGGCGCGTAATTTGTCCCGCCCTGAAAGCGCATCCAATAAATATGCATAGAACTCATAAGGGGGAAGCTTGGCAGCATGGGTCATTAAAGTGTCAATCATCTCCAATGCCGCAGAGATACGCATGAGATAGTCCTTGTCTTCCCCAGATGCCGCGTCCTTACTAATTTGGCGCATACAGGCAAGCAGTGATTGTCCGCGCCCCTGATCTGAACTGAGGCTCGAACCTAAACAGAGCTTCATAAGGTCCTGCTCACTCATCCCCCCCAAGGGTGAGCGCAAAAATGTAGCAAGCATCAAATCATCTTGCGGCATCAGAACTATTTGCCCTGCACAGATAAGGTCTTTAACCGCTAATTGGTCGGTCAACGTCATCCGGTCAGCACCGGCAACATCAATCGGGGGATGCTGACTCTTTAGGGCACGAATCATATCCTGAACAAACGGGCCGCGATTTTGCACCAGAATCAAAATATCTCCCGGTGTAATATTGCTTTCAGGATCATCCCGCCAGTCAGCAATCTGATGGGCAATTTTGCGCGCCACTTTTTGCTGCGGCGTTATTACAACGCCGGCAGTTATGTCTGATGTACTATCCGATGTACTTTTTGATGCAGTTTCTGACGCGCCTCTGGGGTCAAATAAATCTGCCATCACCCGCGCTTCACCTTTTTCGACAGGCCATAATGTAACCAGGCCACCAGTCTCATTCTGGCTCGTTCGCATGCTTGTATGAGAAACATCGCTGCCCTGCTTCGTTAATTGAGGCTGTACTTTTGGATTTTCACAAACTCTATCGACAAGACCCAGAACCTCTTGTGTCGATCTCCAAGAAGCGGTGAGTTCCACCTTTTTGAAATCAGCCCGCGCATTATTGGCTTTTTCTGCGTAATAGCTCCGCATGCTGTCAAATTTATCAGGGTCAGCACCTTGGAAACTGAATATTGATTGTTTCTCATCGCCAACGGCAAATAAGGTGCGCTGTCGAGAAGATGCGCCTTCTCCGGAAAAAAATTCTTCTGCAATAGCCGAGATTACCGACCATTGCCGTGGGCTTGTATCCTGTGCCTCATCGACCAAAATATGATCAATGCCGCCATCCAGCTTATACAATACCCATCCGGTATCGCGTCGATTGCTGAGGAGCTTATCGGCATGAAAAATCAAATCATCATAATCAAGATAGCCCTGCTGGGTTTTCTTGAGATCAATCTCTGCAAGTAACGCATCTGCCAGCGAATAAATATCCAGTGAAATTTGAAGAATAAGCTGAGCGAGAAAGTCTTCCCGCAAACGGATATAAATATTCTGAAGCTCTAACAAATATCCGGTTTCTGTCGGGAATTCTTCGGCAACAGCTTTGGTAGCAAATTTCGTGCGCGGGCCTTTATCCGTCATGAAGAAATCTTCTAGCGTCGGATAAAGCATTTCAAAATCATTGAATTTGTCCAACGCCGACAATAATGCCTCAATTATGACTGCAATTTTCTGATCATTCGTGCCGGATTTTTTAAGGCAATTTGCGGCATCTGCCAGCGTTTCACGAGCAATAGACGAGATAAACGCTGAACCAAAATTTTTAAGCGGAACCGGTTTCGTAACACCCAGCATTTCCATCAGCCCATCCCGCCGCACATCCGCGCTTTGTAGGGCAAACTCCCGCCGATTCTCGGTGATGGCTTTACATAAGGTGTTAAAACCAGCTTCATTCATCCGCCGCGTCAGTCTTTGTAACGCCTCCCTGAGCGCATCTGACTCTGTCTGTTGCAAAATTTTCGCCTGTGTTTCGGCCGCAAGTGCCTGAAAAGCCCTTTCATCCATCACCTTGAAACCCGGAGATATACCCGCCTCAAGTGGGAAGCGATTTAGCAAAGCCTCGCAAAAAGCATGAATAGTCTGAATCTTTAAACCGCCAGGCGTGTCCATAGCGCGGGCAAAAAGTTGGCGTACATCGTTAATTTGCTTTTGTGTCGGCGTAAGGCCGGTGCGTCGTTTCATCTCGGATTTCAACTCGGCATCCGGCAAGACCGCCCATTCGCCGAGCAAATCATTTAGGCGTTGCTTCATTTCTGCAGCTGCTGAGCGCGTATATGTCAGGCAGAGAAGTTTTTCAGGCCGTGTGCCGGACAACATGAGCGTTACCAGACGAGTAATCAGAACATAGGTTTTGCCCGAACCCGCATGTGCAGACACCCATGCAGAATTTTCGGCACTGGTCGCCTCTAGGACAGCTTGCTGATGCGTACTTTCCATCTCAGCTATCTTCCTCGCTCATCCATTCTTGTACACGCGCCAGATGAGCGTAATCCCTAAAATTCACTCGATCTGGGTGAAGCTCGGGAATATAAGCGGTGTTTTCATCGGCATAATATTCAAGCAATTTCTTCACACCAGACAAGGCGGTTTCAGCCAGTTGGTCGGGGTTTTCTTCAATTCTGATTTTCCCAGCCGGGTATCCGCCATGCACCTGAATGTGTGCCAGCTCTTTAATACGGGCATTTTTAGAGATCCCCTCAAAGCCACCCGCAATGGCAATAGCGGCTTCAAGTGGCATTTGCGGCGCACGCATTTTTTCAATGTCAGTTTTGCTGGGCGGCTCGCCGGTTTTATAATCCAGAATATTCACATGCCCCGAATCGGTAAGCTCAATCCTGTCAGCTTTAGCCGTGAGCGTGAAAGGCTTGTTTGCAATATCGACTGTCATACTGCCGGTAATTTCAGTAAATATGCGGGTTATCTTCGATCGGCGTTCTATTTCGAAATCCGCAATCCAATCTGCAACCGCCGAAAACCTTGGCCACCAATAAAGCAACACAGCCTGTCCTTCAGCAGTTTCGTCGGCTAATTCCAGGGCTGTTTCACGTACAGCCGAGGCTACATTATCCGGCAGGTCATCAGGATATTTAAGCGTAAATTTCTCGAGCACCTTATGAATAAAACTACCGCGTATTGCCGCCGTCACATCTGCCTCCAGCGGATCAAGCGGTTTGAGCTTCAATATATGTTTCGCATAAATTGCATAAGGGTCAATTTGAAGAGTTGCAATTTGGGTAACAGACAAGCGGTCAGGTCGAACGTCAGCAGGCGGCTTAGGCTCTGGTCTTTTTTCTGCCTTAGGTGGAGGAGGCGTGTCCACTGTCGTCCAAAGTGTTGATAATCGCTCTGCGTCAGGCCATGGGCAAATATCCTCATATAAACCTGCATGTAAGGCTTTAAGGCGGCTTAACCAGCGCGATGGTAATTGCGGGGTGCCGGATATTTTTTCTGCGCGGGTCAGAAGCACTTCCGGGGCGCTAAACGCTTGAACAAAATCGTGGGCACTCTGACCAATGCGGCGCTCCGGCGCAACCATATCAAGGCTTTCACGCATTGGGCGAGACAACCAAGCGCCAGTTTCCGGCAGAGCTGGCCAAGTTCCTTCATTCAAACTGCCGAGTATAACCAAATCCGCATCCACAAGACGGGCTTCAAGCAAACCCATAATCGATAGTCTCGGATGGGCATTGACCCTTGGACGAATTGACGTCTGGTATAACCAGTAATCAAGCAGGACTGACCACTCACTTTGGGGCGCAGTGAAATCCTCAGCTTTGATAAACTCCACCATCACGGACATGAACGCTTCAAGATGTTCACTCACCTCTTGGTCGGGGGAGTCCCACAAAATAGAAATATTCGCGTCATCCCGACTGAGACTTTCCATCACCTCTAGAAGCGCTTGCCCAACATTGTTTAAGGTGGCCTCATAAGGCACATCCGTCAGTGGCTTAAATATTTGCCGGAGCTTATCGGCAAAAGTAATCACTTCACCAATAAGTGTTTCATCATTTGTATTTTGTTGGCTCTGTTGTTGAATATGCTTTTTTTCGGACTCAGCGTGCTTCAGTCGCGCCATAATATGATCAAGCCCATTTGTATTATGAGCGTAACTATTATTCCCTTTTACGCTGTCTCCTGTGGGTCTAAAGCCGCGCAGGGCATAAAGCTCCAATCGAGAAACTAACTGCCGATGGCTCTTGGCGTTCTGTCCTACACGGCAGAAAGGGTGCTTTAAAAGAGCCAACAAATTTGCCGGTGAAAAATCAGTCGCGACGGCTTGTAAGACCAGACCTGCAAAAACGCCAACCGACGTACGAGACAATGGTTGGCCGGCTGTATCATTAATCTCCACGCCCCATTTTCTTAGCAAAATCGTAACGCGACGCGCCAATTGACGATCGGGCGTTATTAACATGGCTGTCTTTTCGGGGGTTTCCAGTGCTTCCCGGAGGGCTAAAGCAATAACCCCAGCTTCGCTTCTCGTATCCGACGCTTCATAGATTTGCATGTTCTCAAAAAGATTTTGGGATGGCTTATCATTCGTCAATAATTCTATCCAACGCCCCGTCAACGATGTCGGCCACAAGGCTTGGTTGACAAAGGTAGCGCGGGCGCATTGGATATCTGTCGAGGATTTCATCTGTAATCCGGGGAAGGTCTGTATGTCTGACCTTTGTAAATCCATAGCCTCACAAAGGTGAAACAAACCCGATTGAGGGTGAGCGTGTTCATTTTTTAACTGTGCCCACCCTTCCGGTGGAAGTTGCGTGTCCAGCCCGGATAAAACAACCGCACCCTTTTCAAGCTGAGCAATACACTGCAATAACCGAGACGTCGCAGGAATACTTCCTGTTGACCCGGCTGCCAAAACCGGCCCGCTGGGAGGATGGTTATTCCATAATGTTGTCAGCCTATCCAATAAGAGGCCACGCCTTTCACTGGGATCACAGCGCCCGATTTCTTGTTTGTGAAGCGGCCAAGCTGTCGTCAAAATTTGCAAAAATTCCAATGTCTGTTGCCAATTATGACTGAACTCATCTGGCACTAGAGACGCCAGTTTAGAAATATCAACCTCCTCAATTTGCAAACTGTCCAGTAGAGCCGTCAGTTCGGCAGTTAGTTTAGAGGTTGATGCCAGCCCCCCGGCACGACCGGAGGTCTCTAGCCAAGCTTGAACCAAAGTCATTAAACTAATATCTCGCTCTATTCCTGACATTGCAGGTAACAGGGAAGGTGCATGAGGGGTTACTTCAGCAGGCAGGAGACCCGTCAAACCCGTCAGACCGGCTTCTGCTTCGGCAAAAATCATTTCCTCCGGATTAACATCACCCAGTGGACGTATTTCAGGCATTAAAAGCGCATCCGTCCCTGATTTTTGCAGTAACAGATTTTGTAAATTTCTGACCGCACGCCGCGTCGGGAGTAAAATCGTGTAATCCTGCAGGCGGGTTTTTGCATCAAATAGCCCGCTTAGGCTGGGGTCCGACAAAAGCTTCGTCGCAAGTTGCTCTAAAAAGCTATAACCTGAAGGAATATTAAAAACATGTGGGCGCGATGACATGTGCTCATCTTATCAAATTATCGCAGGGCGCGGATATGTTTAGAAATTATTTTTCCTGTAAAATACGTTCAGCATCCCGCACACCTTCCGGCGTACCAACATGCAACCATGTACCTTCCAAAGAACACCCGTAGAGCCGAGCCGCAGAAAGCGCTTCATCCCACAAAAGATTAAAAGAAAATGGGCGTGACTTGACCGTTTCAGGTGTCTTATCAAGTAAAGACGGCGAAACAATCTGAACACCGGCATAAATCCATTTCGCCTCTAACCGATCACCTGATTGCGACCTTCGCCTTTCAATCTTGCCATGCTGGGTGTAGTTGAAATCCCCTGCACCATCATAGTCGGAGCAATTATCTCTTGAGGCCAGTAACAAGCATGAGTCCATCTTCTCCGGTTCAAAAGTGCCTGCCAGCTTTTCGAGCGCAGTCATCTTGTCATTTGAAGTATTTTCAATCCAAAGTATATCTGCGTTACATACGAAAAAAGGCTTGTTGCCTAGCATTGGCAGAGCTTGATAAACGCCACCACCTGTCTCCATCAAACAGGCACGTTCATCGGAAAAAATAATCTCAAAGGGATAATCCAAATCTCTTAAATGAGCTTCAATCATCTCAGATTTGTGATGCAGATTAATTACCACATGCGTTACCCCGAAATCCGCAAGATATGTCAGCATACGGTCTAACAAAGTGATCCCCCCGATTTTGGTCAGAGGTTTGGGCGGGTCATTCTCGGAGGCCTGCATTCGCCGCCCCAATCCGGCGGCAAGCACCATAGCGTGGGTGGGTTTAGGCTTTGAAGGGGTCATATTTCCAGCACCTCAGGGACATAAGTCTTAAACCATTCACGCAAATCTGCCAGCGCCTCATGCGCCAAGCCATCTTTGATATACCCATTTACTCTTGGGATATGTTGCAAATAGCTTGATTTACCCTGCATTTTCGAAAGCCTCACAAAAATACCTAAAATTCTAAGATTCCGCTGTACCCCAAAAATATTATAGGCAGTGTCAAAATCTGAAGCATCCAAACCCGTTTCAGCCACAAAGAGAGCCTTAAACCGTCCCTCATAATCTTCCGGTAAATCGCGACGCGCATCCTGAAGTAATGACACAACATCATAAGCAGGGTGACCGGCAATACCGTCTTGAATATCAATAAACCCGACCCGTCTAATAGACTGGCGATTACCGAGCCAATGCAAATTTGGCGAATGCACATCTCTGAGCATCATCACATCACGTATCTTCATAGCCTCAAGCTTACCCACCAGCGAGGCCCAAATCTCTTCCCATTTTGTCAGAGCGGTATCAGGCAAGGTCTTCCCCTGCGACGGCATATACCAGTCAATGAATTGTTGAATTTCAGTTAAAATGACTGCCTTGTCATAACGCACGGGCGAACTGACCTTCGCGTCAAATTGCCGAGCTTGCTCAGGATTTTCAGTATCGGCATGATGATAAAGCGCCGCGAGCGCCATGATGGTTTCATGATAAAAAATAGGTAAATGTGGGTCTTTGGCATCTATAGAATGGGTGAAATTAAGTGTGCCGAAATCCTCTAGCACAAGCAAACCTTGCGCGTCGTCCTGCGCGAAAATCTCAGGGGCTGATAATCCACAACGGATTAAATAAGCACATATATTTCGAAAATCTGTGACACTATTCGAGAGGAAGACTTTCGCTTTATAGGCATCATTATCATTTGGGAGAGCTTGCCAGTCCATCAGGATAAAGCGCTTATTGTCCAGCTCAAGTCTTTCATAGCGGCGCCGCGATGCGTCGCCAGCCAGCGTCGTTCGCACAGCCTGACCATAACCGTTTTTTTCAAGAAAATCGGCAAGCACCTTCTCACGATCAATAAAATCGTCAAGGCCTTGAAAAAAGTCTGCATTATCCGAGTTCACGCTGAGTGAACATTGGCGAGTTGAACCGATATCCTCCAGATGAACCATTAGAGCCTCTGTCGGCACATATGTACCAAGCTTTTCAGGCCATTCGACCAGAACGATGCTGTCTGTTTCATCCAGCAGCCCCAATTCGAGAATTTCTTCAGAGCTTTCAAGACGATAAAGGTCAGTATGCAATAATTTAATATCGCGTGACTCGTAATGCTGAATAAGAGTAAATGTGGGGCTAGGCACATCTGTGCCTTCACCAAAAACCTGGCGAATAATGCAACGGGCAAGCTCCGTTTTACCCGCGCCCAAATCACCGGACAATAATAACCAGTCACCTTTATTTAGCCGGGGGGCTATCCATCCTGCAAAACGCCTAACAGCCGAAACATCGGGCAAATCCAGAGTTACGGAAATTGTCGCATTCCCATTTTCCATAAATGTGGTTGTATAGGGTGAAAATTATTGTCGCAAGGGTTGAAAGTTTCACAAATGTTTTTATCCTGCAGCAAAATCAGGAAATGACTTATGAATCACATTGTTATTATTGGTGCCGGTCAAGCAGCCGCACAAGCTGTTGTTAGTCTTCGGCAAGGCGGATATAATGACGCCATCACGCTTATTGGTGATGAGCAGGAATTACCATATCAACGCCCGCCGCTTTCAAAAAAATATCTGTCCGGCGAAATGGAAGCCGAACGGCTGTTCTTCAGAGGGCAGGAATATTATGATAATGAAAATGTGACACTTAAACTTGGCTGTCGCGTTACCGCGATTTCCACTGATGAAAAAACTGTGACATTAGATGACCAAAGCGAGCTTGCTTTCTCAAAACTGATTATCTGCACAGGTTCACGCCCACGCCAATTACCCCTTCCCGGTGCCGACCTAGCGAATATTTTTGACGTTCGCACCATTGCCGACATAGACGCAATGAAGCCCGCTTTCACACCAGGAAAAAAGCTCATCATTATAGGTGGCGGTTATATTGGCCTCGAGACAGCCGCAGTTGCCTGTAAAATGGGCCTTGAAACCATAGTCATTGAAGCCGCAGATAGAGTACTTGCACGCGTGACTGACCCGGTCATGTCAGATTTTTATCAACGCGTCCATGCAGAAGAAGGCGTGACTATCCTCACCGGTACTGGTGTTGCGGGCCTCCATGGAACTGGTGGTGCGGTCTCAGGGGTTGAACTGTCAGATGAACGAATTCTTGAAGCAGATTGCGTTGTTGTCGGTATAGGTATTGTACCCAATATTGAATTGGCGGAAGCCGCCGGCCTCGATGTGGATAATGGTATTGTTGTGAATGACACGGCACGCACATCCCATCCGGATATTTATGCTGCCGGAGATTGCACCCAGCACCCAAATGATTTGCTGGGTCGTCGCCTACGCCTCGAGTCTGTTCAAAACGCCATTGAGCAAGGTAAAGCTTCAGCGAGCGATATTCTCGGCGCACCCGTCGCCTATCACCAAATCCCTTGGTTTTGGTCCGACCAATATGACGTAAAGCTCCAGATTGTTGGCATGTCAGGCGATCATGACAAAGTCGTCACACGCGGCGACTTAAACAGCCGTTCCTTCGCTGTATTCTATTTTAAAGGTGACCAACTCACCGCCGTCGATGCAGTAAATCGACCGGGCGAGTTTATGGTCGCCAAGAAACTGGTTCATCGCGCTGCAGAAGGCGATGTTTTTGATCCAGAAAAACTGTCAGATGAAAGCCTGTCTGCTAAAGACCTGATGGCTCTTTAATCTGAAAATTTTTAATATCTGTAATGTTCTGGCTTGAACGGGCCTTGCTGTGCCACCCCAATATAGCTGGCTTGTTCGTCTGAGAGCTTTGTCAGCTTCGCACCCAACTTGGCAAGGTGAAGTGTTGCAACTTTTTCATCAAGATGCTTCGGCAAAACATAAACTTTACGCTCATAATTAGTATGGTTCTGCCATAGTTCAATTTGCGCCAGCACCTGGTTGGTAAAAGACGCACTCATCACAAAGCTTGGGTGACCTGTGGCACAACCCAGATTGAGCAGACGACCTTCAGCCAGCAGAATAATCCGCTTACCATCGGCAAATTCAACCTCATCGACTTGAGGCTTCACATTATGCCATTTTTGATTTCTCAGCGCTTCAACCTGAATCTCACTATCAAAGTGACCAATGTTACCAACAATCGCGCGGTCTTTCATATCCCGCATATGGTCAACGGTAATCACATCTTTATTACCTGTTGCCGAAATGAAGATGTCACCAATTGGCGCAGCTTCATCCATAGTAATGACTTCATAGCCTTCCATCGCGGCTTGAAGTGCACAAATCGGATCAATCTCGGTCACCATAACACGTGCACCTTGACTACGGAGACTTTCTGCAGACCCTTTGCCAACATCACCAAAACCACAAACAACTGCGATTTTACCGGCAATCATTACATCGGTTGCGCGCTTCACACCATCAACGAGGCTTTCGCGACAGCCATAAAGATTGTCAAATTTGGATTTTGTTACACTGTCATTAACATTAATCGCCGGCGTACGGAGCGTGCCGTTCTGTTCCATTTCATAAAGACGCAATACGCCAGTCGTTGTTTCCTCGGAAACTCCGCGTACATCGTCCAGTAATTCAGGATATTTCTCATGCATAATAACAGTCAAATCGCCGCCATCGTCCAGCAGGATATTCGGTGTCCAGCCATCAGGACCTTTAATAGTCTGCTCAACACACCACCAATATTCTTCCTCGGTCTCACCTTTCCAGGCAAATACCGGGATACCCTCAGCGGCAATCGCCGCCGCAGCATGATCTTGCGTAGAGAAAATATTACAACTTGACCAACGGATTTCCGCGCCAAGAGCAATCAGTGTTTCAATCAATACGGCTGTTTGGATTGTCATATGAAGACAACCGGTAATACGCGCACCGCTCAGTGGCTTATCTTCACCAAATTCATCTCTGAGTGCCATGAGTCCCGGCATCTCTGTTTCCGCAATCGCAATTTCTTTTCTGCCCCAGTCAGCGAGGCTCATATCTGCGACTTTATAATCTTCAGCCATGTTGTATCTCCATTAATTTATCGGCTTTTTATCAGCCTGAAAGGTCGAAGGCAATGACAATATAAAGATTTCTTTATATGTTTTGCAGAACCTATATTTGATAGATATGTGGCCTAATGGCTAAAAAACCAGTAAGACGCTAAAATCATTAGAATTTAGATTATTATTGGGTGCTCTCTTCGGCATCATTCTCACCAAAGCCATTTTGCACAAGCGCGACCAGTTCGGCTAATGCAACGTCAGCATCGGCGCCCTCAGCTGATATTTTTATAGAACAACCGAGACTTGCTGCCAGCATCATCAGACCCATTATTGAGGTACCGGGAACATTTGTCCCCTCACGCATAACATCAATTTTTGCGTCAAAACTGCGAGCACAGGTTACAAATTTAGCCGAGGCACGCGCGTGAAGGCCCCGCTTGTTGGTTATCTCCACAACTGCTTCAGGCATTAATCTTCTTTTCGGCTTAGTACTTTACTGGCTACAGAAATATATTTCCGCGCTGAGTCTTGAGCCGCTTCCACAGCTTCCTCAAGACCCATTTTTTCACGCACACCAACAAGTTTAATGAGCATAGGCAGATTTACACCTGCAATCACCTCCACACGCCCGTGATCTAGCAGAGAAATCGCGAGATTAGATGGTGTGCCACCGAACATATCAGTTAACAAAATCACACCATCACCGCTATCAACATCTTTGGTGGCGATAGCAATGTCTTCCCGTCTTTTTTCCATATCATCATCCGGGCCAATACAAATGGCCTCAAGCTGTTGTTGATCACCTACAACATGCTCAAGAGCAGATCTGAATTCATTGGCGAGGCCGCCATGTGTCACTATCACAAGACCAATCATATTATCTCCTATTATCACCATGCCTGACCAATTCGTCTCAGGCAAGACAGACTTTGTGTCACAGTTTACCCGTTAAAAAGCATCTCTTTTTTTAGAAGATTTGTCGCAAGCCATAATTTATCGGCACTACTCGCCTCATGACCCGCCAGTTTCAGTAAGGGGAGAGACAGGCCTTGTATTTCTTTTTCACTTTTCTCAGGAATGAGCGGCACATCCGTATGCGGTACAAGCTCAATTATCAAATGCAACGGCACGGGCGCTATGTTATCAAAATTAACAATGCCAATACCATGAATTTGCATCAACCCTTGCAAACCCTCGGGGGGGCGCGCCATCAAGATTTTGTGCTCACGCTCGATAATAACCTGATCATCAGCGACAAGAGTACCGCGCCCTGAATTAATCATCGTCAATGCCAGTTCGGTTTTACCACTGGCGGCATCCCCTAAAATCAGCACACCAGTTTCATTGACCCACAAGCAATTTCCGTGAAGCGAAGGTATATTTTGCAAATTTGTCATAAGCGCTCCATTTATGTTTTATTTTCCTTGATGTGGCAAAAATAAAGTGAACCGCGCACCATAAGCATTAATCCGGTTGCGAGCAGTTACATTGCCCCCATGCGCCCTGGCGATTTGTTGCGAAATTGAAAGACCAAGCCCTGAATGAAGGTCATGCTCATTTGGACGATCTGTATAAAAGCGTTCAAAAATTTTATGCTCCACCCCATCAGGCAGGCCCGGCCCTGCATCATCTACATGAATGAAAATACCTGTCCGGTCACTATCCAAACGCACTGTAATTTCCTTCGCCGGAGAAAAAGACAGTGCATTATCCAGCAGGTTACGAATGATTTGAGCAATCCGGTCTCTCTGCGCATTAATGCTCACCTGCGCCTTTATTTTTATCTGAATATCACCATTCACCAGAGGAACCATCTGCTTCAACAAATCCGAAAGGTCAAAATTTTCAGCGGCTGCCCGCCCTAACTCTGCATCAAGGCGAGAGGCTTCTGATATATCTGTGATCAGGCGGTTCATGCGTAATATATCCGCCTGCAAAATTCCCATAAGCTGCTTGCGCGCCTCGTCATCAGTGGTTGAGGCAAGCGACTGGACTGCACTGTTAATTGACGCAAGAGGGTTTTTCAGTTCATGGGCAACATCAGCTGCAAAATTTTCAATCGTGTCCAGCCGGTTCATTAAACGGGTCAGCATATCCCGTAAGGCTAAAGATAGATCGCCGATTTCATCCTGACGATCAGAAAAATCCGGCACAGTGTCGGGTGCAGGTAACGATCCGCCTGCCGCTTGAAATGCCTGAATAGCTGTCGCCAGACGACGAACAGGCATGGTAATAGTCCCGGCGAGGGCAAATGATAAAATCAACGTCACACCCAGCACAACAAGAAAGACTTTGGCTAAAAAGGTGCGTTCTGCCGCTACAAGACGATCAATCTCTCCTGGGGGGCTGGTCAGCAATAGAACGCCAATAATTGCTCGATAATGTTGAACGGGCACAGCAACCATCACAATATCGTCACCATTGGGAGTTCTTTGAGCCGATGCGCGCATCTCTCCCTGCATTGCTATATTAATGGCCTTCAATACAGCATCGCCCTTACCGGCTTTATCTGTATCGGTTGGCTGAAAATTATTCGCGGGGGCAGTATCATTTTGCGCTGAGAATGACGGTGGCGGTAAATCGCGGGAAATGACGGCACCGGAATGAAGCAAAACATCGCTATCAATCACCAATTGCCCCTGACGATCATAAACCCGAGCCCGATTTAATGTGGGTGCAATGATGCGTCTTAGAATTTGTTCAGTCAGTTCTGCATTCAGACGCGGTGCCATAATTTGTCCGGCTTGTATGGTGTTTTCATCAGTCTCAATATCATTAATAATATCACCGGTATCTGTGTCATCTCCGGCGGACTCTCCCAGAGCCTCGGCAATAATCTGCGCTTGCACCTCAAGACTTTGCGTATAGGCATCGGTGAGGCTTTCTCGTGTCTGACCTAAAAACAAAATACCGGCAAAAAAACCCAACAGTCCAAGGCTGTTAATCACCACCAGACGAGCTGAGAGACCAGATTTTAAAAAACTCAACCCCCTCATGCTTTATACCTGTAACCGACACCATAAAGTGTCTCAATCGCATCAAAATTTTGGTCTGTTTTTTTGAACTTACGGCGAAGTCTTTTTATGTGACTGTCTATTGTACGATCATCAACATAGACCTGATCTTCATAGGCTGCATCCATCAATGCGTCCCGACTTTTGACAAAACCTGGACGTTGCGCCAGGGCTTCAAGTATCAAAAACTCCGTCACCGTCAAATTAACAGGCTGGCCTTCCCATAAACATTCATGCCGCGCCGCATCCAGCCTTAACCCGCCGCGCTCCATAATATCATCCTCATCTTCTGATACGACCTGCCGGGCTTTCGTACGACGTAAAATAGTTCGTACACGTTCAATCAATAGTCGCTGAGAAAACGGTTTGGTAATATAGTCATCTGCCCCCATCTTAAGGCCAATAAGCTCATCAATTTCGTCGTCTTTGGAAGTCAGATAAATCACAGGCAATTCATGCGTGGCGCGTAATCGACGAAGAAGCTCGAGGCCATCCATTTTGGGCATTTTGATATCAAAAATACCAATATCAAAGCTGTCTGAAGGTTGAGAGGTCAAAGCTTCCAGCGCGGCAGCACCATCCTCAAAAGACTCCACATCAAAACCTTCTCCCTTCAAAGCCAAAGAAAGCGAGGCCACAATATTTTTGTCGTCATCTACAAGCGCAATACGTGTCAAATTACCCTCTCTATTCTT
The DNA here is from genome assembly GCA_003331985.1 of PS1 clade bacterium. Lineage (GTDB taxonomy): Bacteria > Pseudomonadota > Alphaproteobacteria > RS24 > RS24 > Micropelagius. Next base: position 66,032 of record QOQK01000002.1, on the reverse strand, counting down.
TTTATCCCTTCTACACCTTTTTGGGGAAAACTTTCGGTACCTTCCCCAAATAAGCTGTTGCTAAGCTTTAGTTTAGCTCTAACTTAGTTGTTCACAAGCTGGATAATTTTACGTTGCAGAGTTAAATGCTCCGCGCTTAAAATGTGCCATTGTAGATAAATTAAACAGATAAAAAGTTTCTTTGATATGCTTTTTTCTTTTGCGATTTGTTCTTAAAGGGTTTAATGGGTATTGCCATCATGGATCAAACTGGTTTTAACAAAAGTAAATTTGGCCCCGATCTTCACGGGTTCAACCACCTTAAAGCCCTTCACTGGAATCACCGCCCTGCTGCACTTTACCAGATGTCACTGGAACGTGGGGAAGGTGAAATTGCTGATGGGGGAGCGCTTGTTGTAAAAACCGGTCAACATACAGGCCGTTCAGCTCAAGATAAGTTCATCGTGCGTGACGAGACAACGGAAAACACCATTTGGTGGGACAATAATAAATCTATCACGGCAGAACAATTTGATAATCTCTATGAAGATATGAAAGCTCATACCGAAGGTCGTGAGCTTTTTATTCAGGATTTGCATGGCGGCGCGGATGTTACACATAGATTGCCAACACGGGTTTATACCGAATTGGCATGGCACTCCCTGTTTATTCAAAACCTTTTAATTGAGCCACCCGCAGAAGACCTTGAAAACTTCAATCCAGAATTTGTGATTGTTAACCTGCCAAGCTTTAAAGCCAGCCCAGAGCGTCATGGCTCACGAACCGAGACGATTATTGCGGTTAATTTCGCTCGTAAAATTGTTCTTATTGGCGGCACATCCTACGCAGGTGAAACCAAAAAATCAGTCTTTTCAATGTTGAATTACACGCTGCCGGCGAAAAACGTCATGCCCATGCACTGTTCAGTAAATGTTGGCAATGAAAATGACTCAGCTGTTTTCTTCGGTCTAAGCGGAACTGGCAAAACGACACTTTCAGCTGACCCGAACCGGACACTTGTTGGTGACGATGAGCATGGCTGGTCAGAGAATGGCGTGTTTAATTTTGAAGGCGGTTGTTATGCCAAAATGATTAATCTCTCCGCAGAAGCCGAGCCGGAAATTCATGCCACCACACAACGTTTCGGTACCGTACTGGAAAATGTTGTGATGGATCCGCAAACCCGTAGGCTGGATCTTGATGATAATTCTCTGGCTGAAAATTCCCGCGGTGCTTACCCGCTTTCATTTATTCCTAATGCATCGGATACAGGTCGCACGAGCCACCCCAAAAGCATAATCATGCTGACAGCGGATGCGTTTTCCGTTTTACCGCCTATCTCACGCCTGACGCCTAGTCAGGCAATGTATCATTTTCTTTCCGGCTATACCGCCAAGGTTGCCGGCACAGAGAAGGGCGTGACAGAACCCGAAGCAACTTTCTCAACTTGTTTTGGCGCACCCTTTATGCCGCGTCATCCATCAGAATATGGCAATCTTTTGCGCGACCTTATCGCCGAACATAATGCAAGTTGTTGGTTGGTGAACACAGGCTGGACTGGTGGACCTTACGGCATCGGTAACAGAATGCCGATTAAAGAGACACGCGCTCTATTATCCGCTGCACTGGATGGAAGCTTGAATAATGTTGAATTCCGCATTGACGAAAACTTCGGTTTTGAAGTGCCCGTTAGTGTGCCGGGCGTTGACATCTCCATCCTGAATCCGCGTAACACGTGGGATGATAAAGAAGCCTATGATGCTCAGGCGCGAAAGCTTGTTGGCATGTTTGTTTCAAACTTCCAAAAATTCATGGACTATGTCGGCAATGATGTACGCGAGTCCGCTCCTGCTGCTGAATAAGATTTAGAACAGCCAGGGATAATTAAAGTCTCAACCCCCTTTAATGCGCCTCATCCCAGTTCTTGGCCGCTTGGGCTTCCACCACGAGAGGCACAGATAACGATAAGCGAGGGGCGCACGCATTCTGCATCACTTCTCTGACATGTTGCATCAACTTATCGGTTTCAGCCTCAGGAGCCTCAAAAATCAACTCATCATGGACCTGCAACAACATTCGTGATTTTGGTGATTTCTTTTTCAAAACAGTCGGCATGGCTATCATTGCGCGGCGGATAATATCGGCTGCTGTACCTTGTATCGGTGCGTTAATGGCAGCTCGTTCAGCAAACGCGCGACGCGCCGGTATTTTACTGTCTATCTCACGCAAATAAATACGCCGCCCGAAAAGGGTGGAGACATAGCCCTGTGCATGGGCCTCTTGCTTGACCGCTTCCATATAATCCTTGATGCCCGGGAACTTCTCAAAATAGGCCTTGATATAGGCACTCGCTTCACCACGTGAAATGCCCAGCTGGTTCGCAAGTCCAAAAGCCGAAATGCCATAAATAATCCCGAAATTAATTGCTTTAGCGCGACGGCGTGTTTCAGGTGTCATATCTGCCAAAGGCACGCCAAACATTTCTGAAGCTGTCATCGCATGAATATCCTGACCATCAGCAAATGCCTGACGCAGGGAGTCTATATCGGCAATATGCGCGAGCAGTCGCAATTCAATCTGACTATAATCCGCACTCACGAGGAGATTACCCTTCTCTGCAACAAAAGCCGTTCGAATACGCCGCCCATCCTCTGTACGAATAGGAATATTCTGCAAGTTAGGATCCGACGAGGCTAATCGTCCCGTTGTTGTTGACGCCAGTGAATAAGAAGTGTGAATACGCCCTGTATCGGGATTGATAAATTCGGGCAAGGCATCTGTATAGGTGGATTTAAGTTTTGCCAATCCGCGCCACTCAAGCACTTGTGCTGCCAAATCATGTCCTTCAGCCGCCAGGCCTTCCAACACATCCGCACCCGTTCCCCATGCGCCGGTTTTAGTTTTCTTACCCCCCGGCAGTCCCATTTTATCGAACAAAATATCGCCGAGTTGTTTTGGGCTGGCGATATTAAAAGTCTCACCGGCCAACTTGTAAATATCGTCTTCCATTGCAGCCATTTTCTGAGCAAATTCTCCTGACAAGCGAGAAAGCACATTACGATCAACAGAAATACCGTTTTTCTCCATATCTACAATCACAGGCACTAGGGGTTTCTCGGTTGTCTGATATACACTCACCATCCTATCTTTGACGAGTTCGGACCGCATCATCTGCCAAAGCCTGAAAGTGATGTCAGCATCCTCTGCGGCATAGGGCGCGGCTTTCTCAAGCGGCACCTGATCAAATGTAATTTGTGACTTGCCCGTACCCAGCAACTCCTTAATGGAGATGGGCTTATGCCCTAAATAGAGCTCGGAAAGTTCATCCATACCGTGACCGCGCTGACCTGCGGCAAGGGCATAGGACATCAACATCGTGTCCTCAACCGGATGAACCTCAATCTTGCGCTGGGTGAGGACCTGTAAATCGAATTTTGCATTTTGCAGGATTTTCATAATGGATGCATCTTGCAAGAGTGGCTTGAGCCGCGCCAAAACATCCGTCTCTGCGAGTTGCTGTGGTACATCATCGGCAAGAGCAAGCCCTTCACCAATGCCATGCGCGAGCGGAATATAACAGGCATGACCAGGGCGGGTGGCAAGTGACACGCCCACCAGACGACAACTCACCGCGTCAAGGCCATCGGTCTCTGTATCAATTGCCACATAACCACTCGCGATAGCAGCTTCAATCCAATTATCAAGCACGGTCATATCCGTTACACATTCATAAGCCGCAGCATCAATAGGCGGCATGTCAGTTACAACCGATGGGAAGTCATATGCAGGGCTTTCTGTTACGCCTGAAGAAGAAACCGCAGACGTTTTAGCCGCCAGTTCAGCCGAAGCTTCATAATCCTCAGTGCTCAGGTCATAGCGTTTACCGACACGTTGAGTCAGTGTGTTGAATTCCATTGCCTTTAGGAATCCCATTAACTTCTCAGCCTCTGGCGGTGTCAGACCCATATCATTTAAATCAATCGGCAGAGGTGTATCCGTTCGAAGCGTGACAAGTTCTCGGCTTATCCGTGCCTGATCAGCAAATTCAATAAGATTCTCACGACGTTTATTCTGTTTAATTTCTCCGGCGCGATCGAGAAGTGTTTCCAAGTCCCCATATTCATTAATCAACAGAGCCGCCGTTTTAATGCCAATACCCGGCACACCGGGCACATTATCCACGCTATCTCCGGCAAGGGATTGAACATCAATCACACGCTCAGGGCCAACTTCAAATTTTTCCAGCACCTCGGCAGGGCCAATTTTCTTATCCTTCATTGTATCAATCATGTTCACCCGGTCAGTCACGAGTTGCATGAGATCTTTATCGGAGGATACAATCGAGACCCGTGCGCCATTGTGCGTAGCAGCATGTGTATAGGCCGCAATCAAATCATCGGCCTCATAGCCCTGCAACTCTACCGAAGGAATACCAAATGCTTTCACAGCTTCACGTACAAGAGGAAATTGAGGCACCAAATCTTCAGGTGGCGCATCTCGATTGGCTTTATACTCTGGGTAGATATCATTTCTGAATGTTTTGCCGGAAGCATCAAAAATTACAGCAAGGTGTGTCGGGCTTTCTTCTGCCGCCATATCATCCATCAGCCGCACCAACATATTGCAGAACCCGGCAACAGCACCAACCGGTAATTTGTCACTTTTTCTAGTGAGTGGGGGCAATGCATGGAAAGCACGAAAAATATAACCAGAACCATCAACGAGATAAAGGTGATCAGATTTTTTGAGGCTCATGAGGCCACTCCTTGCTTTTAGTTTTAGTCTTTGCCTTGAACAGACTGCGTGCTAGTTCTGATAATAACTTGAGGAAGAATAATGCAGAATTTATCCAACCCTGACAATAATAGTGATGGCGATATTGAGAATGCTATCACAGCAGAAGGGCTAACAAAAACATATCAGGCCAGCGGCAATCAGTCCGAAAAAAAAGCCCTTAAAAGTGTTGATCTTGAAATTCCTCGTGGGATGATTTTTGGCCTTTTGGGCCCTAATGGTGCCGGAAAATCCACTTTCATCAATATTCTTGCCGGACTTGTCATAAAGTCTTCAGGCAAAGCATCTGTCTGGGGGTTTGATATTGACGAGAATCCACGCATGGCTCGCGCATCTATAGGAGTTGTCCCTCAAGAAATTAATTTCGACCCCTTCTTCACCCCGCTTGAATCTCTTGATCTGCAGGCGGGGCTTTATGGGGTTAAGGCTAAACAAAGACGCAGCATGGAGATTCTGGAAACACTGGGTCTTGGCGATAAGGCTAATGCCTATTCGCGCACTTTATCGGGTGGCATGCGACGGCGTTTACTGATTGCTAAAGCACTCGTGCATCAACCGCCCATTCTGGTGCTGGACGAACCTACTGCCGGGGTGGATATTGAACTGCGCCACCAACTTTGGACTTATGTTCGCGCCCTTAACGAACAAGGTGTTACGATTGTACTGACAACGCATTATCTTGAAGAAGCGCAAGCGCTCTGTGACCGGATTGCAATTATTGACCATGGCGATCTCGTTATTTGTGATGACACACCAAAACTGTTGAGCCTACTGGATAGCAAAACACTTTTACTACGTCCCGACACGACACTCTCTGAGGTTCCGGCAGGTCTGGAGAGCTATCACACAACTCTGCAATCGGATGGCAGGCTGGCGCTAACATTTAACCCACGAGAAAAAACTGCACTGCAAGTGCTGGATGATGTTCGACAAAAAAACATCTCAATTACAGACCTAGAAACAGAAGGCACAAACCTTGAAGATGTGTTCATGAAATTAACGGGCAATCAGACGACCCCACCCAATCAGGCAGGATAATATAATGAAGCGGCTCATCGTCATTTGTGGTGACCAACTCAATCCAATGTCGCAAATTTTCAGTGACTTTGACCCCGAACATGACGCAATCGTCATGACGGAAGCCATTGAGGAAGCCACTCCCAGACAGCATAAAAAAAGACTTATTATGTTTTTTGCGGCCATGCGCCACTTCCGCAATGCCCGCCGTGCGGAGGGGAAGCAAGTATTTTATTATGCGCTTGATGACGCAACTGAAAAACAACAAGCACCTCAAACCATTGCTGAGGGCATGCTGCGCGCCGCCAAAGAATTCGAACCGGATCAAATATTCATCACGCGTACCGGTGACTGGCGGGTTCAAGAGGCCCTCACCAAAGCTGCAGGCAATCGGTTGGTGTTGGTGGAAGATGATCATTTTTTCACCACGCCGGATGATTTTGCAAAATTTGCAGAAGGCCGCAAAAAACTTGTTCTGGAAGATTTTTATCGCCCGCTGAGGCGCAAAACCGGCTGGTTAATGGATGGTAACAATCCCGTTGGCGGGCAATGGAATTTTGACAAAGATAATCGCAAAAGTTTTGGTAAAGACGGCCCCCCTCTCATCCCCACTCGCCAACCCTTTGAACCAGATGATGTGACGCGTTCAGTTCAAGCTATGGTTGACCGTATGTTCCCCGATGCACCCGGGAAAAGTGAGGGGTTTGCCGAACCCGTAACACCGGATCAAGCGCGACAGGCACTGAAGGATTTTATCGCCTATCGGCTACCGGATTTTGGCACCTATGAGGACGCAATCGCTACAGGATATGTGACGCTCTATCACTCCAGGCTATCGGCGGCGATGAATTTACATCTGATTTCCCCGACTGAAGTTTGTGAAGCTGCCCTTGAGGCCTATGAAATAGGAGATGCTCCTATTAATGCTGTCGAAGGTTTTATCCGCCAAATTTTAGGGTGGCGAGAATTTGTACGGGGGCTTTACTGGCACTATATGCCGGATTATGCGGCATTAAATAAGCTTGATGCCAATGAAGAGGTCCCTGAATTCTTTTGGACAGGCGAAACCGATATGGCCTGTGTTGCCGACGCACTTAACAGCGTGTTGACGGAAGGCTATGCCCATCATATTCAGCGACTGATGGTCCTCGGACTATTCCTGATGCAATATGGCGCGAACCCTTATGCCGTACATGAGTGGCATATGGGGCTTTATCTGGATGCAATTGACTGGGTGTCACTACCAAATGTTGTCGGCATGAGCCAGTTTGGTGATGGCGGCATTATGGGTACAAAACCCTATGCGGCCTCAGGCGCCTATATAGATCGCATGTCAGATTGCTGTAAGACCTGCCCTTATACGCCCAAGAAAGCACATGGGCCAGAAGCTTGCCCTGTAACTGCCCTGTATTGGGATTTTCTTGCTCAACATGAAAAGCAGTTTAGGAAAAATCCACGCATGGCGTTCCAGTTGAAAAACCTCGACAGGAAAGACCCCGAAGAACTTGCTTCAATCCGAGACACCGCTAAAGCACTGCGCAATAAATGTGCACGTGGCACAAGAATTTAAAATTTAAGAAAATTTAGCTATCTTCCTCAAGGGGCAAGCGCCCTCGAAGGGTAAGCGGTAATTGTGACAACATAAAAATTCCTGTTGCCGGTGACATGACAAAAGTTCTGAACATTACCCAATTTTCTTCACTTAAATAACGCCAAGCCAATTCATTACCGATAGCCGCAGTTAAGAAAAAAAGTCCCCAGCGAAAACTGAGCTGAAACCATGTTGTCTCGGTTAACCTAAATTGAGTACCGAAAAAAACCTGCATCATAGCTTTCCCGCGTAACAGCCCACCAAGCAAAACACCCGCCATAACAAGTGAAGAAATTGTTGGTTGGATTTTAATAAGCAATTTTTCGGATGACAAAATCGCCGTAGCTGTCAGCACACCCGAAAACAGCGTTGAAAAAACCACAAATTTGGCTACACGGCGTTCCAACAGCCAGAAATAAAGCAACATGAAGGCCGAAACGGTGACTCCCGCTATTGCTGCAGCATAAAGCCCATAAAGGCGATAAAATATGAAAAAACTCGCCAGAGGCAAAATTTCACTAAAAAAGGATCCGAGACGCATTGATTGTGAATAGTTCATAAATTGACCCTATGAGCCGCTTTTTGAAGGCTTTTGTTGTTCTACAGAAGAATTGATTTTTGAAGTTCATGTTTGATTTACGAAAAAAAATTGAAAATAGATGTTTTTGTTATTGCAACTCATTATCATTTACAATAAAAAACCCAATTGAGATTAATTCTCAAGTACACGGCTTATGCTATATGAAGGAAATTGTGCAAATGAAATATAATTTAATATCCTTAAGACTTTTAAGAAGTTTTGCAAGTTGCTTAGTATTGTTGGCTTTTGGCCATACTATTACTTTAGCCCAAACGACTGATGAAATTATTGTTAAGGGTAAAGTTCTTTATTCGGATCAGGTTAATTCTCTTAAAACACCAGTTCCAATCCTTAACGTTCCTCAAAGTTTATCTATTATAACTGATGAAGATATCAGATCGCAGGGATTCCGTTCTATTGGCGATATAGCTAGATATACACCAGGTGTGAACACATCACAGGGCGAAGGCCACCGTGATGCAATAGTTTTTAGAGGTGTGCGCTCTACTGCTGACTTCTATATGGACGGCATCAGGGACGATGTTCAGTATTACCGCTCACTATATAACTTAGAGCAAGTAGAAATCTTGCGCGGACCCAATGCCCTACTTTTCGGGAGAGGCGGAACAGGCGGTATAGTTAACCGTGTGACAAAAAAAGGTCAAATAGGTGAGGAATTTGGGTCGATCGATTTAGGTTTTGACACATTCGGAGCATATGATTTTTCTTTTGACTTCAATACCCCACTAAGTGACAACATGGCATTAAGGGTCAATGCTCACAATGATTACCTGGAAAACCATAGGGACTATTATGATGGCGACAGGTATGGCTTCAACCCAACTCTCAAAATTCAACTCGGTGAGAAAACTTCTTTAGATCTTTCCTATGAACACGCAAATCATGAAAGATTTATCGATAGAGGTGTGCCGACCGCTAGTGGAGTGCCTGTAGAAGCGTTCGAAAAAATTACTTTTGGTGACCCTGATATAAACGTCACAACTTTAAAGGCTGACATTGTTAAGGGTATCCTGAGCCACGAATTCTCTGACACCCTGAAGGGTAATATTGTTGTGCAACATAGCGATTTTGAGAAAATGTACCAAAATCTCTATGCATCTGGATATGACGCCACCACAAATATTGTAACAATGGATGGTTATCGTGACCCTACAGAACGCAATAACTTTATAGTTTCAGGTAATTTAGTTAGTGAATTCAATACGGGAAGCATCGGCCATACTGTTTTACTTGGTGCAGAACAAGTTGACACTGAAAATAAAAATTTCCGTTTCAATACATATTTTTCAAATACTCAAGACGATAATGAGACTTTCAACGTAACCAGACCAATGAACTTTGCTACCAATGCCGCTGGGCAGGCAAGTTCTGTAGACTTCACAACCGACCTAAGTAACAAAACAACATCAGATATTAAAGTCACGTCTTTCTTCATCCAAGACCAGATTGATTTGTCTGATCAGTTTAAAATTATGTTGGGCGGCCGCTTTGACTCGTTTGACATTACAGTGGTTGACGTTGACGATGCTGTCACAACTTCCAGAAAAGATGAGGAATTTTCTCCTCGAGCTGGTTTAATTTTCAAACCTCAAGAGAATACATCTTTATTCGTAAGCTACAGTGAAAGTTTCTTGCCTAGATCTGGTGAGCAATTTAAAAAACTATCTGCATCAAACGCGCGTCTTGACCCCGATGTATTTGAAAATACTGAAATTGGTTTCAAATGGGACATTCAGGATGACCTAAGTTTCACACTCAGCTACTTCGACAGCGAACAAGTTCAAGCTGTTCGTGATAGCGTAACTGGTGAAACTTCAGAAGTGACTGGACTGACAGTTGACGGATTTGAGATGCAACTAAAGGGCAATGTATCAGACAAATTATCTATAACTGCTGGTTACAGTAATATGGAGGGCGAGACATCTTCAGGTGGGTCTCCTCGGGAGATACCTGAGACTACCTTCTCTCTTTGGGGCATGTATGATGTTAACGACAAGTTCGGTTTAGGGCTTGGCATGACATATCAGGATGAGTCTTTTATTGGTAATAATAATACCTCAAGGAAGTTACCTGATTATGAGCGGATTGACTTAGCTGCATATTACCACGTCTCTGAAGAAACCACGATTACTCTTAACGTTGAAAATTTAACTGACGAGTTGTACTTCCCGCATTCTCACAGTAGCCACCAGGCTTCTGTTGGGGAGCCTCTCAATGCAAGAGTTTCTTTACGCAGGAATTTCTAGGCATACCCTAAGCCTGGAAATTATAGGGAGACTGTCCCAAGTGAGTAAGGGGAAATTAGTGACGCCCCCCACCATCCTCAAACTAAAAACAGTCTCCCTATTTAATTATTCCATGCTAAATGTGAGGCCGGCATTGGCCTCAAGTCTTGTAACAAGCTTATCTCCCATGGCGGACGCAGCGGTATAAATACCTCCACCAAGTTCCCCACAATCTTGCACAAGGCACAAGGCACTCTCAGCAATCATTTTGGAGGTTGAGCCATATCCAGGGTCCATATCTCCTTTAACGGAGGCTTTGAGTACAGAACCATCTGCTCCTTCAGCTAGAAACAGCACATCATAATTCCCAGACTCACGCTTCTCCTTTGACGGGCCCTCCCCAGGCTGAGGCACATTATCACCATCAAGTGGTGAAGCTTTGGTGACGTATTCGGCAACAGCTTTGCCTTCGTCTCCAAACCCAGTCACCATCATTTCATCATAAAGAAAATTCTCACCATAGGCATAATCCATAAGAGCATTTGAGCGGTGAACATTTTTGGTGTTAATCGCTGCCATGATAAAAGGCGCCACCCATGCCCCCAAAACATCATCTTCATAAGGCTTGTTATCAGCAGGTTGCTCAGGGCCGGCCTTGCCCGCCAGACTGAAAGGGTCAATCAGCACGTTGAAAAGCTCTGGGCGTGTCTCTAAAGATTTCACGGTCGCCTTAAATGACGCGGCCGTACCGCCAGAAAACTCGCCATTCATTGCGCGGACACGACCTCTGACACGTCCTGCAGGATTATCCCATTTATCAATGGCGGCTTTTTGAACATATTGCACACCTAAATCAAAAGGCACTGAGTCAAAGCCACAGCTAAACACAAGACGGGCGCCGCTATTACTGGCTGTATCCTGATATTTACCAATCATGTCATACATCCAGCCCGGCTCACCGCATAAATCAACATAATGAGTGCCCGCTTCGGCGCAGGCTTTGAGCAAACCTTCCCCATAAAGCTGATAAGGCCCTGTCGTTGTTAGAACAACATCTGCCCGGGCGACCATACTTTTTAAAGAGGCCTCGTCATCAGAGTCAGCGATGATAAGCGGCACATCACCTGCACCTACTTCTTCTCTGACCGATTTAAGCTTTTCTTCATTACGACCGGCCATAGCCCATTTCAGATTGTCGCCATATTGTGCAGCAAGGTATTCGGCAACCAGACGCCCCGTAAAGCCGCTGGCACCATACACAACCAGACTGAATTCTTTTTCATTATTCATAATCGAAGTCCCCCTGAACTATTTTCACATTATCGCTCAACCTAGACACATATTCTACCGGACGCAATAAAAGCTCCTAACGGACAAACCAATTTTTTATTCCATCAGAATTATTGGTATTATCAGGCAACCAAAAGAAGAAAAATAAAATGGTAGAATCTATAAAATTATCTGAGACGTCAGCTCTGGCACTGCGTTTTTTGCAGGGTCAGGTTTATCATTCCAAAGCTGTAGAGGATTATCTTTCCCACCTCGACCTGTCAGCCGGACAGAGCCTACATGAAGCTTGTAACGCAATTTGGCCGGAATATGCGGAAGTCATTTTCAATCGCAAGCACATGATCCTCCATCATATCAATGAAACTTTGGCTAAAAACCCTTCAATGCAAATCATATCAGGTGCCGCGGGTCTTGACCCGCTGGGGTTGGAAGTGACGCAACGCCATAAAGGGTTAGACATTTTTGAAATTGACCGCGAACAAATGTCCATAAAAGCAGAGTTAATCAGCAATCCAAGACTTCATCTTATTGAGGGCGATCTTGCCGACGCTTCATCAATTATCGACAAATTAAAACGCGCCGGTTGGCAACAGCACAGACCAACTTTTTTGATTATGGAAGGCATCAGCTACTATCTAACACCTGATATTCTGAAAAATTTTGTTACAGCCATAAAGCCTCAATATGCCATTTTCGACCATTTGCGGGAAAGTGGCATGAACGAAGCGGCGAACATTATCGGCTCGAAGGTATTTAACCTTATCCGGGACTATATCAAAATGGATAAAATCCAACGCTATGACGCTTCATCTTTAAGTAAATTACTGGGTATGAAGATAAGTAATAACTGGTCTCTCTGCGCGATGGAACGTCACCGCACAGGGAACAATATTCACTTCCTTTCAGACGATTTTGGCTGGTTAGACGTAACAGCTTTTGAGGCTATTTGAAGACACTTTAACCATATAAGCCTGAGGGAGCACTAATCTTTGCGGGCGAACATCTCTTGGCGCAAAGATCGATTGGTTTTAAGGGTTTTTTTTAGCTCGGCCTCACGAGACATTGCTGCCCCACGAGTTTTAAATGTTTCAAAATGTAAAATCTGCCAGTCTCGGCCTCTGGTGGCCTTAGCGCCTTTTCCGGCGTTGTGGGCTGCTAGTCGTTTTTCAAGATCATGCGTCCAACCGGAATAAAGACGCGGACTCCCGCCCTTGGCGCAATCGGACCACGAGCCAAGCACATAGGCATAGCAAGGCTTCACTTTTGCTTTTCCGTCCATTTTATTGGATGTATCCATTGGCTCATCTTTCTAAGGCATAATCGAGCACTAGGCTTGCATAATCACCTAAAAATCGTAAATTGGCTAATCACAAAAGAGGTAGATATGACCACTCAAATAATACGCCATGATTGGACTGCGGAAGAAGTGCAGGCCCTTTTTGACCTCCCTTTTAATGATCTGATTTTTGAGGCCCAGACAATTCATCGGAAATTTTTCAATCCGAATGAAGTGCAAATGTGCCAGCTTCTATCTATTAAAACAGGTGGGTGTCCAGAGGATTGTGGCTATTGCAGCCAATCGGCATTTGCCGAGTCAGATTTGGGCGCCAGCAAACTAATGGCTGTTGAAGAAGTTTTGAGCGAAGCCCGCAAAGCCAAAGAAGGCGGCGCAACACGCTATTGCATGGGCGCGGCATGGCGCTCCCCCAAAGACCGGGATATGGAAAACCTTAAGGCTATGATAAGCGGCGTGCGGGACATGGGGATGGAAACATGCGCAACACTCGGCATGCTGACTGAGGAGCAAGCCAAAGAACTGGCTGACGCCGGGTTAGATTATTATAATCACAACATTGATACCTCCGAAGAATTTTACGGTGAAATCATCACCACCAGAACCTTCCAAGATCGCCTTGATACGCTTGATGTTGTGAGAGATAGCGGCATGAAAGTCTGCTGTGGCGGCATTATCGGGATGGGAGAAAAAATACTTGATCGGGCTGAGATGCTTCGCACACTGGCAAATCTTGCCACTCACCCGGACTCCATTCCGATTAACCAGCTCATTGCCATTCCCGGTACTAAGCTAGAAAATGTCAATCTTCCCCATTCAATTGACTTTGTTCGCTGTATCGCTGTCGCTCGCATAATGATGCCCCGATCTACTGTGAGACTTTCGGCAGGGCGTGAAGAAATGTCAGATGAAATGCAAGCACTGTGTTTCTTTGCCGGTGCAAATTCAATTTTTGTCGGTGATGAGCTGCTGACTACTGACAATCCGGGACGCGATAAGGATGCCGCCCTGATGTCCAAATTGGGTATCGAGGCGCTTGCGGCTTTTGAAGAGCCGGCCTTGGATAAAGAACCAACAAATAGTCGTCCCCCCACCCCTTTGCACGAGAAACGAGCCTAACAGCTTTAATCTTTAAATAATTTATCGGGGGGCGCGTTTAGCGAGAATTCTTTGTAACGTGCGGCGATGCATATTTAACCGCCGAGCCGTCTCAGAAACATTGCGGTCGCAAAGTTCATATACACGCTGAATATGCTCCCACCTGACTCGGTCTGCAGACATAGGGTTTTCAGGTGGTTTTGGTTTGGATGCGCCATTTACCGTAAGAGCCGCTTCGATCTCATCAGCATCGGCAGGCTTGGCGAGATAATCCACTGCTCCCTTTTTAACAGCCTCAACAGCAGTTGTGATATTACCATAACCGGTGAGCATAATCACACGCCCATCAGGGTTCACCTGTTGGACGGCTTCAATAACATCCATACCATTACCATCCTGAAGACGCATATCCACGACGGCGTAGGCAGGCTTGACGCTTTTAGCCAGCACCAATCCCTCAGCCACATTATCAGCAATACTGACGATATACCCACGGCGCTCCATAGCACGGGCAAGCCGAGTCAACCATGGCAGGTCGTCGTCAACCAGAAGCATGGTTTTACCCTCTGGGAGTATGATTTCTTCCGTATCTTGCGCAATATCAGTCACAATATCCTCATTAACCGATGAAGGTTCTAACATATATATAGGTTAACAAACTCAATACGCAAATTTGCAGCTAATGGTTCTGGAAACTTCTGGTGATTATCGCTATTTCAAGCTTCCGGAATGGTCTCTAAAACTGCTCGTGACCATTTTACTTTGATCATTGCCCCCTTTTCAGGTGATGTTTTATTTGTCGCCACGACTTGTCCACCGGTTCTCTCCAGCAAAGTTTTGGCAATAAAAAACCCTAAACCCATGCCGGATTGCGCCGTCATATCGCCCGAAGCCGGACGCGAGGTCAACCAAGGCTCACCCAATCGGGGAAGAATGTCATAGGCAAAGCCCGGCCCGTCATCAGACACACAAATTTCAATACTTTGCGCCTCAATCTTGGACGTAACAGCGACCGAATTTATTGCAAATTCTCCCGCATTCTCAATGAGATTTCCTAGACCATAAATAATTTCAGGCTGTCGGATAACATAAGGCTCGGATATGTCCTCAGGCTCAATCTTTACGAAGATATCCTTATCATGCCCGCCAGCCTCATCAATGGCTTCCTGTATAAGCGCAGACAGGGACATACGAGAAAAAATAGTGTCTCCCTGATCAGATTGTGTGGTTAGAGAGGACAGTATTTCCTTGCAACGTTTGGTTTCGGTGAGCAAAGATTGCAAATCCTCTGCTAACTCACTGTCAACGAGTGGACTAGATTGTAATTCCTTAGCTATCAGACCGATTGTCCCAAGTGGTGTCCCAAGCTGATGCGCGGCAGCGGCAGCCAATCCATCCAAGGCAGATAATCTGTGCTCACGGGCAAGCACTTGTTGCAAGGCCGTACTCGCTGCACTCATCCGACGTCCCTCATGGCTAATGCGCCAGACGTAAGCCGAAATAAATGCCAAACCAAGCATCAATGCCGCCCAAACGCCAAGCAGATAAATTTCAGGAAAATTCGGCGGCTCCCCTTTCCAGGGCAACGGCATATGGAAATAAGCCAAAAGGCTGATAACCGCACAAGACATACCCACCAACAACAAAGTGGCTCTAGCAGTCAAAACCGTTGCGGAGACAGTCACGGGCGCAAGGATCATCACAATAAAAGGATTAGCAAGACCGCCAGTCATAAATAAAAGCGCAGTCAACTGCAGTAAATCATACAACAGATAGGCTGCGGCAAATTTTGGCGATAGACGATAATTGGATGGATAATAAAGCCAAAGACCGATATTGACCGCCACAGACATTAAGACCAGCCCAATACACGACAAAAGTGGCATTTGGTACTCAAGCACAAAACCGACAATAAAAATTGTTACCGATTGACCAGAAACCGCCAGCCAACGTAGCAGTGTTTGCACCCGCAAAAGCACCCCAGCATCACGGGTCAAAAACTGAGCTGATTGGCGAGTACCACCATAAAAGTTAGCGTCAGCGATTTTTTCAGACATTTACTCTTGAGCTTCTAAATAAGAGACAATTTTCCGATGGCGTTGTTCACGTGCCCAATCGAGTGCCGTCCGACCGGTTAAATCCGTATCATCAGGATAAGCGCCGTTTTCTATCAACACCTTCACAGCCTCAAGGTGACCATTTCGTGCGGCTCTAATAAGCGGCACTTCACGTCGCAGACCGGTTTTATCAGGGTCTGCACCTCCTTTTAGCAAATGTTCGAGGATAGCTGAATGACCTGCCGCTGCAGCTACCCCAAGCGGCGTCCGATTATTGAGGCCGCGGTCATTGACCCTAGCCCCTCTTGAAATCAGATACCTAACACCAAGTTCATAACCATTTTCTGCAACAATAACGAGCACAGGATCACCTTCTCGGCTTCGACTATTGGGGCTGTGACCTTCAATAAATCCGCGCTCCATGACGCCGACGCTATTATTTTTTGCGCCCTTAACCATGTCACTTTCCTTACCAAAACCTTGAGCATTGGCCTTCAACGGAACGGTTAATATTGTAAGGCAGAGGCAGAAACCAAAGGTCCGAAGTGACCGAAAACCTTTTTTTATGTTTTCAAGGCTATCCAATTGCATGGCCGTGACATCCTTATCAAGCATTTGTACTTCTCATTGACACTGTTCATCATTCTGTAGCATAGAATAAGCGTTGTTGCCACGCATACAAAACCCTCTAAACGGAGCTATAAGATTGTCGCCTAAACTCAGAATAACTCTGCTTGCTTCTATTGGCTTGCTAGCGCTGGTTCTCGGCTATCTGGTTCCCGCTATCACCCGTCCATCACCTCCGTCAAATCAGCCCGTGCAGACGCTTGCTCTTGATGGTCGGTTTAATCTCATCGACGAAACAGGGCAGCCCGTCACGCAAGATAGTTATTTGGGGCGGTTCAAGCTTGTTTATTTTGGTTTCACTTACTGCCCGGATGTCTGCCCCATGCAACTTGAAGTCGTTAGCCGCGCGCTGGACATTGCAAATATCACACCTGAAAAATTGACGACACTCTTCATCACGCTAGACCCTGAGCGCGACACCCCTGAAGATATGGCGATTTATACAGACAATTTCCACGAAAACATTACCGGTCTAACGGGGACAGTGAGTCAAATTCAACAAGCTGCAAAAGCCTATAAAGTTTATTTTCAGAAAGTTGCCGATCCTGAAACCACCGGTGGCTACACAGTCGACCATAGTTCAATCGTTTTCCTGATGGGGCGGGATAACACCTACAGGCAACATTTTACACATCGTGACAGTGCCGAAGATATTGCCGGAAAAATTACGTCAATCATTGAGGCAGCGCAAAACTAGATATCGAGATTTGTCACTGACAAGGCATTATCTTGAATAAACTGCCTGCGGGTTTCGACAACGTCACCCATAAGTTGTTCAAACAAATTGTTTGTCTCGGCAACATCGCTGATTTTAACCTGCAATAAAGATCTCGCATTATTATCCAACGTTGTTTGCCAAAGTTGGTCAGGATTCATCTCGCCCAATCCTTTATATCGTTGCAGACTGAAGCCCTGCTGTCCAATCTCAAGCACTGCATTTAGGAGATCAGTCGGCGACAAGATGCGTATAGATTTGTCTTTATGATTTAATTGCGCTGGGCCGAGATAAGTTGCCTGCAATTCCTTGGTCATTTTATCGAGCCTTCGCGCATCCGCTGAACCAATAAGGGGCCCATCGATGTGAATTTCCTCGCGAACACCGCGAAGTACGCGCCATAGACGCAGACCGCCATCACCCGAGGGCTCTCCGTGCCAGCCGCGCTCAATATCCTCAAAAAGCATATCCAGTCTTTTGGCGATATAGGTAGAGCTTTGCTCAGCGAGATCAGTTTTGGACATAATATCCGGCGTCAACGCTCCCGCAATAGCGGTTTGTTCAATCACAAAATGTGGATATCTGGGCGGCAAACCAGCCAGTATCGACCTAATTTTTAGAGCCTGATTGACCAGTTCATGCAAATCATTTCCTGAAATCTGCTCGCCATTATGTAGAACCAGGACAGCATCCTCGAGCCCTGAATTAATAAGATAATCCTCCAGACCGGCCTCATCCTTGAGGTAAGTCTCTGAAGAATGTTTTTTCACCTTATAAAGCGGTGGTTGGGCAATATAGAGATGCCCGCGCTCGATAATTTCCGGCATTTGTCGATAGAAGAAAGTCAGTAGCAAGGTGCGAATATGCGCTCCATCCACATCAGCATCCGTCATAATAATTATTTTGTGATATCTGAGTTTATCAATATTAAAGTCTTCCCGTCCGATACCGGTGCCCAACGCCGTTATCATTGTGCCGATTTCGTTAGATGAAAGCATCTTATCAAAGCGGGCGCGTTCAACGTTTAAGATTTTGCCTTTAAGAGGCAAAACCGCCTGATTGCGCCTATTTCTACCTTGTTTTGCAGACCCACCCGCCGAGTCACCCTCCACTATAAATAATTCGGAAAGCGCCGGGTCTCTCTCCTGACAGTCTGCAAGCTTGCCCGGCAGACTTGAAATATCCAGCGCACCCTTACGGCGTGTTAGTTCACGCGCTTTACGGGCGGCTTCTCTTGCCATCGCTGCTTCAGCAACTTTAGCAACAATATGCTTTGCCTCATTGGGGTGTTCTTCAAACCAGTTATTCAATACATCATTTACGACGCTCTCAACAACAGGGCGCACTTCGGAGGAAACCAGCTTATCTTTAGTTTGGCTGGAGAATTTGGGATCGGGCACTTTAACCGACAAAACAGCCGTCAGACCTTCACGGCAATCATCACCAGTCAGCGTCACTTTTTCTTTTTTAGCAATGCCGCTGGCATTGGCATAATTGTTGACAGTCCGAGTCAGTGCCCCTCGAAAACCAGCCAAATGCGTGCCGCCATCTCGTTGAGGAATATTATTGGTGAAACAAAGCACTGTCTCGTGATAGCTGTCATTCCACCACAATGCGATTTCTACCGTGATGCCATCCTTGTCAGAGGCAATCAATACAGGGCTCTCAAGCAAGGGTTGCTTCGCGCGGTCAAGATAACGAGCAAAGGCCTCAAGCCCGCCTTCATAAAACAATGTGGTCTTTTTTTCTTCTGCCCCACGCTGATCGCTAAGATCAATTGTTACGCCGCTATTGAGGAACGCTAATTCACGCAAGCGATGCTCCAGTGTATCAAAACTGAAATCCGTCATTGTGAAGGTGGCATCAGATGGGTGGAAGGTAATCTGAGTGCCGGTCGTATCAGCTTTGCCGGTTTCTTTCAGATCCTCTATCGCCTCACCATGCTCAAACCGCATCGTATGGGTTTTGCCATCACGGTAAATAGTCAGTTCAAGCCAGTCGGAAAGCGCATTTACCACTGAAACACCCACCCCATGCAGACCACCTGAAACTTTATAACTATTCTGGTCAAATTTACCGCCGGCATGCAGTTGGGTCATAATCACTTTGGCGGCAGACATGTTTTCTTCTTCATGGATTTCTGTTGGAATTCCGCGCCCATTATCCGAAACCGTGACAGAACCGTCAGCATTCAACATGACCGTAACCGTGTCACAATGCCCCGCAAGTGCCTCGTCAATTGCATTATCGACAACCTCATAAACCATGTGGTGCAGACCCGTGCCATCGTCCGTATCACCGATATACATGCCCGGACGCTTTCTCACAGCCTCAAGTCCCTTCAGAACCTTGATAGAGGATGCGCCGTAATCCTCGTTGTCCTCTTTTGACTTTTTCTTTTTATCGCTCATTATTTTCTCCACATGTTATCAGGCGTTCTTGATGAGCTGCCCGTCAAAAGTTAAGTGTGTTCCTGTAAACGCAATCTGCTGAAAAACCGCTGGATCAGTTCCGGTAATCCAGGCCTGTGCGCCAAGGTTCTCGATTACCTCAATCAGCGCGGCCCGGCGTGTACCATCCAGATGGGCGGCAACTTCATCCAGCAATAAAAGTGGTACGCGCCCGGTCTCACCCGACATAACGCGTGCTTGCGCCAGAACCAACCCGACAAGCAGAGCTTTTTGTTCACCCGTCGAGCAATCAGATGCGGGCATATCTTTACCCTTATGACGGACGATTAAATCGCTGCGATGCGGCCCTTCAAGTGTTCGCCCAACAGAGGCATCAAGCCCCCGCGCTTTCTTCAAATGCAAACGGAAAGCATCTTCAACATCCAGCGCCGAGTCTTGCCGTAAAGCGGCTTCGATCCAGCCTTCAAGTGCAATTTCAGCTTCGGGGAAAGCATCATGGCTATGCTGTAACCCTGACGCCAATGCATCCAGTGCGGTTAGGCGGGCATCAGCAATCGCAACACCCGATACCGCCATATTGCTTTCCAGACTCTTAAGCCAACTATCGGAAGACGGGTCTTCTTGTAAAAGGCGATTACGCTCACGCATGGCGCGCTCATAATCCTGAGACATTTTTGCATGTTGCGGCGACAGACCCAACGCATAGCGGTCGAGGAACTTACGCCGACCAGATGCGCCATCAACAAATAACCTATCCATGGCCGGCGTGAGCCACAATTGAGGCAACATCACAGTAAGACGGTCGAACCCTTTGACATTTTGTCCGTCAATGCGGAGCCGGCGAGTATCGGCATTAGGGTCAATTCCTACCCCAATTTGGATATCTTCTTCTTGTGTGCGCACCAGCGCCGACACAGACCACGCATTCGCACCATCCCGCCGCGCCAACTCGGCTAGTTTTGCAGTTCGCAAACCCCGCCCTGGGCCGAGCATAGAAATTGCTTCAAGAATATTGGTTTTGCCGACACCATTATCGCCTGACAGCACAACAATTCCCTTGCCGGTAACAATATGAGCTTTCGCATGCGACCTGAAGTCAGTCAGTTTCAGTTCGGCAATAGACGGAGAAAATATTTTATCATTTGCAGTATTTTCCACGCTTCCTTTCGCGCTTTTTATTGCGCCGTCAGGTAAGTCATGGTTGGTTTGAAGCATGCGCCTCAAACCCGCATTGGCATGAGAACATAAAGCGCGTCGGCATCCTGCTCATCGCGAATAAGAGTTGGTGAACCGGAGTCCGCTAATTCAAAGATCGCCATATCACCATCCAACTGACCGGTAATATCCAGGAGATAACGGGCATTAAAACCGATATCGAGGGAGTCGGCACTATAACCAACACCCAATTCATCAGTCGCACTCCCACTTTCAGGGTTTGAAACTGTGAAGGTTAACGAGTCATTCGCTAGGCTAAGCTTAACAGCGCGTGAGCGTTCATTAGAAACGGCAGATACTCTGTCCACGCATTGCACGAAAGCTTTGGCATCAACTGAAAGGCGTTTGTCATTATTAGACGGAATAACACGATTATAATCAGGGAACTTACCGTCAATTAGTTTTGACGTAAGTGAAATATTCTCATGTGAGAAGTTAATCTTGGTTTCAGAAACCTGTGCTGAAACTTCACCACTTGAGTTTTTCAATAATTTTTGTAGCTCATTGACCGTTTTGCGCGGCACAATAATTGCCGGCATCTCACTTGCGCCGAGAGGTTGCGGGCATTGTGCCTGTGCCAGACGGTGGCCGTCAGTGGCGACAGCGCGTAACATGGATGTGCTATCCTCATCAACAATGTGAAGATAAATGCCGTTTAGATAATGTCGTGTATCTTCATTTGAAATAGCAAATCGGGTTTTATCAATCAGCCTAAGCAAATCCCCCGCCGGCAGAGCAAAGGCATGCGGCATGTCACCTAATGTCAGAGATGGGAAGTCCTCACGGGGAAGGCTCTGCAAAACGAAGGAGGAACTGCCGGAGTTCAAACTCAGTTGTGTCGCGGCCTCGTCTTTAGAAAGATTGACCTGACTGCCGGCAGGTAATTTATTAACAATATCATAAAGCATGTGCGCCGGGGCTGTCGTGGCACCGGTTTCGGCAACTTCAGCTTCGATACTCTCTTTGATTTCTATTTCAAGATCAGTCGCCGTAAGCAACAAGGCCCCATTTTGAGCTTCCAGAACAACATTAGACAGGATTGGGATAGTATTTCTTCGCTCCACAACACTCTGAACATGTTCAAGTGCTTTTAGGAGGGCGCCCTGTTCAATTGTCACTTTCATTTCTTCATTATCTCCTAAAGATAGGCATTTCTAAAGGCTCTTAAGCGTCTGCAAGCCGAAAGACGAATCACCCATAGAATATAACACCTAAATGGCCCGTATGACACTATTTAGGTGCTGATTTCTTGTCTGTTTTGCCGATTAATTGGGCAGAAAAAAGCTTTATAAGCAGTTCTAGGCGATACCGATACGCAAGATGTTAAGAGTATGGCTTGCAGGCGGAGAGATACAGAGTGATTTAAGCCTCAAGACTTCTCAGTAGTAGATCTACATCTTCCTCAATCGAAGGGTCTGACTCGCGCAAGCTCTCAACTTTACGGACAGCATGGATGACTGTTGTATGGTCCCGTCCCCCAAATTTACGACCGATTTCCGGCAGAGACCGAGTCGTTAATTGTTTTGAGAGATACATAGCTATTTGACGCGGACGCGCGACGGCACGGGAGCGCCTCGCCGACAACATGTCCCCCATACGGACATTATAATAATCAGCAACTTTGCGCTGAATCTGATCAATAGAAATCCGGCGCTCTGACGCACGAAGCAAATCGCGCAAAATTTCTTTTGCCATCTCAAGCGTTATCGGGCGACCACTAAAGGAAGCGAAAGCCACGACTCTGTTCAGCGCACCTTCCAGTTCACGAATATTAGTGGCAACACGCTGGGCAAGGAATTCCAAGACCTGCTCAGGAACGGATGCGTCCTTATGATTGCGCATAAGTGTTTCAGCTTTGGACTGCAAAATACCCAATCTCAATTCATAATCTGTCGGGTGAATATCTGCGACCAGCCCCCAGCCTAATCGGGACCGGATACGCTCTTCAATACCTTCAAGGTCAGAAGGCGATCTATCAGCCGAAATGATCACCTGATGATTGCCGTCAATCAATGCATTGAAAGTGTGGAAAAACTCTTCTTGGGTAGACTCTTTACCGGCAATGAACTGAATATCATCAACCATCAAAACATCAACTTCGCGGAATTGCTGTTTAAAAGACATCATGTCTTTATATCTAAGCGCCCGAATGAACTGATACATGAATTTTTCTGCCGATGTATAAATCACACGACGGCTCGGGTCATTACGACGAATTTCCCAAGCAATAGCATGCATCAAGTGAGTCTTACCAAGACCAACACCGCCATAAAGGAAAAGTGGATTATGCAGTTTATAGTAAGACGGATCTCCATCGGTAATCCGACGGGCAGCAGCATGCGCCATTTCATTCGACTTGCCGACGACGAAATTATCAAATGTATATCTTGGCTCCAGAGGCGCGCCTACATCATCCTGTGTGCGCTCTTCACTCGGCACTTGATTGACTTGAGTATTTTGAACCGGCTGGGAAGAACGGCTATCCGTGACCACTCGGCTTATGGTCTCAGCTTGGGCGACAGGTTGGTGCATAGCAGGCTGAATGCTAATATTGATTTTACTGATAGTCTCACTCTCTTTTTTCCAATGACCGAGAATGCGCTTCAGGTAATTCGTTTCAATCCAGCTCCCAATAAACCTCGTGGGCACCTGAATTGTCACTGAGGTAGCGGTTGTTTTCAAAATTTCAAGATGACGGAACCAGCTATTGAAAGTGGCCTCCCCCAATTCAGCTCTTAATCTTGATCTGACCCGGTCCCACTGCCGTTTGGCGATTACAAGGTCGTCTGTGGCTTTATCTTGACGATTTTGGTTAATATTTTCTTCTGACATTCCTGCTCCATCTTGCTTATGCAAGAAATAATCCCTGTATTATTATCATTGTTGAACCCATGGGAGATTATCTGACTTCCACCCATTGACCCCACCTCTGTGATGTTCGCTGTTGGCATCACCCTCAAAGCCTCCAGCAATATTAAAACTCGCTTCATAGCCATTCGCTTTTGCAATTCTGGCAGCCGAGGCAGATCGCGCGCCGGAGCGACACAAAAACAGCACAGGTGGAGTTTTGTTAGGAATGGCAACTTCCAGCATATTTATGAAATCTTCGTTAAGACTCATTTCTGGAAAAATTTGCCAACTTATAAATTTTGTTTCGTGGTTAAGTGAAGACACATCAGGCACACCTACAAAAGCCCATTCCGCAGAAGTCCGAACATCCACCAGATTTGCGGCCCCATCATGACTGAGAATTTCATAAGCGGTGATAGGTGATACGTCACCATCATATCCGTTTGCGGAGTTTTCAAGAGTCGCAAAATCGACAGATACTTTTTCTTTCCTTTCGATATCACTCTGCATTTCCGTCTCCGCCTTTAATCATTTGCTGATAACCAGTAATTTGTTTTCGCGCGACAGGAGAAGCTTTTGCAGATGATGGCTTAAGATAACTTAAGATATCGTCACATATTCAAATCATGTCATAACGCTTTTGGAGTTAAGGAACCAAAATCTGTAAGAGTGTTCACGCAATTTATGAAGATTAACATTCTAATAAAATTAATTTTAAAAAAACGTCCAGATAAATTGGCTCTCAATCAAGCTTATAAAGTGCTCTTAAATCCTGCCCGATTAAACTCTAATTGAGCTCGGCATTTTTTCATCATTTATGAAAATACTTAAGAATTTTGAACTTATTGAGATGTGACTCTGTAACCCTTGTGATGATTGTTTCCTGTACTCCCGATAATAACCATATCCAGACGAAGCATGGCTGGCAACTAGAAGGAAACAAGAACTTCTACTTTTTTTTGTTTTTTTTTAATATTTTTTAAAACCCTGCGTCACAGCAAGCAAACAAATCTGACAAATATAAAAGTGTCAGTGAAGGAAAATGAGAATAGGAATAGATTTTAGAGAATAGTGGCAATTTAAGTGCCAATAAAAGCTATAATTAGCCGAGTTTAGCAATGCGCTTTGACAGACGGGAAACTTTGCGTGAAGCGGCCCGCTTGTGCATGATACCTTTTTGGCTATTTCTCATAATGGCAGGTTCAGCGTTTTTCAGGGCTTCCTGTGCTGCACTCTTATTTCCTGCGGTAATGGCTTCTTCAACACTACGGATAAAGCTACGCATGCGTGAACGGCGGGCTTTATTAACCTCGGTACGTTTGGCAATCTTGCGAACCATTTTTTTGGCAGATTGGGTATTCGCCATAATGAGTGGTCTTTCTCGTTAATACGATTTTTTAAATCAATAAGATTTAGTAAATTTCGTGTAAAAACACCCCCGATAATTTTTTATCAGGATGGGCGGTTTTATAGGCCGCGCTTGAGCTAGCGTCAACCTTTAAAGCAACAAAATTTGAATTAATTTGCAGCGATTGGCTGAAGACGGAAAAACACCACACCGCCTTCATATTTAATTGTTAGGGCCTCGCCTTCACGGTGAAAGGTTTCACTGTTTCTGACAGACAGTTCCGGCTTATTCTGCCAACCAAGATTGGGCAAGCTTAAACGGTAAAAAGCGAAAATATCTGCTGAAGGGGTCGCCGCCAGAGCTTCAATAGAAACAATGCGGCCTTCCGGCTTGTCAAAAATTAAAGCCCCCGTCTCGGCTTCGGATAAACCGGGTGCGAGGGGTATGTCCGGCGCAACAGACAAAAATGATGCCGCCAAAGAACTGCCGACTGAAAGAACAAGTACAGCAGACCACATGGCCAGTTTTTGTGAAATATTTTTAAGGTTTTTATACATCATGTTGTTTTGTGTCATGATTTCTCTTGAGATGACAATATATTATTTGTGTGCCGCATGTTTATCTTATTAAGATTCACTCTGATAATCTTCACCTGTTCACCTTTGACATTTGGAACAATAAAAACTTGAACGCCCAGATTGCACAATCCTTTTAATTTTACCGCCACATTCGGGCTTCAAACAAGCCTCGCCCTCGCGGTCGTAAACATCAAAATTATGTTGAAAATATCCTGCCGACCCCTGTGCGCCAGCGAAATCCCTTAATGTTGACCCACCGGCGGTTATCGCTTCATCGAGAACATTTTTAATAGCTTCAATAAGCCGCCCGGTACGAACAGGGCCAACATGGCACGCGAGCCTTCGCGGTGAAATACCTGATCGGAACAAAGCCTCACAAACATAAATATTACCCAACCCGGCAACAACATGTTGATCAAGCAAGGCGGATTTAATCGGCGCCCGCCTATTTTTTAACTTTTCTAGCAGCACCTCTGCGCCAAAAGTATTACCGATGGGTTCTGGCCCCAATTGGCGCAAATGTTTCGACTCATTAACATCACTCAACGCCATCATATCCATGTAGCCAAACCTTCGCGGGTCTGTGTAAACAAGCTCCGTCAGATCATCAAACCAGATATGCACATGGTCATGTGCCCCGATTTGGTTATGTGTAGAGTGATAAAAACGAGCAGTTTCCTTTGCTGTGTCCCCAGTTTCATCTCCAGTTTCATCTAAGGCTTTTTCATCTGATTGTGCCGGGTAAACAGTAAAACGTCCGGTCATCCCTAAATGCGTCAACCAGATTTTGTCGTTCGCTTCACCGGCTTGGTCATTCCCCACCTGAATTAAAATATATTTGGCACGACGGGTAATATTTTTAATCGTGCTACCCTCCAACTGATCTTGCAACCCTTTAGGAAAAGGGAAACGCAAATCGGGGCGCCGAAGCTCCGCACGAACAATGCGGCGGTCGATTATATGTGCCCGCAATCCTCGGCAAACAGTCTCAACTTCAGGTAATTCTGGCATGGAACATCTTTCAATCTGATATACATATAACTTATATCAAGTTTTCAGTGCCGCTATTTCTAGCCTATTCATTAGGATTGGGCTATCGTCCTGAAAAATAGCCCAATGAAGTGACATGACAGAAAAAACCACTACAGCATCATTCGGTCGGCAAGATGTGCCGATAGAAGAAAAACAAAAACGCGTGCATCGTGTGTTTGAAAGCGTTGCCGATAAATATGATCTGATGAATGACCTTATGTCGGGTGGGCTGCATCGTGTCTGGAAACAGCATATGGTGGACAGCCTCGCTTTGCCCACCGGGAACCGAGATTTTCATCTACTGGATGTAGCGGGTGGTACAGGCGATATTGCTTTTAAAGCCGCCGCCAAGGCAGGCGACGGTTTTGCCGCCACCATTCTTGATATTAATGAAGCCATGTTACAGGCCGGACAGACGCGACTTGAAAAAAAGAAAAATATACCCCGTCCGGAAAATATTAATTTTACTGCCGGTAACGCCGAGGCACTTGCATTGCAGGACGGGTTTTTTGACGCTTACACGATTGCTTTCGGCATAAGAAATGTCACGCATCATGATAAAGCACTCGCAGAAGCCTACCGGGTGCTTAAACCCGGCGGGCGATTTTTATGCCTCGAATTCAGCCATGTGGCTGATCCAATTCTTGAGAAGCTATATGACCGCTGGTCGTTTAATATCATCCCTAAAGTCGGCAAGTTTATTGCCGGCGATGAAGAAGCCTATCAATATCTTGTTGAGAGTATCAGACGCTTTCCAAAGCCGGATAATTTCTCCCGTGAAATAGAAGCCGCGGGCTTTTCTCATGTCCGATATGAAAGACTCTCTGGAGGTATTGTAGCCCTGCATAGCGCGTGGCGGATTTAAAATGCGGCTTTTCAGTTTCTTCAAACTAATTGGCTTCATCCGTCTGGTGTTCGCGCAGGACAGCTTGCTTCCCCCTGACTTCAAAGAAAAAGCACCGCTTTGGCTAAAAGCACTTCGCAAGATTTTTACCTTTGGCGCAAGAAAATTTGACCAAGACTCTCGCGGCGTTGAATTATCAAAAAAACTGCAATCACTTGGCCCCACTTATATTAAGCTCGGTCAGTCGCTGGCGACACGCCCCGATATTGTGGGCCTTAAATTGGCAAAAGATTTACAATATCTTCAAGACAGCCTGCCCGCCTTTCCGATGAAAGTTGTCGAAAAACTCATCATTGACGAACTTGAACAACCTGTGAGTGAATTGTTTGACGATTTCAGCGAACCGGTTGCTGCCGCTTCCATCGCACAAGTGCACAAAGCCAAGCTCAAAGATGGGACGCCTGTGGCAGTCAAAATATTGCGCCCGGGCATTGAGCAGAAGCTAACGACTGAATTATCTACCTTTATGTTTGTGGCCCATATGGTGGAGGCACTTATCCCTGCTGCCCGACGCTTGCGCCCTGTTGAGGGCGTTCGCACCCTTTGGGATAGTGTAAGACTCGAAATTGATTTACGTATGGAAGCTGCTGCACTTTCTGAAATGCGCGAAAATACATTAAAGGACGCTAAATTTGATGTTCCGGAAGTAATATGGGAAGCCACAGCCAGACGGGTTGTCACCATGCACTGGTCTGATGGCACAAAAGCTTCTGACCTTGAAGCCCTAGAGGCCGCCGGACATGATATGCAGAATCTTGCAGCCAGGCTGATACAAGCTTTTTTAACCCATGCGCTCCGCGACGGATTTTTCCATGGAGATATGCATCAAGGCAATTTGCTGATTTGCCCCGACGGGACATTCGTCGCGATTGACCTTGGCATAATGGGGCGACTTGATAAGAATAGCCGACGTTTTCTGGCAGAAATTCTGTATGGATTCATCACCCGCGATTATCGCCGCGTGGCGCAAACCCATTTTGATGCCGGCTATGTGCCGGACAGTAAAAGTATGGAAGCATTTGCTCAGGCTCTGCGGGCTATCGGCGAGCCTATTCGGGGGCAGGATGCGGACAGTATCTCTATGGGGCGGGTTTTGACCCAGCTGTTTGAAGTCACCGAACAATTTGACATGCACACCCAGCCACAATTGCTCTTACTGCAAAAAACCATGGTTGTTGTGGAAGGCGTTGCCAGAAGTTTTGACCCTAAACTCAATATATGGGATGCGGCAGACCCAGTTGTCTCAGGATGGATTAAAGGTGAATTAGGGCCTGAAGCGATTTTAAAAGAAACATTAGACGGCATGCAGCGTGCCGCCAAATCCATCGGGCGCCTGCCTGATACATTGGAACGCGTTGAACGCAATCAGGAACAGCTTGAAAAAATTCTCTCTGATAAGGGGTTTAAAATTCATTATGAAGATGAGAAGAAAAATACCCTAAAACCATTATTGCTGATAACCGGTCTCGCTGTAGGTGGTTATCTGACCTATCGTATTTTCCAATAACATCCATAATGGTATCAAGAGCTTAAAATTACATTTAATTCCGGTAGAATTTGTTTTATACCAGTTGCAGACAGGTAAAGGATTTCCGAATGTCTGCACGATTGTTAAATAAACGCATTTTGCTGATTGTCGGTGGCGGTATTGCCGCCTACAAAACGCCCGAACTCGTCCGGCAATTAGTAAAAGAAGGCGCAGATGTTCAATGTCTGCTCAGCAAATCTGGCAGTGAATTTGTAACCGCACTCACGCTCGCGTCAGTAAGTGGCAATAAAGTCTATCAAAATCTTTTTGACCTCACCGATGAAACCGAAATGGGGCACATTCAGTTATCTCGCAATGCGGATCTCGTACTTGTTGCCCCGGCAACAGCAGATTTAATGGCGAAAATGGCGCAAGGGTTTGCCAACGACCTCGCCAGCACGGCCTTACTGGCAACCGACAAGCCAGTGATGATTGCGCCAGCCATGAATGTGCGTATGTGGCTTCATGATGCTACGCAACGCAATCTAGAAACACTCATAAATGACGGCATTGCCATTATTGATCCCAATAAGGGGGATATGGCTTGTGGCGAAACTGGCCCAGGTCGTATGGCTGAACCAACAGAAATTATGGAAGCTGTTGCTGAATCTCTCATGCCAAAAGGCCCCCTTAGAGGGCTGAAAGCACTTGTCACTGCAGGCCCGACGCATGAACCCATTGATCCTGTTCGCTATATTGCCAATCGGTCTTCGGGCAAGCAGGGCTATGCCATTGCCGAAGCGATGGCGGCTCTTGGTGCAGAAACTTTGCTTGTATCCGGTCCCGTTAATTTACCTGACCCGTGTGGGGCGCGCGTTATACGCGTGGAAACTGCACTTGAAATGGCTGCAGCTTGCGAAGAAGCCTTGCCGAGCCAGATTGCTGTCATGACTGCGGCTGTTGCAGACTGGAGAACCACACAACCAGCTCATGAAAAAATCAAAAAACAGGCTGCCAACACGCCGCCTTCATTAGAGCTAACAGAAAACCCTGATATTCTTGCCGGACTCGCCAGTCACACACATCGCCCTGATTTAATTGTCGGCTTTGCTGCTGAGACCGATCAAGTCATGGATCATGCGCGGGAAAAATTTGTTCGCAAAGGCTGTGACTGGCTCATGGCAAATAATGTGTCCCCCGATAGCGGTGTAATGGGCGGTGATTTTAATACCATCCATTTTTTAACCCGGACATCAGAAGAAAGCTGGGAAATGCTCAGCAAACAAGATGTGGCCCTCAGGCTTGCAGGAAAAATCGCTGATTACTTCTCAGAAACTCACTCAAAACCAGAAAAACAGGAAGCACACTAATGGCCCACAATGTCAGCATTGAGATTAAACGCCTGCCACATAGCGAGGGCTTGCCCCTGCCATCTTATGAAACGGACCAAGCCGCAGGCATGGATTTAAGAGCAGCATTGCCCGAAGACAATCCAGTGACCCTAGCTCCCGGCAAAACCGCAATGGTGCCGACGGGTCTGGCAATGGCATTACCCCAAGGTTTTGAAGCTCAAGTTCGCCCGCGCTCAGGTTTGGCAGCCAAATTTGGTGTTACCGTACTCAATAGCCCCGGCACTGTTGATAGTGATTACCGGGGTGAGGTGAAAGTTATTCTTATTAATCACGGGCCAGAAGCTTTTGTAATAAATCGTGGCGATCGGATTGCCCAGATGGTTATTGCACCGGTGACACAAGGCATTCTTCAAGAAACAGAAGAACTTCCTGATACCGAGAGGGGCGAAGGCGGGTTTGGCTCCACGGGTGGCACTTCTAATCACTCGAAAGGTTGAAGATGCTGTTTTTAAGCCGGAAAACAGTTTTAGCATTAGAGACAGTTGTGGATGTTGCCCTGCATTCCCGACCCGACCCGGTGCAAGCGAAAGACATCACTAGTCGTCAAAAGGTTCCCCAGCGATATCTTGAACAGATTATGCAAACCCTCGTGAAAGCCGATATTCTTCGCGGCGTACGCGGACCCAAAGGGGGATACAGACTAGCCCGCGAAAGGCGTAAGATTTTTGCCGGTGAGGTAGTACGCGTTATCGCTGAAATTGAACGCGTTGAAAACGAAGCAGCCCAGAAATCTAAAGACAGTCAGCTCGGGGCTGGTATGACTTTTGAGAAATGCACTGAACTTGAAGGTGAATTTCTAAAACATCTCGACAGCGTAAGCATTGACGATATTTGTCAGAGCCATCAAAATAAAAACAGCTTAAGTTCTGAAACATCAGTAGATTTCAACATTTAACCAATCAGGTATAACCATGACATTCGAAAATCGCGGAAAAATTTATAATAATATAACCGAAACAATCGGTGCGACGCCTCTGGTGCGTCTCAATCGACTACCCGAACAATATGGAGTCTCAGCGGAGATACTTCTGAAGCTTGAGTTTTTCAATCCTATGGCCAGCGTTAAAGATCGTATTGGTGTGGCGATGATTGAGGATCTTGAAAATCGCGGCCTCTTAACCGAAAAATCAGTGATTGTAGAACCGACATCCGGCAATACAGGCATTGCGTTGGCTTTCGCCTGCGCGGCAAAAGGCTATAGGCTTATTCTTTGCATGCCCGAAAGCATGTCCATTGAAAGACGAAAAATGCTCCTTCTGCTCGGCGCAGAACTTGAACTCACACCAGCAGAGCTAGGGATGAAGGGCGCGATTGCCAAAGCCGAGGAACTTATTACTAATCTTGATAATGCGGTCATGCCCCAGCAATTCGACAATCCGGCAAATCCTGAAATTCATCGCAACACCACTGCGCAAGAAATTCTGGCCGATACGGATGGCAAGTTAGATGCCATAATTTCTGGTGTCGGCACGGCAGGCACACTAACCGGTATTGGCAGCATTTTGAAACAACATAATCCTGATATTAAAATTTATGCTGTTGAACCGGAAGACAGCCCGATCCTGTCAGGTGGCGACCCAGGTCCCCACAAAATTCAAGGTATTGGCGCGGGCTTTAAACCCGGCAATCTTGATGAATCACTCATAGATGGTGTGGTGACCATTGGTAATGAAACCGCCTTTGAAACTGCCAGGCGTCTTGCCAAGACAGAAGGCATTCCGGGCGGCATTTCCTCAGGCGCAGCGACTGCAGCAGCTCTTGAAATTGCCGCAATGCCCGACATGGCCGGCAAACGGATTGTCACGATTATACCGAGTTTCGCAGAGCGTTACCTCTC
Organism: PS1 clade bacterium; assembly: GCA_003331985.1. Taxonomy (GTDB): domain Bacteria; phylum Pseudomonadota; class Alphaproteobacteria; order RS24; family RS24; genus Micropelagius. The sequence continues at coordinate 33,689 of QOQK01000002.1, read as the reverse complement.
AACAGCATTGTTCGAAGGTCTTTGATGACGGGCAGTGATGGTCTGCCGGAAAACGCTAATTACACAGAGCGTTATGCGCGTCACCTCGTCCTTAAAGAAATTGGGGGGGCGGGACAACAGAAACTCTCCTTAGCGCGTGTGTTGGTTATCGGCGCTGGTGGTTTGGGCGCATCTCTCTTGGCTTATCTCTCTGCTGCGGGTGTTGGCTCTATCAGCATAATAGATGATGATGTGGTTTCCCTCTCCAATCTTCAACGACAAGTGCTTTTCAATCACGACGACATTGGACGACCCAAAGCTGTATGTGCTGCAAAATTTCTGTCAAAACTTAATCCTGATTGTAAAGTTACACCGATTGAAGCGCGTCTGACGGCTGATAATGCAAAAGCTTTGATAGATGACCATGATGTTATCGCCGATGGCTGTGATAATTTTGCGACTCGGTTTTTGGTTAATGATGCCTGTTATTTCGCTGCTAAACCGCTTGTATCAGCAGCCGTAGGTCGGTTTGACGGGCAACTGACAACCTTTAAAGCCTATATGAAAGATACTAACGGAACACCCTATCCTTGTTATAGATCACTTGTCCCTGACAGTATGAGGGCAACAGAGACAGATGATTGTTCTACGACAGGCATAATCGGCGCCTTGACGGGCATAATGGGAAGTCTTCAGGCGCTAGAGGTGGTTAAGGAAATTACCGGCGCGGGAGACAGTCTTGCCGGACGGCTGATGATCTATGATGGTCTGGCGGCCACCGCAAGGGTTGTGGGACTCCCATGGGATCCATCCAACCCCCTAAACGGGAACTCGCCAACAATTAGTGACTTGTCTTCACATTCATAACCATCATTCTCAAATATTTTAATGTAGCGCTCATGCGCAAAATGCGTGCTTAATTATCTGTGGCAAGCGTCGGTAATACACGATCCGGTGGTCGATGCCCGTCCAGAAAAGTGCGAATATTTATAAGCACCTTCTCGCCCATGCCAAGCCTACCCTCGATAGTTGCCGAACTCATATGAGGTAGGAGAATAACATTCTGGAATTCCAACAAGCGTGGATTAACGGCAGGCTCACGCTCAAAAACATCCAGCGCTGCGCCACCAAGACGGTTTTCCTCAAGTGCATCTGCCAGCGCGTCTTCATCAAGCACCTGACCCCGCGAGGCGTTAATCAAATACGCTCCCTGTTTCAGTAGCTTCATCCGGCGTGGCCCGATGAGGTGATAAGTTGCCGGTGTACTCGGACAATTTGCCGATACAAAATCAACATGGCCGAGTAAGCGATCCAGACTGTCCCAGTATGTGGCGCCAAGCTCCTGCTCAATTTCTTCATGCACACGATTGCGGTTGTGATAATGAATTTCGAGACCAAAGGCTATTGCGCGCTTCGCAACTGCTTGCCCGATACGCCCCATGCCAACAATGCCAAGCTTTTTGCCTCCCAGTCGCCGACCCAGCATCCAATTGGGTGACCAACCGGTGAAACTACCAGGCTCACGCATTATACGATCACCTTCCACCATACGTCGGGGGAGCGCCAATATAAGTGCCATAACCATATCTGCCGTATCTTCGGTCAGCACACTCGGCGTATTCGTCACGGTAATATTCCGAGCATAGGCCGCATCAACATCTATATTATCAACGCCATTGCCAAAATTCGCGATGAGCTTCAACTGGTCGCCAGCATTTTTAATCAATTCCGCGTCAATGGTGTCAGTGACAGTTGAAACCAATACATCCGCCCGCGCCATTGCAGAAGCGATTTCTTCTTTACCGAGGTGGCGGTCTTCGTTGCTGAATTCCACATCAAAAAGCTCCGCCATTCTAGTTTCAATGGCGGCTGGGAGTTTTCGAAGAACAATTACTTTGGCAGATTTTCCAATCATATCCTGATAAGGTGTAGCAAATGCTGCTGTCCGGCAAAACTTTTTTTAGCATTAATTCTATCCGAATAGGCGATTTGAGATTAAATAAGGCATTAAGATAAGCAAATCGGTGATGCGGATCTTATTATTTTTGGCTCCATGAGGCATATTTATGATTTCAGTATTCTTTGCGCGGCATTTTCGTTTTTTTGTTGCTGGTTTAATTGTGTTAGTCCTCTCATCAACTCTTGCATTCCCAAGCTATGCCGAGCCTGACAAACGGGGGGCAAGCGGCCTCCCCCTACCAAGATTTGTCAGCATTAAAGGCAACCCGGTAAATTTAAGACAAGGTCCCGGCACACAATACCCTGCCCTATTGACCTTTAAACGCGTAGGGTGGCCGGTTGAAATTTTGGATGAAAATAGCAATTGGCGAAAAATCAGAGATTATGACGGCGACATAGGGTGGATACAGGCCAATCTTCTGCGCGGCAAACGAAGCGTTGTGCTGCATCAAAATCCAACAGCCCATAAACTTCGCAAAAGACCTGATGAAAGGGCTGTTATCACCGCATATCTTCAACCCGGCATAGTTGCCGAGCTTGAAGACTGCGATGGTGAATGGTGTGATATCCGTGTGAGCGGTTATCGGGGCTGGACGCCCCGTGTGTCTCTATGGGGCGTCTATCCACATGAGTTTGCGGAAAAATAGCTTAATCAAAATCTCCAGCCAGCGAGGTACGCGATTCTTCTGACAAAATCGTCATATGTGCATAATTCTCATGACCAATGCCTAGAATGGCTTGATTATTGGTATCTTTGAAAGCCGCAATTTGCTCTGCCGTAAACGGGAAGTGTAAAAAATGAACAGAGGATGTCTTGCCGTCGGAGGCTGTTCGTTCGACTTCCTGTTCTGGAACTGCGAAGACCTTCTCACCAGCCACCTCAATGTAAGCTGTCATTTCAACATCCGTCAGACGGCGTAAAATGGAACCGCGACGCTGCGGATCATCTATTTCAAACATCAAAGTTGCAGTCAGTTCACAGCCATCCGGTATCATCGGATTATAGGCAGTCAGCTCATCCTCAAGCTGTTCATCACCACCTTTTTCGATGTAAAGCATCTCTTGAATTTGAGCCAGCATGGTCTCGTAATTCTCAAAATAAAATGTTGCGACCGGCCCAATCTCAATCCGACGTGGTTTTTTGAGTGCAAGAACGGCCTGACGTCTTTCCTTACGTTCGGCGACATAAGTAGTCATAGGCACAATATCTTCAGGGGTAATTGCTCTGTTAGCTTCAGACATAAAACTCTCCATTTATATTAGACCATAAGCGCGCGCGAATACCTCTACAGGGTGCGCGGCCTCCGGCAGTTTTGCAGATGAGTCTAGATATTCGACTCCTTGAACAATATGTTTTGCCGCGAGTGGACAATCTGAAACAATAATCTTGGCTTCAGATTTAGCCACATTACGTGCGACTGGTTTGCCGACTTTTACAGCAAGATCATGGGTGTCTTTCATAACACCGAAAGTACCACCATGACCGGAACAACGCTCAATGACCCCAATGTCGGCATCAGGAATGAGACGCAATAGGTCTGCTGATTTTGGCCCCATATTTTGGGCGCGAGCATGACAGGCCAGATGCACCTGCACCCCGCCTTCTATTGTTTGAAGGCCATCGGGAAGGCCGTTTTTATCAGCGATTTGAACAATATATTCGCTAATATCTCGCGTCGCAGCGCTGAGGGCTTTCACATCCTCATTATCTGGCACGATTAAGGGCCACTCAAATTTGAACATCAATCCACAACTGGCCGTCAGGGTCAGAATATCATACCCCTCGTCAATGTAAGGGCGCAGCGCAGCCGAGACACTCGCAGCATTTTGAGCCACTTTCTCAAGATTGCCCTGCTCCAAATAAGGCATGCCGCAACAGCCCGGATAATCTGTTTTCACGGAAACTCCAAGATGTGTCAGCACTTTGAGTGCGGCTTCACCTACACCGGGATTGTTATAATTAACTGAACATGTAGCGTAGATAAGCGCTTTCCTGTCTTGAGCAGTACCCTCTTTATTGGGCTCTAACTCACCGTTCTTTGCAGATTTTTCTGCACGCTTCATAAATGTTTCACCGGTAAATTTTGGTAATTCAACATTTTTATCAATGCCCAAAGTCGCTGACATGACAGGGCGAGTAAGCGCATTCCCTTTAGAGGAACCCCAATTCGCAAGACCGGATACTTTTTCAGCAAGCGAGCCATTTCTGTCCATCTGAGCAAGCTGGTTTTGAGTAAAAGGCGCTTTGCCTTTTTCTTTCAATTCCACAGCGCGATAGCGAAGCATAAGATGAGGGAAATCTAAGTTAAATTCATGCGGCGGCACATATGGGCATTTTGTCATGAAGCACATGTCGCACATGGTACAGCCATCAATAATAGGGCCGAAATCACCACTAGCGACAGTATCAAGCTCGCCGGATTCGGACTCATCAATGAGGTCAAATAGGCGCGGGAAACTATCACAGAGGTTAAAGCAGCGTCTGCAACCGTGACAAACATCAAACTGACGGCGCGCTTCTTCGTCAAGTGCTGCGCGGTCATAAAATTCTTCGCTATGCCAATCCAAGGGGTAACGAATTGGCGCTTCGGTGCTGCCCTCTTTCATAGGTTATTCCTTTTTTAAGAAAAGAGACCACAGAGACTATGGCGATAGCCGCCATAGTCTCCAAGAGTCTCATATGTCTCAAAGAGACACAGAGTGGAAATTAATCCATTGAGTCCAGTGCTTTCTGGAAACGGCCAGCGTGGGATTTCTCCGCTTTGGCGAGTGTTTCAAACCAGTCAGCAATTTCATCGAAGCCTTCTTCACGTGCAGTACGTGCCATACCGGGATACATGTCTGTGTATTCATGTGTTTCACCGGCAATTGAAGCTTTCAGGTTTGCAGCTGTTGAACCGATTGGCTCACCAGTTGCAGGATCCCCAACTTCTTCAAGAAATTCGAGGTGACCATGTGCGTGTCCTGTTTCGCCTTCAGCAGTCGAGCGAAATACAGTAGCAACATCGTTATATCCCTCTACATCGGCTTTTTGCGCGAAGTAAAGGTAGCGACGGTTTGCCTGGCTTTCACCGGCAAATGCGTCCTTCAGGTTTTCCAGAGTTTTTGAGTCTGCGAGTGACATTATCATCTTCCTCCAAGCATGCTTTTCGGCCAATCCGAAAAGCCAGTAATAAAGAGAAAAGGGCTTTCCCTAACTCTTATGTAGACTATATATGTCTTAGAGAAGAGATGTCAATAGTTTAGAATAATTCTAAATAAAAATTATGCTACAGGCTTAATTCTTATCAAAACATCCACACCGTCAATAATCTGTCCATCCGGTAAGGTTGGAAGGCAGGAAACATTGATTTCATCATGCGGGATATCTGTCAGATGACCATTATCAATATTAAAAAAGTGGTGATGAGAAGATGTATTTGTATCAAAATAGGTGCGCGTAGGATCAACGAGAACCTCTCGGAGAAGTCCGACATCCGTGAACTGGTTCAGGGCGTTATAAATTGTTGCCAGTGAAATCTTCATGCCAGCTGCAATTGCCTCATCATGTAAACTTTCAGCCGTCACATGACGATATTTTCCTGAGAAAAGAAGGCTCCCAATATCCAGTCTTTGACGGGTTGCACGCAATCCCACCCCACGCAATTTATCAGTAAGCGTTTGGTGACTTTCGTTTTGATTCGTATGGGTGTTAACGTTTTCCATCGTAACCATAATCTTTGTAAAAAAATCTGAAACTTATAATTATTATAAACTAGAGGCGATTACAAGCTTTTCTGTTCAGCCTCATGGATTTTGCAACACAGCCCTTCAATTTATGCTAATCTTTTTGGTGGCATAACGCCCTAAATTTAGTGAAAAAGTCCACAGAAAATATGATCAAACAATGACAATTAAAAACTCTTATAATTATGACGAACTTATTGATTGCGCCAATGGCAATCTATTTGGCCCCGAAAATGGGCGCCTTCCAACACCACCCATGCTGATGTTTGACCGCATTACGCAAATATCCGATACCGGCGGTACTTATGATAAAGGCATCATGACTGCCGAACTTGATGTAAAGGCAGATTTATGGTTTTTCGACTGTCATTTTGTGAATGACCCAGTTATGCCGGGCTGCCTGGGCTTGGATGCCATGTGGCAACTTGTTGGATTTTTCCCATTATGGGCCGGCCAAGAAGGGCGCGGGCGTGCTCTGGGTGCCGGGGAAGTAAAATTTGTCGGTCAAGTAGAACCTGACGCAAAATTAATAACATACGAAATTAATATTAAACGTGTGATTGCGCGTGCGCTTGTTATGTGTCTCGCGGATGGCATCATGAGAGTTGATGGCAAAGAGATTTATACAGCCAAAGATTTAAGAGTCGGCCTTTTCAAAGCCGGGCAGCTTTAAACAAAAAAGGATAAAAAATGAGACGTGTCGCCATTACAGGTATCGGGATTGTTTCGTGCATCGGTAATTCTACCGCTGAGGTTTCTGAAAGCTTAAAAAATGGCAAGTCAGGGATTTCCCGCGCCGACAAATATGTTGAACTTGGTTTTCGGTCTCAAATATACGGTATGCCGGCACTGGATATTGAAGCGCGTGTCGATAAGCGCGTCCGCAGGTTTATGGGTGAAGGTGCCGCTTGGAATTATGTTGCTATGGAACAGGCCATTGCAGATGCAGGTCTAGAAGAAAATGACATCATCAATCCAATGACCGGCCTCATTATGGGTTCAGGCGGCCCAAGCACACGGACGCTTGTTGAAGCAGCCGACACCACACGCGATAGCGGCCCAAAAAGAATTGGGCCATTCGCCGTCCCAAAATGCATGTCCTCGACCAATTCTGCGACACTCGCCACGCCGTTTGGTATTAAAGGCATCAATTACTCGATCTCATCCGCATGCGCGACCTCTACACATTGCATTGGCAATGCAGCCGAAATGATTCAATGGGGCAAGCAGGATGTCATGTTTGCCGGTGGCGGCGAAGCACTGGAATGGTCTCTCTCTTCTCTCTTTGATGCGATGGGCGCTATGTCCAGCAAATATAATGATACCCCTGCCACAGCCAGCCGCGCATATGATAAAAACCGCGATGGCTTTGTCATCGCCGGTGGCGCAGGTGTTCTGGTGCTCGAAGAAATGGAGCGGGCTCAAAAACGTGGTGCAAAAATATATGCTGAGGTTTCCGGTTATGGCGCAACCTCTGACGGACATGACATGGTGCAACCCTCCGGCGAAGGCGCGATACGTTGCATGGAAATGGCCATGAAAGATCTGGATGTGCCGGTTGATTATATTAACCCGCATGCGACCTCTACGCCCGTTGGCGATATTAAAGAAATAGAAGCCCTGCGCAAAGTTTTCGGCGCAGATTGCCCGCCCATTTCAGCCACAAAGTCCCTGACCGGTCACTCGCTCGGCGCCGCAGGTGTCCAAGAAGCAATTTACAGCCTGCTTATGATGCAAGACGATTTCATCGCTGCTTCAGCTCATATTGAAGAATTGGATCCAGATTTTGCCGATATGCCAATCGTTCAGGAAGCCCGCGAAAACGCAGGTCTGAACTGCGTGCTGTCAAATTCCTTTGGCTTTGGCGGCACCAATGGCTCGCTGGTGATGAAACGGGTTTAACCCCCGCGTTCTCCCGACAAGCACTTTCATTCGACTTGACTTAACAGGCAGTCTCGGCAATCCTGAAAGCCGTTACATTTTCATATTATTTTGTGCGTTGCGTTCTACAAAAAACAAAACAAAGGAAAGCAAAAATGGGCACATTCGTTTTAGCCAAACAAACAGACGGACAGTTTTACTGGAAACTCAACGCGGCAAATGGTGAAACACTCTGCGTGATTGAGGGCTATACCACCAAACAAAACGCAATAAACGGCATCGAGTCATGCCAAAGAAACGCTCAGGATGCCGAGATTGACGGCCAAACAACCGACTAAATCAGGTGACTAAATTTCTCGATTAGAGTTGAGTGACCTCACCCAACAAAAAAGGGCGGTGCCGTCATGGCTCCGCCCTTGATTTTTTGAAGACTGTTCAACAGCCTAAAGGTGTTTAGTCCTCGCTGTTAGCATCGTCAGCCGCATCATCGGCTTTGCCTTCGAGGTCTTCACCTGTTTCTTGGTCGACGACCTTCATGGACAAGCGTACCTTGCCGCGATCGTCAAAGCCCATCAGCTTGACCTTCACCGTATCGCCTTCTTTGACGATGTCGGTTGTGTTCTCTACACGCCTGTCAGCCAGTTGTGAAATATGAACCAACCCGTCGCGTTTGCCGAAGAAATTGACAAAGGCGCCAAAATCCATGGTCTTCACAACAGTACCATCATAAATCACACCGACTTCAGGCTCGGCAGCAATGGAGTTAATCCAATCAATCGCGGCCTGAATAACGGCGGCGTCACTGGACGCGACCTTAATGGTGCCATCATCGGAAATGTCAACTTTCGCGCCTGTCGTCTCGACAATCTCACGAATGACCTTCCCGCCTGAACCGATAACCTCGCGAATTTTATCCTGTGCGATTTTAATGGTTTCAATTTTCGGCGCATATTCACCCATTTCAGTACGGGCTTCACCAAGTGCACTCGCCATTTCACCCAGAATATGCTCCCGGCCACCTTTAGCTTGTGTCAGGGCAACCTGCATAATCTCTTCGGTGATACCGGTGATTTTAATATCCATCTGCAGGGAGGTAATCCCGTCCTGCGTACCGGCAACTTTAAAGTCCATATCGCCAAGGTGATCTTCATCACCAAGAATGTCAGAAAGAACGGCGAACCTGTCGCCCTCTTTAATCAGTCCCATAGCGATACCTGCGACAGGCTTTTGCAAAGGTACACCTGCATCCATCATGGCGAGAGATGCGCCACAAACAGTCGCCATGGAAGACGAGCCGTTGGATTCGGTAATCTCGGAGACGAGACGTAATGTGTATGGAAAATCTTCAGCAGTTGGCAGCATCGGCTTGATAGCCCGCCATGCCAACTTACCGTGACCGACTTCACGACGACCCGTAAAGCCAACGCGGCCCGTCTCCCCGACTGAATAAGGCGGGAAATTGTAATGCAGCATGAAGTTTTCTTTATAAGTACCTTCTAATGCGTCAACGAGTTGTTCATCATCGCCCGTTCCGAGCGTGGCCACGACCAACGCTTGAGTTTCACCTCTGGTAAACAGAGCCGAACCATGGGCGCGAGGCAAAATACCAACTTCGGAAACAATCGGGCGAACATCAGCAAGGCCACGACCATCAATACGTTTTTCCGTATCCAAAATACCGCCGCGTACAATGTCACTTTCCAGACCTTTGAAAGCACCTGAAAGTGTAATCGCTGTATCCGCGTCTGCATCTACGGGCAGTAAATCAGCCATGACTTTGTCTTTGGCAGCAGCAATTTTTTCCTGACGTGACGATTTATCAGCTTCCTGATAAGCGGCTTCCAGATCACCACGGGCAATACCGGAAACTTTTTCTTTCAACTCATCGTCATTATTTTCAGGCACATCACGCGGCTCTTTTGCGCATTTTTCAGCAAGGCTGATAATGGCGTTAATGACCGGCTGGAATTCACGGTGGCCATGCATAACCGCACCGAGCATAACGTCTTCTGTAAGTTCACCGGCTTGGGACTCAACCATCAAAACAGCGTCGCCTGTTCCCGCAACCACCAGATCAAGATTACTTTCTTTCATCTCTTCCAGCGTCGGGTTCAAAATATATTCACCATTGGCAAATCCGACACGCGCCGCACCAATAGGCCCTAGAAATGGAACACCTGAAATTGTCAGGGCCGCAGAAACAGCAACCATAGCAACAATATCACTATCGTTTTCCAGGTCATGGCTAAGAACTGTGGCAATGACCTGTGTTTCGTTTTTAAAACCTTTGACAAACAGCGGGCGGATAGGGCGATCAATCAGACGAGAAACAAGTGTTTCTTTTTCTGACGGGCGGCCTTCGCGCTTAAAATAACCGCCAGGGATTTTACCGGCAGCATAAGATTTTTCTTGGTAATTCACTGTGAGCGGGAAAAAGTCAATTCCCGATTTAGGGCTGCGGTCAGCAACCACAGTCGCCAATACAGTTGTATCCCCATAAGTTGCCAAAACAGCACCGTCAGCCTGACGGGCAATTCGACCAGTTTCCAGAATAAGCGGACGCCCACCCCAATCGATTTCTTCTCTTGAAATTGTAAACATTTTTTCTTTCCATATGCCCGCATCCCCTGATGCAGGCTGTTAGTCAACCGAAGTGTTGAGAATCTAACGGCGTAGACCCAGACGCTTAATGAGAGTCTGATAACGCTCAGAATTACGTGCATTTAGATAATCAAGAAGACGGCGACGTTGGCTGACCATTTTCAAAAGACCCCGGCGTGAGTGATTATCTTTGCCGTGAGATTTAAAATGTTCGGTCAGATTGTTTATCCTCTCCGTGAGGATGGCCACTTGAACCTCAGGTGATCCTGTATCACCATCCTGTGTGGCATATTCTTTAACAAGCTCAAGCTTGCGTTCAGGACTAATCGACATCGGTAACTCCTTTAATTTTTATCGGACAGGTTAAAAACACGCACCGGCTGAAATCTGCCCTCTTCCAGCTTCCCCAATGCAACTGGATGATTTTCAAAAAGCGCTAAAACCTTAGTGGCTCCGGGGCTTTCAGATAACTTATCATCCACTACATGAGCGGTGATGTTGACTGCTCTGCCCATGCGAATATCGCGCGCTTCCTTTTCATTAATCGGCAGAGCCGGGATGTCGTCCAGCACTGTCTGTAAAGGAAGCAAGTGGGGCTTTAGTTGCGCATTAAACGCATCAAGAGCATCAACTTCGGCGGCAATATGGCCTAAATCATCAAGAATATCCAGCCCTATTGTGCTTTTTTCATCAAACGGCCCAACACGTGTTCGGCGCAAGTAATGCACATGCCCAAAAGTACCGAGTTTTAAAGCCATATCGCGGGCTAAAGACCTCACATAAGTGCCCTTACCGCAATCTACCGCAAACTGGGCTGTGTCATTATCGGGCCTGTTTACCAAAGTGAGCCGGTCAACCTGAACACTTCTTGCAGAAATTTCAGGCTTTTCGCCCGCCCGCGCCATGTCATAAGCACGGCGCCCATCTAACTTAATGGCAGAGAAAGCAGGCGGCACTTGAGAAATATTCCCGATAAACGCGCCTATAACATCCTCAATATCAGCATCTGTCGGGCGATGTGAGGATGTTTCCAGCACATCCCCCTCGCGGTCATCCGTCGTGGTCGCAACCCCCCAACATACAGTGAAGTGATATGTTTTTGCGGCGTCCATCATAAACGGGACTGTTTTTGTAGCCTCCCCAAGCGCAATCGGCAGAATTCCTTGCGCCAACGGATCCAGCGTTCCTGCATGTCCGGCCTTTTGTGCATTAAACAGGCGGCGAATTTTGCCAACAGCAGCAGTTGACGTCATACCTTCAGGTTTATCGAAGTTAATCCAGCCATGTATTGGCAAGCCTTTGCGTCTTCGACCCAAACTTAAGCCTCGTTTGTTGAGTCAGGCTCAGCTTCAGGTGACTTATCTGATATTTCTGGATTAGCTGACAAATCCCGCCGGACTTCATCTCGCGCCAGCAAATTATCCATGACAGCTGCATTATCAAAGCTATCATCCGATTTAAAAGAAAGACTCGGAACATATTTAAGGCGAAGTCCGTCCCCCATCTTAATTCTTAAAGCACCAGCATGACGGTTTAATTCAGCAGTCAAATCGGCGGCTGAGCTGGCGACTGTATTGCGTTTACGCTTTGACAAGGTTTCGGTCATTTGCAGAAGTGGCACAACATAGGCCGTGGCTTTTTTCAAGTCAGGACTTACCCGCACTTCCGTCACAGTCACAAGCCGCGTATCAAGATTTGTGCCGCTAATATCCCCTCTAGAGAAGACTTCTGACAACTTTTGACGCAGTAATTCACCGACACGTAACTGTCTCTGACTTCGCGGCGTGTCAGAATGTGCAGATTTTTTGAAACGCTTTGCCATGAATATAATCCGGCTCAAAATTTATTGGCAGAGAACGAGGCTATTAATTGACGTCATCAAGCGTACGGGCAATTTCCTCGACCTCATAACACTCAATTACGTCACCCTGTTTAAGGTCTTCATAATTTTCAAAGGCCATACCGCATTCCTGACCGGCATTAACCTCTTTCACTTCATCCTTAAAGCGACGAAGGGAACTGAGTTCACCTTCGTGAATAACAACACTGTCCCGAATAAGTCTGACTCCCGCGCCACGGCGAACCAAGCCATCAGTAACTTTACAACCCGCCACTTTGCCTGATTTAGAGACATTAAAGACTTCCAATATTTCAGCATTGCCGAGCATGGTTTCGCGCAAATCAGGGCTTAACATCCCGGACATGGCGGCCTTCATATCGTCAACAAGGTCATAAATCACATTGTAGTAACGAATCTCAACACCTTGCTCATCAGCCAAGTTTCGAGCCTGTGAATTGGCACGAACATTAAAGCCCAGAATGGAAGCGTTAGATGCCGCCGCTAAAGTAATATCACTTTCAGTAATACCGCCCACTGCCGTATGCACAACGCGGCCACAAACTTCATCTGTACCGAGTTTATCCACTGCCTGAGAAATTGCCTCGGCAGAACCCTGCACATCGGCTTTAACAACAATAGGTAGCTCTTTAAGCTCAGTGTCTTTAAGCTGCTGCATCATCTGATCCAGCGTTGTTCGATTGCCTGACGCTGTTCGCTTCTCACGACTGATGCGACCGCGATATTCAGCAATCTCTCTAGCTTTAGCTTCTGTCTCAACAACGTTAAACATATCACCTGCTGATGGCGAGCCGCCCGCGCCCAGAACTTCAACCGGAGAGGCCGGTAATGCGATTGTAATGCTTTCGCCTTGGTCGTCCAAAAGGGCACGAACCCGACCGGACTCTTCCCCAACAACAAAAATATCACCGACAGCTAACGTGCCTCGTTGCACAAGAACAGTCGCAACCGCCCCTCTGCCTTTTTCGAGTTTTGACTCGATAACAATACCTTCCGCCGCACGGTCCGGATTAGCTTTTAGATCAAGAAGTTCAGCCTGAAGCAGAACAGACTCCAACAATTCATCAAGCCCTGTCCCCGCAATGGCCGAAACTTCGACAAACTGAACATCACCGCCCATGTCCTCAGAAATGATTTCATGCTGCAATAATTCGTTTTTCACTCTTGTAGGGTCAGCTTCAGGCTTGTCGATTTTATTCACCGCAACCACAATCGGCACGTCTGCCGCCTTGGCATGGCTGATAGCTTCAACTGTCTGAGGCATCACACCATCATCGGCGGCAACAACGAGAATAACAATATCTGTTACTTTGGCGCCCCGCGCACGCATTGACGTAAAGGCCGCGTGACCCGGCGTATCGATGAAAGTTACCTTCTCACCATCATCTTTAGTGACCTGATATGCCCCGATATGCTGGGTAATACCGCCAGCCTCACCGGTGACAACACTGGCTTTCCGCAATGCATCAAGCAAGGATGTTTTCCCGTGGTCAACGTGACCCATAACAGTCACAACCGGCGGACGCGGCTTTTTATCTTCATCAGTATCTTCTTCAGAATCGATGCTGTCTTCTACATCTGCATCTGTGACACGATTGACCTTATGCCCCAATTCTTCGGCAAGCAATTCGGCAGTATCGGCATCAATCGTATCGTTGATTTTTGCCATAACACCTTGTTGCATCAGCAATTTAATGACATCCACAGCTCGCTCCGCCATGCGGTTCGCAAGTTCTTGAATAGTAATTGATTCAGGCAATTTAATGGTACGCGCAACTTTTTCGCGCGGCTCCATAGACATTGACTGTCTTTTTTCGCGTTCACGACGGCGACGTATGGATGCCATTGAACGCATGCGTTCTTCATCATTCAATGCATCGTTAATGGTCAACTTCCCAGTACGTCGACGCTGCTGCTCTCCGCGTTTAGCCACGGCTGGGCGGCGCGGCTCCTCTGCTTTTTCTTTGCGGCGCGCCGGTGTTTCTTCCCCCGCACGTACAGGCTCTTTCCGTCGAGGCGAAGCCGCAGTATCACTTGTTTCAACCGGCACCACAGGCACATCAAGAACCTCGGGCGACTCAATTTTTCTTTTAGCTTCTTCTTTGGCGCGTTCGGCATCCTCTAAGGCTCTTTTCTCAGCCTCTTCTTTATCTCGAACAGCCTCTTCAGCAGCCCTTACTTTCGCTTCTGCAACAGCCGCTTGACGCGCTGCTTGCTCCTGACGAGAAAGACCGCCAAGATTATTTTCAGAAGTCGGCTCTTTAACTTCAGGGGCTTTTGTTTCAACTGGCTCAACCGCGCTAGGTGTAGCCGGTGTCGCAGCACTTGAGGCTCCGGCACTCCCCGGAGTGACCATGCGTTTACGTTTACGTTCAACCTGAACAGATTTAGTCCGGCCATGAGAAAAATTCTGACGTACCTGACCGGAGTCAACAGTTCGCTTCAAGCTCAGCGTCTTGCCGGGCTTTTGTTCATCAGCTTTTTCGTTCTCTTCTTTTTCACTCATATCCGTTATCACTTCCAACCTAATAGCACTAACCTGTTGTCATATGTTGAGGCCTTATGCTGCCTCGTGTCCGTTAACATAAAGTGACAATCTGTCAATCGATGCGTTCAGGCGTTCGGCCCATCCTGAACCGATAATTCCTGCATGTATAACATTTGTCTGGCCTAAAGCCATACTTAATCTGGCGGAAGGCAGAATCGTCACTTGTTGGCATTCAACAGCTTCTGCAAGGCGTGTCATTTTCATGCGCCCGTCCTCTGCGCCGTCACTAGCTGTTAACAATAGTTTGCACTTACCCGATTTTAGACTGCCCTCAACTTTAGCAAAGCCATTGAGTACTGACCCGGCGCGGCGGGCCAAGCCTATCAGCCCAAGAACCTTATCCATAAGTTGGGACTCAATTTTATCTAAAAAAGAGGCAGAAATAACCGGATCACCATCTAACCACTTTTTGTCAAAAAGCTCTTTGAATGACCCATCGCGGATAGAGGCCTCTAATGTGCCACGATAGCCCAAAAGTCGGATGCCCTCGCCCGGCAGTTCCTCGGATAAATCAGCAATAACTGTGTTATCAGGTCCAATAACGAACCTGATCGTTTTTTCACGCGTTAGCAGCTTTCCGGTAAGCGCACATTGCAAATTTTCTGTCATGGATGATGCGCGCTCTCATTATTCTGTAAGGGTATCTGTTGTTGGTTCAGATGGTGCAGCAAAAACATCTTCAGCACTTGCCTCAGAAGGTTCCCCTTCGGAGCTGTCTGCGTCTCCTCCATCTTCCGGTGCTTCATCTTCAGGCACCAGCAAATCTTCTTCTGTAATCCAGCCGACCATCACGCGCGTATTCATAATCATTGTTTGCGCTTCATCCGCAGAGACATCAAAATCATCAAATATACCTGGCTGACGGACGCGTTGCCTGTCAACAGACTCATACCACCCAGTTAAATCATCAGGAACACAACCGGCAAAATCTTCGAGTGTGAAGACATCATTCTTGCCCAATGCAACCAACATGGCTGGTGTGAGGCCTTCGACATTCATCAATTCATCGGCGACCCCAAGGGCTTTACGCTCCTCATCAAGTGCTTGGTTTTGTCTGTCGAGATGCTCTGTTGCTCGTCTTTGCAGCTCTTCCGCCGTCTCATCATCAAAACCCTCAATAACTGTTATTTCATCCAGTGGCACATAGGCGACCTCTTCAATCGTGGCAAAGCCTTCAGATGTCAAAAGTTGAGCAATCATTTCGTCAACATCCAGAGAAGCCATGAAGATTTGTGTACGTTCGGCAAATTCAGCCTGACGACGCTCTGACTCTTCTGCTTCTGTCAGAATATCAATATCCCAACCGGAAAGCTGGGAAGCCAAACGGACATTCTGTCCCCGACGACCAATTGCCAGAGAAAGCTGGTCATCCGGCACAACAACCTCAATCCGTTGCGTGTCTTCATCAAGCACAACTTTGGCAACTTCGGCAGGACCAAGACCGTTCACGATAAATGCGGCGGCATCTTCTGACCAAGGAACAATATCGACTTTTTCACCTTGCAACTCATTAACTACCGCCTGAACACGGCTACCGCGCATACCGACACAAGCGCCGACAGGATCAATGGAGCTATCATTTGAAACAACGGCAATTTTTGCACGACTACCAGGATCACGGGCAACAGCTCTAATTTCAATCACCCCGTCATAAACTTCCGGCACTTCTTGGGCAAAGAGCTTCGCCATAAAAGCTGGGTCCGTCCGTGACAAAATGATTTGCGGGCCGCGTTGCTCACGCTTAACATCCTGAATGTAGGCACGAATACGATCATTGGGGTTAAATACTTCGCGCGGGATTAGATTATCACGCCTTAACATGGCTTCCGCGCGGCCCAAATCAACAACAACATTGCCATATTCAACGCGCTTCACGATGCCGGAAGCAACCTCGCCAACTCTGTCTTTGTATTCTTCATATTGGCGTTCACGTTCAGCATCACGCACACGCTGGACAATAACCTGTTTTGCTGTTTGTGTTGCAATCCTGCCGAATTCTACCGGCGGCAATTCCTCGCTTAAAAACTCACCAATTTCAGCATCCGGCTTAATTTTTTTAGCTTCGTCTAAAGTCAGCTGAGTGTTGTCGTTTTCAACATCTTCAACCACTTCCATAAACCGCTTGAGGATAGTATCACCCGTTTTGGTGTCAATTTCAGCGCGAATATCATTCTCCGCACCATATCGCGCCTTGGCAGCTTTCTGAATCGCGTCTGCCATAGCGCTGAATACCAACTCGGGCTCAATACCTTTTTCCCGCGCCATAGATTCTGCGATACGGAGGAGTTCAAGTTTATTTGCACTTACACCAGTTGCCATTTTAGTCTCCATTTTTCCCTTTTTGACGCTTTAAGGCGTCAGCAATCATCTCATCATTCACCACTAATCGGGCTTCTGAAATATCCTCAAATTTAAAACCAAGCGTTGGGGCCTCATCATGCCCATCCAACGGCACATCCATCAAAACCTCGCCATCCTCAAATCCGGTCAGCATCCCGCGAAAGCGCTTGCGACTGTCAAAGGCGCGAGACAATTCCAGCTTGGCTTCAAACCCTGCCCACCGGATAAAGTCTTTGGGGCGACAAAGCGGACGTGCCATACCAGGTGACGAGACTTCCAAAATATATTGTCCCTTTAACGGGTCTTCTACATCCAATACCGCCGATACTGCCCGACTAATGCGTTCGCAGTCCTCGACTGTAATCATGCCCTCATCTCTGTCAGCCATAATCTGAAGGACTTGTTCGCCATCCTGGCCAGTCATGCGAATTCGCAATAATTCCAACCCGATATCTTGAACAACAGGTGCGACCAGAGACAAAAGTGGCGCTGCAGGCCCGGGCGCCATCAGATGCGGGGCGGTTTCCCATGCGTCTTGCAAACCAAGAGAGTCGTTTTGGTGCGCCTCATTTTGTTCTGGTGCTGTATCTGTCATCATCCAATACTGCTGCCGAAAAAAACCAATAAAAAAAGCGGGGGCGTTTCCGCCGTCCACTTCGAATAAAGCAGTCTGTTTCGAAGGAATATACAAAGTGAGACTGAAAAAGCAAGAATTTTTAATCTCTTATTTAAACGTCTGATTTTGAGTGTCTAAAGGAACCCAGGGCGGATATTTGCACGCTGCTGAAACCTTAAATAAGTCGGCGTCCGCCCTGCAGCTAAGGCCTTTTCTTCATAACGTGTTCGAACCCAACCTTCAAAGGGACGTTTCCAGTCAGTGGCCTCACCCGCTCGCCAATCAAAACCGCCATGGTCGCGAAGATGCATCAAAGCCCATGAAACATAATCCGGAATATCGCTGGCAAAATAAAACATCCCGTCCGGCTGCAATAGACGATGAAGGTGATGCAGATTTTCTGAATTCACAAATCGTCTTTTATGATGCTTTTTTTTCGGCCAAGGATCTGGATAAAGCAAATATATCCCAGCTAGACAATTATCGGGCATTAACTCAATGAGGTCACGGGCATCCTCATCATGGATGCGAATATTTTGTAAATTATATTGTTGGATGCGATTGAGTAGTTTGGCAACACCATTGAGAAATGGCTCGCACCCAATAAAACCAATATGTGGTTTAGCCTCAGCCTGAGCCGCCAAATGCTCGCCGCCGCCAAAGCCAATTTCCATAACCAGATTTTCCGGTGCAAATTTGTTGACCTCAAAAGCCCGCATTGGTTCTGCAGCAAAGTCAGTTATTCGAATCTCGGGAAGAAAACCCTCGACCAGGCGCGCTTGCTTTGGATGCAACTTATGCCCCTGCCGCCGCCCGTAAAAAACCCGCCGCACAAGATCATTTTGTACGCTTTCTTGATTAGTTTTTAGCTTTTTACTCACGGGAATTATGTGCCGGGTTTATAGCGCTGACTTAATGGCCTCAACCAGATCAGTTTTCTCCCATGAAAACCCGCCATCGGCCTCAGGTTGGCGACCAAAATGGCCATAGGCCGCAGTGCGCGCAAATATCGGCTTATTCAAGCCAAGGTGAGTTCTAATCCCTCTTGGGCTGAGATCCATAACTTCGCCAAGGGCGCCTTCCAATTTGGAAGGATCAACTTTTCCTGTTTCATGTAGGTCAACATAAACAGAAATTGGTTTGGAAACACCAATCGCATAAGAAAGCTGAATAGTACATTTGTCAGCAAGATCTGCGGCTACAACATTTTTAGCAAGATAACGAGCCGCGTAGGCAGCTGAGCGATCAACCTTAGTTGGGTCTTTACCGGAAAACGCTCCGCCGCCATGCGGGGCTGCACCACCATAGGTATCGACTATTATTTTACGGCCGGTAAGACCGGCATCCCCGTCAGGCCCACCAATAACAAATGTCCCAGTCGGATTAACGTAGAACTCGTCTTCGGGGCACATCCAGCCCGAAGGCAAAACAGCCTCAACGAACGGGCGAACAAGTTCGCGCACATCGCTTTGCGACAAGCCTTCATCATGCTGGGTCGAAACAACAACTGATGTCGCGGCGACAGGCTTGCCGTTTTCATATTTAAGAGAAACTTGGCTTTTTGAGTCTGGTCCGAAACCTTGAACGGCGCCAGATTTTCTTGCCTGCGCCATGTCTGAAAGAATTTGATGAGAAAACGCAATAGGCGCCGGCATTAGTGTCTCAGTTTCACGACAAGCATAACCGAACATAATACCCTGATCGCCCGCACCTTCATCCTTATTGCCGCCATCACCATCCACACCTTGTGAAATATGTGCAGACTGAGCATGAACATAAACATCGACATCAGCATGCTTCCAATGAAAGCCGTCTTGTTCATACCCGATGTTCCGGACGCGCTCACGGGCGATATTCGCCATTTCTTCGGCACTGATGAGACCTGTTGGACGCACTTCGCCGGCCAAAACAATTTTGTTAGTTGTTGTTAATGTTTCAACAGCAACACGAGCTTCAGGCTCTTTGGCTACAAAAGCATCCAGAACACTATCAGAAATCAAGTCACACACTTTATCCGGGTGACCTTCGGAAACGGATTCACTTGTAAAAATATATTCTTGACGGGCCATAACATCTCCACTATTTGCCAATTCTTTAGCAGGGCACGGCTTATTAGACAAGCCATATAAAGCTTTCTTTATATGTTTTATAATAATTTAGGCAGATTTTGCGCTGAGGTGGGTTAACCAGCGAGAGATTTTGCCATATCGATGAGCGCGCGACGGGTTCGACGGCTTTTTATGCGGGTAAAAGCACGATTCAAGCTCATACCTTCATTGCTACTGACAAAATCGATAAATTTCGGAATAGGTGCACTATCCTCCATTCTGAGATAAGGCCCAGATGTTTCGAACCCTTCAAAGAAATATGATATATCAACCTCAAGAATGCGCGTGAGCTCGAACAGGCGGGATGCTGAAATCCGGTTAGCGCCCTTTTCATATTTCTGAATTTGCTGAAATGACAAACCCACTTTTTCACCCAGGGCCTCCTGGCTCATACCGGCATCAACCCGCCGCAGCTTGAGCTTATAACCAATATGTTTATCGATATTAGATGGATCTTTAGAAGCCACCAGAAAAACTCCGCTTATGATGATTTCATATTAGGTATCAGTATTTAACATTAAATACTACAGGTTTTTAAAATATTTAGGCGCTGGCTCTTCGCGCTCTATACACCAGCCCTGCAACGCCAAAAAACATCAAAAAAAAGATCATATCGCCGTAACGCGCATAGGGCGTCTCATCGACAGCCGGCGGCAAGGATACATCCAAAACCCCTCTTTGCATCAGTGGCATCAAAGCGTGCTGGCGACCAAGCGCATCAAAAACTGCTGAAACACCGGTATTTGCTGACCTGATAATTGGTAACCCTTCTTCAATTGTACGCATCCGCGCCATTTCCAGGTGTTGCCATGGACCTGCAGATTTCCCAAACCAACCGTCATTAGTCACTGTAATTAAAAAATCCGGTCGAAAGTCCCCCACAACGCGTCCAGGAAAAATCACCTCATAACATATGAGGGGTGAAAAGGACTTGCCCAACTTACCAAGCGCGAGTGTTCTTGGCTCTTCGCCCGCAGTAAAGCCGCCACGCAATCGGGTAAGTTGCTCGAGTCCAAGAAATTCCAGAAGCTGTTGTTGCGGGAGATACTCCCCAAAAGGCACAAGGTGATGCTTATCATAAAAGTCTTCAACATCCCCCTCGGGGGAGATTACAAAAACACTGTTAAAACTTTGCCATGGTCTTTCAGCTTCAGGCGTAACCTCCTCGGCTGGCACCGCTCTCTCTTCGCCGGGTCTAATATCTGTCGCTTTAACAAGAGTCTCGCGCCGCAAACCACCTGTCACCAAATATGCCCCATCGGGTAAAATATCAGTAATTTGCTCTCGCAACCATATATCTCTGTATAACAAAGCAGGGAGGGCGGTTTCAGGCCAGACCACCAAATCTATCGGCACTTCGGCTGGCTGTCCGGTGAGTTCAAGATGTGTGCGAATAATCCCCAGCCTGTTTTCGGGAATCCATTTTTCTTTTTGTGGAATGGCTGGTTGAACAATTCTAACCATCAAATCAGCCGTTTTTTCCGGCTCATAAGTTTTAAGCCGTGTATGACCATCCCAAATAATCAGCAAAAAACCCAAAGACAAAAATACGGCCAGTTTTCTTTCGTGCCGAATGAAAAGGGGAAGCATTGCAAAACAAAGCATAAGTAGAGACAAGCCATGCACACCCCACAGACGGGCTGATTGAGCGAGAGGTAGCCAGCTTAACGCAGACATGCCGTAGAGATTCCAGGGCAGTCCAGTCAATATGTTGGACCGCAACCAGGATGCCAGCACCAAACATAGAACAAGTCCGAGCGCGCGGATGGCAAACCTTGGTTTGTCAGCAAAAAAAAGAAACCAAAGTAAGGCCGCCAGCATCGGAAACACCGCAAGACCGGCGGGCAGAAATGTGATTGCAAGAGGCAAGGCCCATAAAAAAAGATCCGGCTCTACCAAAAAAGCAAACCCTATCCAATAGAGGCCTATAAAGAACTGCCCAAAACCAAACAACCAAGCGGTAAGCGCTACGTTCTGCCAACGCTGAATACGTTGTAGTCTCATCAATAAGGCAGGAAAGATGAAAAACAAAATTGGCCACGCACCTAAAGGGGGCATAGCCAATGGCACAAGCGCGCCGAGGAAAAAATCAAAAAGCCCGCCCTTTATCGGCGACAAAAGAGCCAGTCGGATTGACTGATTATCAATCCAGTTTCTGAGAGGGCCGAGCATCATTTTCAGATTTATTTTGAACCTTTTTTCGTCTAATTCGTAGGGTCTTAATACGCCGCGGGTCAGCATCTCTGACCTCAAATTCAATCCCATTTTTATGTATAATCATTTCACCGCGCTGCGGGACGCGCCCGGCCAGCGTAAAAACAAGTCCACCCAGCGTATCAATATCCTCGTCTTCATCAACCAAGGTAATGCCAAGCTTTTCTTCAAGCTGGTCTATGGGCAGGCGCGCCTGCGCCTCCAAAATATCGCCGCTACGAGTTACAATTTGGGGGCCGTCCTGATCATCATATTCATCTTCGATTTCACCGACAATTTCCTCAATTAAATCTTCAATCGTCACGAGCCCGTCAGTGCCGCCATATTCATCTACGACCAAGGCCATATGCGAACGAGAGGCCTGCATACGAAGTAATAAATCCAGCGCGGGCATAGAGGGCGGGGCAAATAAAATATCACGGATAAGCGCCTTAAGAGGCACTTTTGGTGCTTTTCCGGCCAGCATAACCACTAGATCCTTAATATGCACCATGCCTATCGGATGGTCCAAAGACTGCTTATAAACCGGCAACCGCGAATGACCTGACTCTGTAAACAAGCCGCCCAGATCCTCCAATGAAGCCTTTTCATCGACAGCAGTAATATCCGCACGCGGGACCATAACATCTTCAACGCGAACATCCTTAAAGCCAAGAAGGTTCCTCAGCATATGAAGTTCTTCACCCGTCAGACTTTCATCATTGCCCGCCTCTTCTTCAAGAACATCCTCAAGGCTTTCACGTAAATTTGTGTCTGGCGGAATTAGAATGGCTTTGAGCTTAGCCCACAGGCTCTGCGCCTGAAAATCAGTACTACTCATATAACGTTTTCCTTTTTCCTGTGCTTATAAGGAGATGCAACCCCGATATTGGAAAGCACTTTGACCTCCAGAGACTCCATAATGTCAGCCTCCTCATCTGTTTCGTGATCAAACCCAAGCAAATGAAGAACACCATGAACAACTAGATGTTTAACATGGTTCACGTGCGGGAGATTAGCCCCATCAGCCTCTGCTTCAATTGTCTGCCGCGCCAACACGACATCACCCAGCAAAATCCCACTCTCACCATTGTAAAGCTCAGTGTTACCATCCCAGCTCGGAAAAGAGAGGACATTCGTCGGGCGGTCGATGTTCCGCCATTGAGCATTAAGGGTTGTCATTTCCTTATCATCCGTCAAGCGAATACCAATCTCAATATCAACATCGGGAAATGATATATCAGTCCGCGCATCAATACCGGCATGAAATGCTGCAATTGCCGCATGTTGGATGTCATCCTGCACGCCGTCCCAAGCCCCCTTTTCCCAGTCAGATTGCTCGGTTACAATCTCAACTAATAGAGTGCTTTCATCTTCATTTGTCTCATTTGCAGACGTTTGATCAGGCATTTCTTAACAATTTTATACCATTAGAAGTCTTGTTGTGGGAAGCATCATCGCTTTGGGCTTCTCTCAGAACTCCTCATTAAGTGTCAGAGTTTTGATTATCTTCTGATTTTTTATTTTCTTTAAAATCAGTGAGCTTTCTGTCGCGTTTATTATAGGCTTTGACGATGCGTGTTACCATATCGTGCCTCACAACATCTTTCTCAGTAAAGTTTATAACACTGACCCCCTTAACTACAGGGAGAATTTCCATCGCATCCCTTAAGCCGGATTTTGCCCCGAACGGCAAATCCACCTGACTGGGGTCACCTGTAATCACCATGCGGCTGTTTTCACCCATTCTGGTGAGGAACATTTTCATCTGCATTGGCGTGGCATTTTGTGCCTCATCCAAAATAACAAAAGAATTTGCCAAGGTTCTGCCGCGCATAAAAGCGAGGGGCGCAATTTCAATTTCGCCGGACTCCATACTGCGCATAACCTGAGGCCCGGGAAGCATGTCATAAAGCGCATCATAAAGAGGCCGCAAATAAGGATCGACTTTGTCCCGCATATCACCTGGCAGAAAACCCAAATTTTCTCCCGCCTCTACCGCCGGTCTTGAAAGAATAATTCTATCTACTTTACCCTCAACAAGCATGGACGCGGCAACGGCGACGGCGAGGTAAGTCTTGCCGGTACCTGCAGGGCCACTTCCAACAATCAATTCATCGCGCATCAGGGCTTCAATATAGCTTGCCTGTGTTGGTGACCTTGGCGCAACCGCCCGTTTTTGAGTTCTGACACCACTATTCAAATCTTGACCACCCGATCCTTTACCGTTTTTGACGAAAGACTTGCTTTTCTTGACCTTCAAAGGCGTAACTGTCATGCGGAGCGCACCATCAACGTCACCCTTACTGATACTGTCACCAACTTTTAGACGGCTATAAAGCTGTTCGAGAACCTCTCCAGCACGTTGACATGCGGTCTGATCGCCAGAGAGAAAAACCTTATTACCACGACTGACAATAGAAATGCCGAGCGTTTCTTCAATTCGAACCAGATTTGTATCATGTGCACCAAAAAGTTCACTCAGCAAAAGATTGTCATCAAAATCAAGTATAAGCTGACTGTTGTTTTTGGAGCGATCCGCGGCAGCTCCAGCTTTCAAATTGCTCAATCGCGGGCTCCTCGAATGTGGCTGTTAAATTGAAAAATCATTAATAAAAATATGGCGTGATTGGGTCGGCCACGCAAGAGACAATCCCCTTATTCACAAAAGCTTCATATAGGTGTGGCTGATAATAGAACAACATCAAATAGGCATTAAACCGCTAAAATCTTACCCGACAGGCTGTTCGCGTGTGCCTTTTCAATTTTGACGGGTAAAATTTTACCGATTACAG
Source organism: PS1 clade bacterium (assembly GCA_003331985.1). Taxonomy (GTDB): domain Bacteria; phylum Pseudomonadota; class Alphaproteobacteria; order RS24; family RS24; genus Micropelagius. The sequence continues at coordinate 9,085 of QOQK01000002.1, read as the reverse complement.
TCTCATCCGCGTCCACGTGAACAGTCTGTAAATAGGGGCTCCGCCCAACCATTTGCCCGGGCTTCTTGCCTTGCTTTTCAAACAAGACCTCTAGCGTTTCCCCAGCCTGTGAGGCATTAAAGTTTACCTGTTGGATGTTCAAGACATCCTGCAGACGCGCCAGACGCTCCGATTTAACATCCTCATCAATCTGCGCTTCCTCAGAAGCCGGTGTTCCAGGGCGTGGGCTATATTTAAATGAATAAGCTTGCGCATAAGTAACCTGCTTCACAAGATCAAGCGTGGCCGTGAAATCCTCTTCAGTCTCGCTCGGAAAGCCGACGATGAAATCAGAGGACAAAGCAATATCAGGCCGCGCTGCACGGATGCGGTCAACCAGCTTGATATAATCTTCTGCCGTATGTTTTCTGTTCATGGCTTTGAGAATTTTATCCGATCCTGCTTGCACAGGCAGATGCAGATAAGGCATCAACTCTGGCAAATCAGCATGGGCTTCTATCAGTGCATCATCCATATCCCGCGGATGCGAGGTAGTATAGCGGAGCCGCTCTATGCCATCGACTTGAGCCAATTGCCTTAACAGCTGTCCCAATCCGATATCATCCGCATCAACGTCATGCCAAGCATTAACGTTTTGCCCTAAAAGTGTAATTTCACTCACACCTTTTTGCGCGAGAGATATAACTTCGGCTTCAATTTCCAAGGCCGCACGGGAAACTTCAGCCCCCCTTGTATAAGGCACAACACAAAAAGTGCAGAATTTATCACACCCTTCTTGGACAGTGACGAAGGCCGCAGGGCTTCGCACCAAAGGCTGGCGAGGTGTTTCAAACAAGGTGGCGAATTTTTCTTCCGCAGGAAAGCTTGTTCTGACAACACCTTTTGCTTTCTTAATATGGCCGTTTTCCTCAAGCGCATCCGCCCTGTTATCAGCCAGTTCTTCCAGCATATCAGGAAGCGCCTGAAAAGTCTGAGGGCCAAACACCAGATCCACTGTCGGCGCACGAGACAGCATTTCTTCGCCTTCAGCCTGAGCAACACATCCAGCAACGCCGATAATCATATCTTCGTTAATGTCTTTTAGTTTTTTAAGCCTGCCAAGTTCGGAATAAACCTTCTCGGCAGCCTTTTCACGGATATGGCAGGTATTGAGAATAACCATATCAGCCTTATCAGGCGCATCCACCGGATGATAACCAGCCATATTCAGCGCCTCGCCCATGCGTTCGCTGTCATAAACATTCATTTGGCATCCGTAAGTCTTTATAAAGACGGATTTATGCTTTTCCATGGTTTTCGTTTAGACAGTTTAGGCGTTCTAGGCAAGAGGCTTGGCTGCAACTTTAAGTTCGGAGGGGGCGTCAGGCGTATGTGTCGCCTCAACATCAGTAAAGCCTACAGTGGTGTTTGCGACGCCATTTTGCACCTGTCGATGTGCCGAGACGGCTAACTTTTTGCGTCCCCCTGCCTCGACAAGATTAGTAGGGGCATGAAAGATTAAATTGATTGTAAACGAGTAACTTCCCAAGACATAAAACATATTGGAAAGCAAACCGACATCCCCAATCCAGGCATACTTAATCCGAATGCGTCGGCTCATCGGAATACCGCTTAATTCTGCAAAAGCCAGAGATAGCGGTTGAATAGGTATCGGCCTGTCGTTTTCCTGCACCTCAGCGGCGGCAAATAGAGAGGACTTGAAAGGAAAGACAATTGTACCGTCTCCAGTTGTCCCCTCAGGAAAAAGCACCAAACGGCTACCATCAAGCAGCCTGTCCTGCATGGCATTTCGCTGATTAGCCGTATCACTCCGCCGATCTCTTTTAATAAAGAGTGTTTTTTGCAATTTCGCCAGGAACCCAAAAATAGGCCAACCAGATATATCCGCTTTGGCAACAAAATTAATTGGCAAGACAGAGCCAATAGTGCATATATCCAGCCATGACACATGGTTGCTGACAATCAACGTGCCGGGCGCAGGCAATGGCCCAGACACACGCACCCTGACGCCAAGAATTTTGAGAACTACTTTGTGAAAAATTAACGGCAAAATATCACTGCCGGGTATGCGTAAAATAATTATCAAAAATTGAATTGGTGAAAAAATGACGATGATAGCCACTACTAATATCAGGCGAATGGCAATGCGAATAATGTCAGGAAGCATGATTAGCTATCCTGATTATCGTCAGAAGCACCTACGGGTTTTCCCTGCTCCAGCGGAACGCCGTAAAGTTCCAACCTGTGGTCAACCAGTCTGTACCCTAGCTTTTCGGCAACTTGCCGCTGGAGTTCTTCAATGGCATCATTTGAAAATTCAATAACTTTCCCGGACTGCAAATCAATGAGATGGTCATGATGATCCTCGGAAATCGTCTCATATCTTGAGCGCCCATCCCCAAAATCATGGCGGGTCAGAATGCCGGCTTCTTCGAATAATTTGACAGTACGATAAACTGTGGCAATTGAGATGCCCGCATCTTCCAGAACAGCGCGGCGATGAAGCACTTCAACATCCGGGTGGTCGTCTGACTCGGATAATATTCTTGCAATAACGCGACGCTGACCCGTCATACGCATACCTGCCCGCTCACATAATACTTCAATTTTGCTGTCATCAACCATAGTCATGTTTACCTAAAATTAAGCTCTGTTCCAAGCCCGGTTTCCATTAAAAAAGCATCTCTTTTACCTTCAGGCCCCGCATAATAATTTTTTCGAACACCCGTGCGTTCAAATCCTGCACGACGATAAAGCCCTAAAGCGGCTTTACGATCCGGGGCAACCTCCAGCAGTATCCGTGTTGCCCCTTTATTAAAAGCATGCTGCATTGCGGTTTTCAATAATACAGCACCATAGCCTTTACCGCGCTGGCTGGGCAACACGGTATAGGTAAGAATCTCAGCAGTCTCAAGGCTTATTTGGGTCATAATGAAACCAGCAGAAAACTGGTGAACAAAAACACCGGTCATTGCGAGCATTTCAGCCATGGCCTTTTCATTCCAGTGTTGTTCATAGGCACTCGCGAAGCCGTCCCCATGCAAATTTGACAGAAAGGCCGGATCAGGTTGTGCCGGGCAGATAATCGCCTCCACATCTGAAGGTTCGCCCGGCGAGGTTTTAACAGAACTTTGAGACTTCATATTCATGAAACCTTTTTCACCCCTCTTGACGTGTCAAATAACTGGATGCGCTTGGAAGGGCTGCATCCGGTGGGCGTAAATACAAAGGCTCCGGCGGTGGCGTGTTTTCCTCTAAGGCCTCCTGACGGGCAACCCAGTCAGCAATCAAACCAGCTTGTGGCCAAAGTGGTATTTCCAGACAGGTCAACTCAACGCGTCGCATCTGTGCTGCAAGAATGTCAGCCCCCGAACCAATGATGTTTGGTCGGGTTATGCCCTGTTCCTCTATAATTTCAACCAACGCTTCGGGTGTATGCGCCATGGCATCACTAATGGGAATACCTTGCGCATCAAAAATCTGGCAATAAAGCTCACCGCGCCGTGCATCAATCGCAACAATTGATTGACGCCCTTCACTGCCCCCCGGCATTTGTTGTATCGGTAAAGCAAGGGCATGCGTAGTTGTGATGGAATATATCGGCAATCGATGGCTAATACGAATGGCACGCATCGCCGCTAACCCCACACGCACGCCTGCAAATGTTCCAGGCCCTATGGTGACGCCCAACCTAGCAATATCTTTCAGGCTAACGCCTGAAGAGGTCAGAATATCAGCAATCATTAAAGGAAGTTTTTCAGTGTGCCCGCGACCTGTTTCTTCAAGGCGCTCAATGATGGTGCCATCTGAAAGTGCAAGCGCAACCGAACATGCTTGTTGTGAGGTATCACAAGCCAGAACTGAGGGGCGGTGGTGCGGATTAGGCAAGAGTGCAAGCATCCTCGAAAGCAAGCCGTGGCGAACGTTCAAAAACAGCTGAGGGATCACCCTGACCCAAATTACACAGAAAATTTACCTTAACTGTGCTGTTCGGGAAAAAAGTTTCCTCTACACCTTTTGGGTCAAAGCCGGACATTGGCCCAACATCAAGCCCCATGGCCCGAGCGGCAATCATTAAATATGCGCCCTGTAAGGAGCCATTCCTGAAAGCTGACTCTGCAGCAAAATTATCGTCATTGCAAAACCACTCCCGGGCCTCCGGCTGATGCGGAAAAAGCTCGGGGATACGATCATAGAATTTAACATCATGGCCGATAATCGCGCACACAGCGGCTGATTTTGTTTTTTCTTGATTGCCCCCCATAAGATGCGGCAATAACTTGGCTTTACCTTCTTCACTGCGCACAAAGACAACTCGCGCGGGAGAGCAATTAGCGCTCGTGGGGCCATATTTCCAGACATCATAGAGCGCCTTGAGCGTGTCATCACTTATAGGGGCATCAACATAAGCATTCTGCGAACGCGCCTCACGGAACAATAAATCCAAGGATTTATTATCAAGCATATTATCCGGCATGATTTTCTCCCTCACCCACACCTTCGGTGGCTCTCACTTCGGTAATTTCGGGAATAAAATGCTTTAGTAAATTTTCAATGCCGTGCTTTAGGGTGGCTGTCGAACTAGGGCAACCGGCACATGCTCCACGCATGGTCAAAGAAACAACCCCCTCTTCATAGCCGTGGAAAACAATATCGCCTCCATCCTGAGCAACAGCAGGGCGAACCCGCGTATCAAGCAATTGTTTAATGGTGGAAACAATCTCAGAGTCACCTTCTTCACTTTCATTATCACCGGCGCCTTCTGGCGCAGTCGCCTGATTAATGACGGGCAGTCCCGTCAAAAAGAAATCCATCAATGAGGTAAGAAGAAGGGGCTTAAGTTGCTGCCAATCACCTTCAGATTTGGTTATTGTAATAAAATCAGAACCGAGAAATACACTACTGACCTGAGGAACTTTGAAAAGTGTTTCCGCAAGAGGAGAGGCTTTCGCACTCTCAGCATTCGGGAAATCAGCCGGAGGGGCGGCGCCCATGACATCTCTTCCGGGAAGAAATTTCAATGTTGCTGGGTTCGGGGTTTCTTCAGTTTGTATAAACATTTTTTTCTCCAGATACGGGTAGCGCTTTATTTAATTCATGCGCTTAACTTATTTAAGTCAGCGCGTCTATTTCGTCATCACTCAACTCGCCCGGCACCACTGTGACGGGAATATGAAAACCCGCCTTTCCGGTTGCCAGAGCACCGACAAGCGGCCCTGGACCTGCGGGGTCCGTGCCGGCGGCCAGCACAAGTGTCGAGATGTTCTTATCACTATTGATTAGGTCCATCACCTGCTCAATTCTGTCACCCTCCATTATATGGGTTTCCGGTGAACGTCCGGCAATCTTTTCAACTTCGGCAGAGAGTTCTGCAAGTATCTGCTCGGCGTTCTCCTTAGCCTCTTCTTTCATCAGCGTTTCCACGCCAAGCCAATGCTCGAAACCGCCTGGCTCCAACACAACCAAAAGAGCTAACTGACCGCCATTACCATGCGCCCGCCTTTCAGCCCAACGTAGGGCAGCCCGAGACTCGGGCGTGCCATCTACGACAACCAAAAACTTTCGAGGCAAATGTGCGTCTTTATACATATTATTAAAGTGCCTTATCTCAAATGATGCGGCAAGCGCTGTTTTGTTCTTGTTCTTGATTGTAAAAATTAAAACCGTCTTACGCTGAAAAACCAACCATTTCTTTCACCTGCGCCAAAACAGGGCTCGCGATAGCATCAGCACGCGCCGCACCATCTGCAAGAACGGCCTCAAGGTGCTCGGGGGCATCAAGCAAACGGGACATTTCAGTGCCTATCGGGGCAAGTATCTCAACTGCCAAATCTGCCAGAGCAGGTTTAAACTCTGAGAATTGCTTGCCGCCATATTCTGCGAGAACAGTCTCAACGTCTTGACCGGATAGGGCTGCAAAAATACCCACAAGATTCGATGCTTCAGGACGCCCCTCAAGCCCTTCCCTAGCGCTAGGAAGCGGATCGGGGTCTGTTTTGGCTTTCCTGATTTTTTTGGCAATCTCGTCAGCATCATCCATGAGCGTGATACGCGACATTTCAGATGGTTCGGATTTGGACATTTTACGCGAACCGTCACGCAATGACATCACACGCGTGGCCGCCCCAGTAATAACCGGCTCAGGAAGCGGGAAAAAAGGCGGCGCATCTTCGCCGAGATAATCATGGTTGAATTTTTGGGCAATATCTCGCGCCAGCTCAAGATGCTGTTTTTGATCATCCCCAACAGGCACATGCGTTGCGCGATAGGCCAAAATATCCGCAGCCATAAGATTGGGGTAAACATAAAGACCGACAGACGCATTTTCGCGGTTTTTGCCCGCTTTTTCTTTAAACTGGGTCATCCGGTTCAACCAGCCAATGCGAGAAACACAATTTAAAATCCAGCCCAATTCAGCGTGAGCAGAAACGCGGCTCTGATTGAAAACAACATGTTTCGTTGCATCAACGCCGGCGGCAAGAAAAGCTGCGGTCACTTCGTAAATATTCTGCTTCAGTTCCTTGGGATCCTGCCAGACAGTAATAGCGTGCAAATCAACGACACAATATATGCAGTCATGGCTGTCCTGCAGGGCAACAAAGTTTTTAATCGCGCCAAGATAATTGCCGAGGTGAAGATTGCCTGTTGGCTGGACACCCGAAAAGACCCGTGGATGGAAATCCGTCATTTAATCACCCTTCTCAATATCATCAGCCTTATCACGCAATGCGTCGGATTTGGCAAGCCGCGCCGCACGTGCATAGGGCTTAAAATAGCTCACGACATCTCTGCCAAAAGCGCCCGTCTTAAGACCGGAAAGCAGAAAAAGCGCTATCGCCGCTAAAATGTGACCCGCGAGCCATAACGCCAGTGAAGCTGGATGTATCGAACCCTCAGGTGGCGCAAAAGGTGAATAATGCAGCGCCAAAGCCATCAGAGCAGCCGAAAACAAGATAGCTAGCGTTCCTATCACAAGCGCCTTATCAGGCCGCCAGCCGTTGATGAACAAATGCACACTCATGGTGACGAGTGTCAGCCACCCGGCAACGCTCGTGGCAACGGCAATCGCCAAGTGCCCGAAAACCGGGAAATATGTGAGGCTGATAGCAATATTCGCGACAACGCCCAAAGCGCCGTAAACGAAAGGATAGAAAGTATCCTCACGTGCGAAGAAACTGGGCTGCATCACCTTAATCCCAACAAAGGCAGGAAGGCCAAACGCAAATCCCATAAGCGCGACCCCGGAGGCAGAAGTATCTGCAGCCGTAAAAGCGCCGCGTTGAAATAAAACCGCCATGACCGGGTCAGCCAGAAGATAGAGGCCAACAGCACAGGGAATGGAAAACAAGAGGGCAATCTGAAGACTTCGGTTCTGGCTATTGCGCGCGCCGGTCTCATCGCCAGCCCTCAGTCGCCGCGAAAGATCGGGTAACAAAGCGACTGAAAGCGCAATGCCAATGACACCCAGCGGAAGCTGATAAAGCCTGTCGGCATAATACAGCCATGACGCTGCCCCATCTTGCGCGGAGGCAATATTTGTCCCGACCAACAAATTAATTTGACCTACACCTGCAGCAAGCACACCCGGAAGCCCCAGCGTCAAAACCCTCTTCACATCTTCTGTAAGTCGTGGACGTTGTAACCCGATACCAAGACCGGCTTGCTTAACAGCAAACCAAACCATCAAAAATTGCACCCCACCGGCAATCGCAACACCCCATATAAGAGATGCGAGGCTGTCCCGACCTGTCATGGCCGCCAGCACCAAAGCACCAATAAGCACAACATTAAGTAAAACGGGCGCAAATGCGGCAACGGCAAATCGGCCCGAGGCGTTCAACATCGCCGCATAAAGCGACAATAGCGACATGAAAACCAGATAGGGAAACGTTATGCGCGAATAGGTTACTGCCAAATCGAATTTTTCTGGTGTAGCCCGAAATCCACCTGCCAGCGCATGAACAAGGTAGGGCATATACCATTCGGCAAGGAGCGTGAAAATGATTAGCCCTACGAGGAGTACCGCCAATACCTCTGCTGAAAGCTTACGCGCCGCATCAACACCCTCAGCTTCCATCCGCTTCGCAAAGATAGGTACAAAAGCAGCATTAAATGCTCCTTCAGCAAAGAGGCGGCGGAAAAGATTAGGCAATCTAAAGGCAACTACAAAAATATCCGCCAATGGGCCAGCGCCCAACGAAGCTGCAATCATCACATCCCGCACAAACCCAAGAATGCGACTCATCAAAGTCGCAGCCCCCGTCGTCGCCGCAGCTCTGATTATGGAAAACCGCTTCATCAAGCTGCTTTTCTTCCTTGTTTGGCTTGTTTAGCTGACTTGGAAGACTTGGCCTGCTTTGACTGCTCAACTCGCCTAGGCTTGGATTGATTGGCTAGCACCATCTGCAAACCATCCATTATGGCGGTCAATTTGGATTTACGTGTTATTTTTTCTCCCGTCAGGTCTTGCACATAAAATACATCAACGGCTCTTTCACCGAAAGTGACGGCGCGCGCAGATACAATCGTTACATTGAGATTAAATAATGTTTTGGCCAGTGCATACAGCAATCCCGGACGGTCGAGTCCGCTGACCTCAACAACTGTCGAATGGCTCGACACATCATTATCAATCATCACATTATTGACCAATTTAAAAGCATTGACCCGCCGCGAGAAAGGCACATCCGCCAGACGGTCAGGAGGAAGAATTTCGCCATGCAAAACACTTTGAATAGTTGCAATAAGCCTCTTCACGCGCGCCTTATCTGGAAAGTTTTCCCTTTCAGGCTCTTGCAGTCGTAAAACATCGAGTGCCATGCCATCTTTGGTAATGGCAAGCTTAGCATCAACAATCGTCAATCCAGCCACAGCACACGCACCTGATAAACGCGAGAATAAACCGGGGTGGTCAGGGCAAGTGAAATTAAGCTCAAGAACATCCTGTTTTTTATCTTCCGTAACTTCAATTTGAAAGCCAGAGTCTTCTACCGAAGAGAGCAAAGCAGCATGCTTGATTTTTGTATCTATATCGTAACTCAGCCAATAGGCATCATGATGCCGCGCAATATATTTGTTGCATTTG
>QOQK01000019.1 GCA_003331985.1 PS1 clade bacterium | reverse complement strand
GAGTATGTTCAGCAGCAAGTTCCGTGAGAAATTGCAATATCTGTTTTTTTCCAGATGCCTTCACGCCCGCTAAAACGCGGTCGGGGCTTAAAAATTCCGACAATTGCATTGTTTAGATAGACTCGAGTCTTCCCATATGCTGGCTATGTACTGGCTTTTAGCCTGCAATTAATTGGCATTTTCCTCAGGGTCAATCCAGCCGATATTCCCGTCAGGACGACGGTGGACGATGTTCAGCCTACCGTGACTGCCATTTCTGAAAATCAGAAAATCCTCATGCGATATTTCCATTTGCATGACGGCTTCACTTACGGAGAGTTCTGGCACAGAAATACTGTTCTCCGCAATAGTAATTGGTGACCATTCTTCCGGTAATTCTTCATTTTCCGGCTCCGGGGCGATGATCCGAGAAGTTGCATTAAGCTGGTCTACTCGCTTATCGCCTTGAATATGATGGTTTTTCAAGCGTCTTTTATAACGACGTAATTGTTTTTCGGCTTTTTGAAGGGCGGTATCAAAACAGGCATAAATATCATCATTATCAGCGCTGGATTTAATCAGCAGGCCAGAATCAAGATGAATGGTGCAATCGGCACGAAAAAAATGTCCTTGTTTTGAAAATATAATATTTGTCTCTGCGCCGCGCTCAAAATATTTGCTGATGGATGCCTCGATATTATTTTCAACATGCTCTCTGAGCGCTTCGCCAGTATCGATATGCTTGCCGGTGATTTTTATTTGCATTTTTCTCTCCTTTACGCCTGTCGTTTAAATCTGATTATTTCAATCCTTGAACGCTATAGTTCAAACCCTTCCCCGAGATAAAGCCTACGAACATCGTCATTCCGAATTATTTCCTCTGGCTTGCCATCGGTCAGCACATGGCCATCATGCACGATAATTGCCCTGTCAATAATGCCCAATGTTTCACGAACATTATGATCAGTGATCAAAACGCCAACACCGCGATTTTTCAACATTGAGACGAGTTCGCGAATATCATTCACTGCGATTGGGTCAATGCCCGCAAAAGGTTCATCCAGTAATAAATAAGATGGGTCTGTGGCCAGCGCACGAGCAATTTCTACTCGCCTTCTCTCGCCGCCGGATAAAGACACGCCTTTATGGTGGCGCAAATGCTCAATTGAAAATTCTGCAAGTAAGTTTTCGAGCTTCCTGTGACGTAACTCAATATTCGGCTCAATAACTTCTAATATCGCTAGAATATTATCCTCGACAGACAAACCACGGAAAATTGAAGCTTCTTGAGGTAAATAGCCAATGCCAAGCCTGGCGCGGCGATACATTGGTAGTTCCGTAACATCTTCACCATCCAGCAGAATTCTTCCGCTGTCGGCGGGAATTTGTCCTGTAATCATATAAAAGCAGGTGGTTTTGCCAGCGCCATTAGGCCCAAGTATGCCTACTGACTCGCCGCGAGAAACCTTTAGTGAAATGTCGCGAACCACCGGCCTTTTATCGAAAGACTTACCGATACCCCTTACATCCAACCCGGACGGCCCTCCGGAGAAATTTGTCGTCGATTTTATATCGTTCGTTTTGTTTTGTGAATCCAACAAGATATACCTCGGTTAAAGTCTAGCCAATCTCGGCAAATGTACAAGCCTCTCCTGGCTGATAAATTGGCGCCAGATATTATTATTTTTGTCCTGGTGTAAAGACTCCGCGCACCCGGCCACCACCTTGTTGGGGGTTTGCGGTCAATGTGCCGATACCTGTTAATGTGTCGATAATCAGCTTCCGTCCTTCAAGCCTGTTACCGTTTTGTATCAAGGTCACATTATCGCCCATGGTGATAATTTTTTTGTCAATTTCATAAGCCGCCCAGTTGCCGTCAGCACGTTGACCATTTTCAGAGACAATCACAACATTCCCACTGACATTGATATTGCCGACTTGTCCGTTGTGGTTTTTTATAACTGCCTTGTCACTCTGTATTGAAAGCGGGCCCTGCGATGCCCGCACATTTCCATTCAAAATGGCCTGACGACTGCCGGTTTCTTTATCCAATTCAATATCCAACTTGTCGGTTTTAAGAGAAATTTCGGCCTTGGAGTTTGTTTTGAACAAGTGACTTGAACTTGTCTGTGCATTTACTTTGCTGCTGGATAAGCCAACAAAAACTGCGCCGCATATTACTGGAGTAATCAATGTGCTTATTATTTTATTCATTGCTCGCCTCCTTTATTTTGCTGGGTAATGCGAATAGTCACATCGCCGATAAAAGAGAGGCGGTTGGCATCTGGTTGTAAAACCATTTTGTTAGCGCGGAAACGACCAATAGGGCCATCACCAGCGACTTCCTTGTCGGTAAGGGCGGATCTTTTTCCAAAATCTACATTCAAATCTTGCATATCCATGCGGTATCCGTTTGACGTAATCAGAGAAACAGGAAGTGTGTCACCATTGAGCAAGGTTTTAGAAAGAGTGAGCGTTTTTTGTTTTCGCATCATCTCGCCTTTAGGGGCAAGAAGTTCGATTAAAACATTATTCCGGCTTGTCATTGAGGCGCGAATGTTGTCGAGGTAAACCCGCCCCGGATTTGCTAAATCTTCCCTGGCTGATGCCGCAGATAGGTCAAATGGTTCACCATTTTCACTGGAGTCAGAAAAGACAGGATTTTGAATGACCATTCCTTCATTTGAGAGGCCGACACTTTCAAATTTTATTGGCGTATTTGCGGTATTTGGTCGAATGAGGAAAAAGATAATAACCAGCAAAAGCCCTGCGGTTACTGGCAGGGCAATTCTTAATTGTCTAACTCTTTTTGAATATCGCTGAGTGCGGGACTCTTTGTCTTTTGGTTGGGGCGGGGTTGTATCCGTCATGCTCGATTATTTTGCTTCCACACATTAATGGTGTGAGAAAATATCCATATCTTCCCAGCCGGCAATATCCATCGCCGCGCGCACCAGAACAAAATCGAAGCAGGCCATGGCCATGTCCAGCCGCCCTTCACGTTCCAAAATTTTTGTCAGTTCAAGTTGAAGCTGATGAAGGTAAAGTACGTCAGATGCCGCATATTGAAGTTGAGCGTCGCTTAATTCATCTGCACCCCAATCGGAACTTTGTTGTTGTTTGGATAAATCGACACTGAGCAGTTCGCGGCACAAATCTTTCAAGCCGTGGCGGTCGGTATAGGTGCGTGCCAATTTGGAACCGATTTTTGTGCACCATAATGGCGCGCAATGCACTCTGAGATAATGCGCGATTACCGCGACATCAAAACGGGCATAATGGAAAATTTTGACCACATTGCGGTCGCCAAGCAGTTTTTTCAGATTTGGCGCCTCATAGGTTTCTCTGTCCAGTTGCACAATATGCGCCGTGCCGTCACCTGCCGAGAGTTGCACCAGACACAGCTTGTCGCGCAATGTTTTCAGGCCAAGTGTTTCAGTATCCACAGCGACACTACCTGAAAAGGTCACATCGTCGGGCAAATCGCCTTTGTGAAACATAATACTCATGGGTCAAAACCTTCCTGATATTTGCGGGTAAATCAGATTTTTATAATCGAAACTTTATAACAGTGTTTTGCAGTCAGGTCATCTTACAGGTAACAAGTAAGTAAAATATGGTGCCCAGGAGAAGACTCGAACTTCCACGCCCATAAGGGCACTAGCACCTGAAGCTAGCGCGTCTACCAATTCCGCCACCTGGGCAATAACAGGGGCAAATCAAGAGTTTTGATTAAGCCGCAGGGTAAGACTTGTCAATCGGTTTTCCCTTTGGTCAACTGCGTTAGAATTCAATCGCCTGCGACAACTCTTTTCTCGACCTGACCCATCAATTCGGATAATAAAGTCTTGCTGGTTTTCGTATCAAACGAGGTTTTTATGTCCCGGACAGTCAGTTCCGCTTCACAGGTTGTCACCGTTTTTGGTGGTTCCGGTTTTCTAGGTCGCCATATTGTGCGGGCTTTGGTTAAGCGCGGCTGGCGCGTCCGTGTCGCCGTTCGCCGTCCCAATGAAGCCTTGTTCCTCAAAACCGCCGGCGCTGTTGGTCAGGTGGCAATTATGCAGGCCAATATCCGCGATGAGGCCAGTGTGCGTAAAGCCGTGAAAGGCGTAGACGCCGTCGTAAATCTGGTCGGCATACTTTATGAAAGCGGTAAGCAAAAATTTTCTGCCGTTCAAGCTGAAGGCGCGCGCACAGTTGCACAAGCCGCTGCTGCCGAAGGTGTGCAAAAATTTGTCCAGCTTTCTGCCATTGGTGCGTCGTCTGAAAGCGAAGCGGCCTATGCTCAAAGCAAAGCCGCCGGGGAAGCAGCTGTTCTTGAAGCCATCCCGCAAGCTGTGATTTTACGCCCGTCTATTGTCATTGGCCCTGAAGATGATTTCTTTAACCGATTTGCCAAAATGGCGACTTTAGCGCCAGCCCTTCCTTTGGTGGGCGGTGGGGAAACGCTTTACCAGCCTGTTGCTGTTCAGGATGTCGCGCAGGCTACTTGCGAGACGCTAGAAGATCCTAACTGTGGCGGTAAAATATATGAACTGGGTGGCCCTGATATTTTCAGTTTTAAAAATCTGATGGAAATCATGTTGCGTCATACAGGACAAAAAAGAATTTTGGCGCCTCTACCGTTTTTCGCGGCACAGCTTATTAGCCGTTTTACGCAATTTCTTCCGAGCCCGCCATTAACACCCGATCAGGTGATTATGCTTCGCTCTGATAATATTGCGGATGAAAACTTGCCCGGTCTTGGCGATTTGGGGATTGCGCCGACGCCAATCGAGTCGGTTTTGCCGCATTATCTCTCTCGCTTTAAAGGCCGTTAGCTCACAATATACAAAGCAAAGATGCGCCGAGAACGAGGCGGTACAGCACAAAAGGCAAAAGAGATAGCTTTGCTGTCATTTTCATAAAGAGGTGAATGCTTGCCAAGGCTGTGATTGCAGCAAGAAAAGCTGCAAGAGCCGCATTCCCAAGCAAAACCATATCACCTGCTGCCAGTAAATCCATCAGGCCCAGACTCGCAAATATGATTATGACGGGTATAGACAGCAACATTGAAAATCTCGCCGCATCCTGTCGGTTGCACCCCAATGCCCGCGCTGCTGTTATGGTTACACCGGCGCGACTGGCGCCCGGGATAAGAGCAAATATCTGTGCACATCCAATTATTGCCGCTCCCCGCCATCCTGTTGCCTGAACGGAGGTATTGGAGGGTCGGAAATGATCTGCGAGAAATAGCGGAAGCGCAAAAATTATCGTTGCCCATGCAACAACTTTTGGGTCTCTCAGAAGATCTATCCAGCCGGTTAGGACCAAGAGCGCCCCGAAAGGAAGTATTGGAAGTGTCGCGATGATTATTTGAAGGGCTGCAGATTTATGCTCAGAGGTATCGCTGAAATTGCGAGGCCTCAGAATTTTCAACCCAAGAATTTCCAGCCCACCACGTATCAAACGCATAACATCATGTCGGAAATAGATTATGACTGCCAGCAATGTCCCCCCATGAACGGCGACATCGATGATAATACCTTGGTCAGGTAAATCAGTCAGGCCATGTAAAAGGTTCAAATGACCTGAAGAACTTACAGGTAAAAACTCAGTAATGCCCTGTATAATGGCGAGTAAGAAAATTTGGGTGATTGACATCTGGCTAATTTAACCGCCTTATTGTGTCTCTTGTAAGTGCGGGACGGGTTGTCCCCCTAAACCTGACATATTGAAACCTAACATATTGAAATTCATATTTTAATACATACAATAGTTTAACTTGTTTGGCTGGTGAAGTTTATGGCGACCCTTTTTCACAATCCGCTTTGTCCTTTTTCTCGGAAAATCCGTTTAATTATGGGTGAGAAGAAATTTGCTGCCGATATGGTTGAAGAGAGACCATGGGAACGGCGTCTAGATTTCTTGATGCTTAATCCTTCCGGCGAAGTGCCTGTGCTCGAAGGCGAGGTTGGGACGATAGCCGGTCATTATGCGATTTCAGAATGGCTTGAAGAAAAAGGCGGTGCAACCAATCTTTTCCCCGAAAGTGGTTTGGGGCGGGCGGAAGTCCGTCGGTTAATTTCTTGGTTTGACGACAAGTTTCATAAAGAAGTGGGTAGCTTAATTATTCATGAAAAAATTGACCGCCGCTTTATGAATCATGAACAGGGTGGCGGGACACCTGATATGGAGAATGTGAGAATCGGTCTTCATAATCTTAAAATTCATCTCGAATATATTTGTTATCTTCTATCTCAACGTGACTGGCTCGCCGGGCAGGAGCTTAGTCTTGCTGATATTACGGCGGCGGCACATTTATCGTGTCTTGATTATACGGGCGATGTTGCATGGCGCGAGTGGCCTGACGCACGAGAGTGGTATGCCAAGTTGAAATCGCGCCCAAGCTTCCGCAGCCTGTTATCCGATCACCTTGCCGGCCTTCGCCCAGCAAGTCATTATACTGATCTTGACTTCTAATCTTGAAAACCACGAGCATGTTGACGCTCCTGAAGACCTGACAAGTCTTTTCAGAGATATTGCACATGCTGAAGGCTTTGATGCCGTTGGCTTTGTTAGCCCTGATGCCATTCCTGAGGCCGCATCACGTTTAAATGAATTTATCAGCGCAGGGCGGCATGGCGATATGGACTGGATGGAGACACATCAAACGCGGCGGGAAGCGCCGCTTAATCTTTGGTCCGAGGTCAAAACAGTCATCATGCTTGGAATGAATTATGGTCCTGACACAAATCCTCTGGATGCGTTGGAGGTCAAAGATAAGGGTGTCATTTCCGTCTATGCGCGAGGGCATGATTATCATGATATTATCAAGAAGAAATTGAAAAAGCTGGCGCGGCGGCTCGTTGAGGAAACTGGTGGCGCCGTGAAAGTATTTGTTGATACCGCGCCAATTATGGAAAAGCCGCTTGCCGAAGCTGCGGGCCTGGGTTGGCAGGGCAAGCATACAAATCTGGTCTCTCGCTCTTACGGGTCTTGGCTTTTTCTTGGAAGTATTTTCACCACCTCAGATTTGCCTAAAGATGCGCCTGAGATTGATCATTGTGGTAGCTGTTCGTCATGTCTCGACATTTGCCCTACTGAGGCGTTTCCCGCACCCTATAAGCTTGATGCGCGGCGGTGTATTTCATATCTGACAATTGAAGCGAAGTCTCAAGTCCCACTTGAGTTTCGTTCTAAAATGGGCAACCATATTTATGGCTGTGATGATTGTCTGGCTGTTTGCCCTTGGAATAAATATGCTGCCATCAGCCGCGAAGCTAAATTGCAAGCGCGGGCAGAACTCACTGCGCCTGATCTTCTGGAACTTGTCGATCTGGATGACACCGATTTTCGTGCTTTGTTTCGCACCTCACCCGTCAAACGAACTGGACGCGACAGGTTTGTTCGCAACGTCCTGATTGCAATTGGTAATGCGGCAGAGTCGGCCAAAAAATCGCAGAAACTAAAACTTCTCAAGGCGATTGAAAACCGTTTGGCGGATACAGCACCGCTCGTGCGCGGAATGGCGGTATGGGCTCTTGGGCAATATCTCTCTGTCGAAGAAATGAAATCCCGTGCTAAAGAAAAATTATCTGAGGCTTTATCTGAATCTATTTCCGGTCGGGAGATGGATGAAACGGTGCGAGCTGAATGGGAGATCTGGCTGTGAATCTTTTTTGTTTCGGGTTGGGCTATTGTGCGGATTATCTATCTGCCAAATTGATTAAGCAGGGCTGGCATGTTTCCGCGACCTGCCGGACACCCGAAAAGGCGGCTATCATGGAAGCATCGGGCATTCGCCCTGTCTTATTATCGGGCAAAGAATTGATTCCTACTGAATTAGGTAATGCCGATCATGTCTTGCTTTCAGCGCCACCTGAACAAGATGGTAGCGACCCGGTTTTAAATTTAGTGGGTAAGGCATTGGTGGCTCTTCAAGACCAGCTAAAATGGGTGGGCTATCTTTCTACAACGGGTGTTTATGGTGATCATCAAGGGGCATGGATTGATGAAGAGACACCTGTCGGTCCGTTAAGTGATCGGGGGAATAGGCGTGTCTTGGCGGAGGCGCAATGGGCGTCGACCGGCCTGCCAATGCATTATTTTAGATTAGCGGGGATTTATGGCCCCGGGCGTAACAGCCTGCGGGCATTGCAAAGTGGAACTGCACGCCGCATTTTTAAAGAGGGGCAGGTGTTTTCAAGAATTCATCTAGCGGATATTACCGCTATCCTCGAAGCCTCAATAGCCAAGCCTAATGCGGGTCGTGCTTACAGTGTCTGTGATGATGCACCTGCGCCGCCGCAGGATGTTGTTTCATTTGCCGCAAATCTTATGGGGGTTTCGCCACCCGCGTTACAAGATTTTGCGACGGCAGAGTTGAGTCCAATGGCACGGAGTTTCTATGGAGAAAACAAACGTATCCGTAACAACAGAATTAAGGAAGAACTCGGCGTAACTTTACTCTATCCCAATTACCGAGTTGGTCTGTCAGCTCTTTGGGAAAGTAAGACATATTAAATCTTTAGGGTTATATCTGGTCGTATAGGCGCGACAAAGTTGTGGTCAATAAGTCAATATTTTCAGGTTCAGAAAGACTGTGGTCACCATGTTCAACAAAGGTTGTCTCAACATCCTGACTCGCTAATGCACCGGCAAGTTCGAGAGAGAGGGACCAAGGCACTGAGGTGTCCAGGCGTCCATGTAATATTCTCACAGGGCCTTTAAATTCGATACCCTTTTCAAGCATCAGATGCTTCCTACCATCCTCAATCAGCTCCTTTGTGATGGGATAGCCTTCATCATCATAATCCGAAGGGAGGTAAGCGACCCCATTATTGTGAAGCTCTTTTAGCAGGGCCTTATTAAAAAAAGACTCCATTAGTCTATCTGTCATATCTACAGCCGGGGCGACAAGAACAAGCGCAGCAATATCGAGGGGCTTGTGGCATGCTGCCATAAGGGATAGCCAACCACCAAAACTGGAGCCAACAATAATTTGCGGGCCGGTTGTAAGTTTAGAAATGATTTCGAACACATCCTCACGCCAAAGCGAGACAGTTCCTTCTATAAAATCACCTTCTGACTGACCATGACCAAAATAATCAAACCTTAAAAAAGCAAGGTCTTTAGATGCGCACCAAGCCGCAAGGGCTTCAGCTTTAGAGCCATCCATATCAGCTTTAAAGCCGGCCAAAAAAACCAAGCCCGGCCCAGGGTTGTCTCCCTTTTGTTGCCTGTAAGCTGTTTTGAATTTTTTAATGTCTCCCTGATGGTCTGTAATTGCTCGCTCAAGGAATTTAATGTCTGTATCTTCTACGAGATTATTATTTTTATTTTGCATATCTTCTGTCTTTTAAAGCATGTCCAATATTCAACTATACATGATATAAAAACTTATGACTTATACTTCTGGCACAGCTCCAAATATCCTGCAAATTATTCCAAGCCTTGATGGTGGCGGAGCTGAAGCAACAACGCTGGAAATGACCAAAGCTCTTAAGGCGGCGGGTGGCAGATCTGTCGTTGTGAGTGAGGGCGGAAAGTTATCTGAAGCTATCATTGCGGCGGGTGGGGAGATAATCAACGCCCCTGTTGCCTCCAAAAATCCCTATATAATTTATAAAAATATCAATCGATTGGCCCGCATTGCTGAAGAACAAAATATCGATATTCTTCATGCGCGTTCTCGCGCTCCGGCTTGGTCTAGCCTTTGGGCAGCACAAAAAATCGGCAAGCCTTATTTGGCGACGTACCACAGCAAAGTGCATGACAGCCCGAAGCTAAAGATTCTTTATAATTCCGTGATGACCAGAGGTGTAAGGGTAATCGCTAATTCTGAATTTACCGCCGCACGCATTAGAACAGTTCATAAGATTGCCTCTGAAAAAATTGACATTGTTCCGCGCGGTTGTGACCCGGAACGATTTGACCCTGCGAAACTGTCGCATGCGGGCATCAAGCAGCTACGTGAGGCATGGCGTGTGCAGGAGGGAGAATTCGTTATTCTTTGCCCTGCACGGTTAACGCGCTGGAAAGGGCAGATGGTTTTATTGGAAGCGGTGGCGGGTCTGAAGGGCAATTTTCGGTTGGTACTGACAGGAGATACATCTGATAAAACCGGTGCAGAAAGCCGCTTTGCGCAAGAGTTAAAAGCGCGTGCCAAGGAGACGGGCATTAGCGATAAGCTGGTTTTTGCCGGGCATGTTGCAAATATGCCACTGGCTTATGCTGTTGCGGATTTGGCTGTTCTCCCTTCTCTGGATCCTGAACCTTTTGGGCGAACGGCGGTAGAGGCACAGGCGGCAACCTTGCCGGTGATTGTGTCGGATGCAGGTGGGTTTCGTGAAACTGTGAGGGAGGAGGATGCGCTATCTGACAGCAGTACCAATCGTACCGGCTGGCGAGTGCCACCGGGGAATGTGGATGCCCTGACTGATACATTACAAATCGTCACAAATTTAAGTCAGGATGAGCTATCAACTATTGGTCATATGGCACGACAATGGGTCGTGGAAAATTTCACGACTGAGAAAATGTGTACGCAAACTTTGCAAATATATCAGACAGTTATTCGCGATTATCATGGCGCATAATCAATCGGTAGGGCGCCGGATACCGCAAGAGCCTGGCGGCGTATTGGTGATACTCCTTGATCTTCCAGACACAGAGATAGATGCAACGCTTGGGCGCTTTTTGGATAATGCAGACATAAATTCTGTAACTGTATTGGCCTTACCACGGCAGAAAAATCATCTGGATCTGGCCGATGAGGTCTGGTGGCTAGAGCGGCTCGGCCCGCTAGGTTTAATTGCTATGTTACGTCGGATTTCTTGGCGGCGGTTTGATGCTGTGTACCAACCCTTTGAAACAGCTAGTCGAAACGGGTATTCATGGTTGAGGTTATTTGTTCTGCCTAGACCTAAATGGCACTATACCTCTTATCCTGCTTGACTTCCCTGTCAGGTCGCATAAACATTCATTCATATTTGCTGAAATATCAGAGGAGATTGAGAGATAGTTCGCAGACCTTTACAGGCACAACCTTCCCGAGAGGGACCTCGTGTCAACAATATGATCCCCCACCCCGAAGTTATGGTGATTGATGCTGCTGGTGAAAAAAGAGGTGTTCTTTCCTTGGAAGAGGCGCTTTCTGTAGCAGAAGAGTCTGGACTTGATCTTGTGGAAGTTTCCCCGAATACATCCCCTCCCGTATGTAAAATCATTGACTACGGCAAGCTGAAATATCAGAACCAGAAAAAAGCCAGTGAAGCTAGAAAAAAGCAGAAGACGGTTGATATCAAAGAAATTAAAATGCGTCCGAATATCGATACGCATGACTATGATGTCAAAATGAGAAGCGTGAATAAGTTTCTGTCTGCCGGTGATAAGGTGAAAGTCACAATGCGCTTTCGCGGGCGTGAAATGATGCACCATGAACTTGGTATGGAAGTACTTAATCGTGTACGTGACCATTTTGAGGAAGAGGCTAAAGTTGAAGCCGCGCCTAAAATGGAAGGCCGTCAAATGATTATGGTTCTAGCCCCGCGCTAATTTGCATTTTTTCGCTTAACATCTTGTTTTGAATGCAATATCCGGTCGGTCGGTCATCAGACTATGAATGCCGAGATCGAATAGCCTTTGCATGTCATCAGCGGTGTTCACCGTCCAAGCATATAGTGCCAGACCTTGATCATGAGCGAAACCCGCGGTTTCGGCGTTAATATCGCCATGCCATGCATTCCAAGCGTTTAGGGGCGATTTAGCCCCTGATTTAGCTGCCAGTTCATTCATTTGTTCAATTTGATGCTTAATTAAAGAGTTGGCTTTTCCAGAACTCTCTTCGCGTGAAACGGGCTGTGTGGTGAAACCGAGCGGTGTATCGGGCAATAAACTCGCCAGATGTGATAAACAACGCCAGTCAAAACACAATGTAACAATATTTTCCGGTTCTATGTCAGCAATCTGTCGGGCATATATGTCTGTGCGGTGCTGGCAGGACGATTTGGAAGTAGATGCCCCCTCTGTTTTGATTTCAGCCATTAAGAAGGGCGTTTTCTCATAAGTGGCATTCATTTCCAGTACTTCGGAGAATTTAGGGATGCCAAGACCCTGGAAATTGGCGCGATAAGGATGTTTTTGATGGATGTCGGAGTTCTCGCGGCAAATACCTACTTCAAAATCGGTCAATTCCCTATATGTCATGTCTTCAAGTTGCAATGGGGAAGAGGCTTCAGGTATCCATTCCCCGTTCCGACATGTCGAGTCGGAACGCAAATTGGCATCATGATGAACAACCAGTTCATCATCGTTGGTGAGTTGCAAATCCAACTCAAGGCCGTCGCACCCAAGCCTTAAAGCCTGATCAAATGCCATGAGCGTGTTTTCAGGCCACATGCTCGCCCCGCCACGATGAGCAATAATGCGTGTTTTCATCAATTACCTTCCTTTTGCTGAAACCCGACGGTCTTTTGCTTTAGCCAGACGGGGCATCAGGGGCTTGCAATCTCTTACAAGACGGGTATAAAGCGTCATTCAGGATGGTCCGGCTGAAGGGCTGCCGTGTCTGTCCGAAATGCAAACCCGGTGAGATTATATACTTATAACTCTGTTATATCATGTGGTCACCGAATATTAGGAGAGCAAAATGCCCAAAATGAAAACCAAGAGTGGTGCCAAAAAGCGTTTTAAGCTGACCGCCTCCGGTAAAGTTAAAGCCGGTCAGGCTGGCAAGCGCCATGGCATGATTAAACGTTCCAATAAGCAAATCCGTAATTTGCGCGGCACGGACATATTGTCCTCACCGGACGCCCGTACCGTTAAAAAATATATGCCATATGGCTGATAGGAGAGTTTGATATGTCACGAGTAAAACGCGGAGTTACCTCCCATGCACGTCATAAAAAAATCCTCGATAAAGCCAAGGGTTATTATGGTCGTCGTAAAAATACCATTAAAGTTGCAAAGCAGGCTGTCACTAAAGCAGGGCAATATGCCTATCGCGATAGACGCGTCCGCAAGCGCAATTTCCGTAGCCTCTGGATTCAGCGGATTAATGCCGCTGCGCGTCAACACGGCCTGACTTATGGGCGCATGATTGACGGTCTGACCAAATCCGGCATTGAAATTGATCGTAAAGTTCTCGCTGATCTGGCGGTTCATGAGCCGGTTGCTTTTGAAGCCTTGGTCGAGAAAGCCCGTGGAGCGTTGCAATAAGCAACGACAAAGAAGCTATGGCTGATCCAGCAACAGATCCGGCCAGCCTCGAAAATGAGTTTTTGGCTGCTATTGAAAACGCTTCAACGCTTGCGGAGCTTGAAGAAGTACGTCTTGCTGCGCTTGGAAAGAAAGGTCGGGTATCCGAACTTTTGAAAAGCCTTGGCGGCATGACGGCTGAAGAGCGCCAAGTGCAAGGGCCGCTTATTAATGGCTTGAAGCTTTCACTGTCGCAAGCCTTGGATAACCGAAAATCTTCATTGGAAACAGAAGCGTTAAATGCGCGACTGGCGGGGGAGACCGAAGACGTCACTCTTCCTGTCCAGCCAACCGGCTTGTCAGAAGGCCGCCTTCATCCTGTCAGTCAAGTCACGGAAGAAATTGTCACGATTTTTGCTGATATGGGATTCTCGGTTGCCGAGGGACCGGATGTTGAAACGGATTTCCATAATTTCACAGCGCTTAATATCCCCGAGTCGCACCCTGCGCGTCAGATGCATGACACATTTTATTTTGAAGAAAATGAAGATGGTGAGAGGTTGCTCCTTCGGACACATACATCGCCTGTTCAAATTAGGACGATGGAAGCAGGTGATCCGCCATTCAGATTTATCGCACCTGGACGAACCTATCGCTGTGACAGCGATCAAACGCATACGCCTATGTTTCATCAGGTCGAGGGGCTGGTTATCGACAAGGACACCCATCTGGGACATCTGAAGTGGGTTTTAGAAACTTTCTTATCAACCTTCTTTGAAGTGGATGGCGTTGTGTTACGTCTGCGCCCAAGTTATTTCCCTTTCACAGAACCCAGCATGGAAGTTGATGTTCAATGCGCGCGCGCCGGGAATGAAATTCGTATTGGTGAAGGTTCTGACTGGATGGAAATTCTTGGATGCGGCATGGTGCATCCGAATGTCCTGACGAATGTTGGTATTGACCCTGTAGTTTATCAAGGTTTTGCTTTTGGCATGGGTATTGACCGCCTTGCCATGCTGAAATACGGCATGCCAGACTTGAGAGCATTTTTTGACGCCGATCTAAGATGGCTTCGTCATTATGGCTTTTCAGCTTTAAATATGCCGGCCTTACAACGGGGCCTCTCTGTGGATGAGGGGGTCTAGATGAAGTTCACGCTTGATTGGCTACATGATCATCTTGAAACTGATGCCACTCTCGACATTATTTGCGATACGCTGAATCGTATCGGTCTTGAGGTCGAGGAGGTTATAGACCCGGCTTCAAAACTTGCAGGTTTTGAGGTGGCCGAAATTGTCTCTACAGAACAACACCCGGATGCTGACCGATTAAAAATTTGCACGGTTAAAAGTGGACAGGGTGAACAAAAACTTGTCTGCGGTGCGCCTAATGCTCGTGCCGGCCTTAAAGGTATTCTGGCTAATGAGGGCGCAGTGATTCCTGCCAATGGCATGGTTTTGGGTAAGGCTAAAATCCGTGGTGTGGAAAGTCGCGGTATGATGTGTTCGCTCGCCGAACTAGAACTTTCTGAAGATCACGATGGCATTATTGAATTGTCTGAAAATGCTGTCATCGGCACACCGGCGGCTGAAGCGTTGGGGAATAATGGGTTTGCGATTGATCCGGTGATAGAAATCGCTATTACACCTAATCGTCCTGACTGTCTCGGTGTCCGCGGTATTGCTCGTGACCTCGCGGCAGCCGGTCTCGGGACGCTCAAATCCGATACGGTTCAGGCCGCATCCTCGGATTTTGAAAGTGATATTAAGATTAAAGTTGCGACTCCGGATTGTCCTGTCTTTGCCGGGCGCGTTATACGCGGTTTGAAAAATGGGGCATCACCTGATTGGTTGTCTGCCCGATTGCAGGCGATTGGGCAACGTCGGATTAATACGCTTGTAGATATTACCAATTACATATCTTTTGACCGCGGCCGGCCATTGCATGTTTACGATGTGAGTCGTTTGTCAGGCACAGTCACGGCTCGTGCGGGTCAGGCTGGTGAAAAATTCATGGCGCTTGATGAAGAAAGCTATGAAATTGATGAGAATGATTGCGTTATTGCAGACGACAAATCTGTTTTGGGTTTTGGCGGTGTTAAAGGTGGTTTAGAGTCCGGCGCAAACGAAGCGACGACTGAAGTGCTAGTTGAAAGTGCCTGGTTTGAACCAATTGCCATTGCTAATACAGGTCGCCGCCACGGTATAGATAGTGATGCACGATACCGATTTGAGCGTGGGGTGGATCCGCAATCAGTGTTACCGGGTCTGGATCAGGCGGTTCAAATGATCACGCAACTTTGTGGTGGTGAGGTATCATCTTTGATACAAGCCGGTGATGTACCTGACAATCAACAAGAAATTGCCTTTGACCCGCACCGTGTGAAATCACTAACCGGAATTGATCTTACTGAAGACAATATCGAGGATATTCTCCTGCGACTTGGTTTTGAGGTAACGCGACAAAAGGAAAAGTGGCAAGTTAAAGCACCAACTTGGCGCCCGGATGTGCACGGTTCCGCCGACCTTGTTGAGGAGGTGACCCGCATTTATGGTCTTGATAATGTGCCGAGTGTCCCCCTGCCAAGTGATGCCGACATTACCCAAGCCATTCAGACCCAGGAACAAACCCGTATTGCGCTGGCGCGTCGGATTATGGCAGGCTCCGGTCTAACTGAAGCTGTCACTTGGTCATTCATTGCCGAAGCAGTTGCTTTAAAATTCGGTGGACATCCGGCTTTAAAACTCGCTAACCCGATTTCATCTGAATTATCCAATATGCGCCCATCGCTTTTGCCGGGCTTGTTGCAGGCTGCCGGACGCAATGTCGCGCGTGGGCTGTCGGATTTTGGTCTGTTTGAGGTCGGGCAGGTTTTCACGGATGCTATCCCGGGCGGGCAGGAAACGGTTGTTGCAGCTCTCAGATATGGTCATGTGAAACCGCGTGACTGGTCCGGTCCGGCTGAGCCTCTCAATCTTTTCAAAATTAAGGCCGATGCACTAACTTTGCTCACGGCTTATGGTGTTCAAACAGAATCCCTTCAGGTATTGCGCGATACACCCGATTGGTATCATCCGGGTCAATCAGGTGTTATTTGCCGTGACCCACGCACACCATTAGCCCGTTTCGGGGCTTTACATCCAGCTTTATTGAAAGACTTTGATCTTGATGGGCCGGTTATGGTCTGTGAAATTTTCCCCATGGCAATTCCGTTGCCCAAGAAAAAGCCGTCGCGAAGCAAGCCCGTTTTGTCTTTATCTCCCTATCAAGCTGTGCGCCGTGATTTCGCATTTGAAGTGGCCGCTGATTTGCCAGCCGATAAGCTTATGAAAGCAGCGCGGGGTGCTGATAAAAAATTGATTTCAAATGTCGCTCTTTTTGATGCTTTTACCGGATCCGCTGAGGGGGCAGGCGCATTGGGCGAAGGTATGAAATCACTTGCGATTGAGGTCACACTCAGTCCGATGGAAGCGACTTTGACAGATGCCGAAATCGAGGCAGCTGCCGACAAAATTATTCAAGCAGTTGAAAAGGCAACAGGCGGTAAACTCCGCCGATAAGCCCAAAAACTGCATCCCTCAAATTTGATGATTTGACGCATTGGCTGTGTTCCGACGCAGTGCTATATCACTGCAATGACACAGAGTATGACCCCAAAATGACCAAACAAGAAAATATCCGTAACTTTTCCATTATTGCCCATATTGACCATGGAAAGTCCACGCTTGCTGACCGTCTTATCCAAGTGACGGGGGGTCTGTCTGATCGTGAGATGCAGGAGCAGGTACTGGACAATATGGAATTGGAACGTGAGCGCGGGATTACAATTAAGGCGCAGACTGTCAGGCTTGATTATACTGCCGCTGATGGCGAGTTGTACCATCTCAATCTGATTGATACCCCCGGCCATGTCGATTTTGCATATGAGGTAAACCGGTCATTGGCGGCGTGTGAAGGCTCCTTGCTGATTGTGGATGCGAGCCAGGGTGTTGAAGCGCAGACGCTGGCAAATGTCTATCAGGCCATTGAGGTAGACCATGAAATTGTGCCGGTGCTCAATAAAATTGACCTCCCAGCCGCCGAGCCGGAGCGCGTGAAGCAGCAGGTTGAGGATGTTATCGGGCTCGATACTGAAAATGCTTTAGAAATTTCTGCCAAGACAGGTATTGGTATTGAGACTGTGCTTGAAGCAATTGTCACACAATTACCACCACCTCTGGGCGCGCCGGATGCATCGCTTAAAGCGATGCTGGTTGATAGCTGGTATGACCCCTATCTAGGGGTTGTGGTGCTGGTGCGGGTTATTGATGGTGTGATGAAAAAAGGCCAGAAAATCCGTATGATGTCGAATGGTGCGTCTTATTTACTGGATCGCGTCGGGGTGTTTCGTCCAAAGCAAGAAAGTGTTGCTCAACTTGGCCCGGGTGAAATCGGGTTTTTCACCGCTGCCATCAAAGAAGTTGCAGATACACGCGTCGGTGATACGGTCACAGATGATCGCCAGCCATGCGAAGTACCTCTGGAGGGCTTTAAGCCATCTCAGCCGGTGGTGTTTTGTGGTCTGTTTCCTGTTGATAGCAGTGAGTTTGAGGATTTGCGCGATGCGATGGGCAAGTTACGCCTTAATGATGCAAGCTTTGAATTTGAAATGGAGACGAGTGCTGCGTTGGGATTTGGTTTCAGGTGTGGGTTTCTAGGTCTGTTGCATCTTGAGATTATCCGCGAACGCATTGAGCGCGAATTTGATATTGACTTGATTACAACGGCGCCATCCGTGGTTTATCACTTGCACATGAATGATGGCGAGATGATTGAGATGCATAATCCTGCTGATATGCCGGATGTTGTGAAAATCGAGCATATTGAAGAGCCTTGGATTAAGGCGTCCATTCTAGTGCCGGATGAGTATATGGGTGCGGTTCTGAAACTATGTGAGGACCGTCGCGGGCGCCAGTTGAATATGAGCTACGCCGGTAGCCGCGCTATGTTGGAATATGCTCTGCCGCTAAATGAGGTCGTGTTTGATTTTTACGATCGGCTTAAATCTGCCACCAAGGGATATGCAAGTTTTGATTATAGTGTGACAGGTTATGAGCAGGGCGATTTGGTGAAGATGTCTATTCTCGTCAATGCGGAGCCTGTTGATGCGCTGTCAACGGTTGTGCACCGCGAGCGGGCTGAAAACCGTGGGCGTGCCATGTGTGAACGCTTGAAAGACCTTATCCCCCGACATTTGTTTAAAATCCCTGTTCAAGCAGCGATTGGTGGCAAGATTATCGCGCGTGAAACCATTGCGGCTTTGCGTAAAGATGTGACGGCTAAATGTTATGGTGGGGACGCGACGCGGAAACGCAAGCTGCTGGATAAGCAGAAAGAGGGGAAAAAGAAAATGCGCCAATTCGGTAAGGTGGACATCCCTCAGGACGCGTTTATCTCGGCATTAAAAATGGATGATTAGGCTTGTTTTTCAGCAAGCCCTAGCTATAAATGCATCTTCTGGGGACAGGTGGCCGAGTGGCTGAAGGCGCACGCTTGGAAAGCGTGTAGGCGTTAACGCGTCTCGAGGGTTCGAATCCCTCTCTGTCCGCCATAATTCGACCTAATCTTACTTTCATAATATTGTGAGTAACTTGGTTTATCGACTTTTCCATTGATTATTTAACAAGTCTTGGAACAATAATTGCTAGAAAAAAAGAAAGTATATTTACATTTTTATTTTTTATGTTGTTTTTTTGACCATATTCGGAGGTGTTGCATGTTGAATTTAAAAGGTTTTTCCCTTCCACTTATCTTAATGACGGGTTTTCTTGTCGGATGTACGTCAGGCGGGGTGTCTTCTTCGCCAAATGCTAATTTGATCGGTCAAAATGATATGGTAAAAAACTTTGAGGCTGGTTTTGTTGAGGGGCTGGAAGGCACAATTATTCAACGCCGTTTGGATGCGTTGGAAAAAATGGCACAGCTTTGTGGGCGTAATAATTACAGAATTACCAATATGGATGAAACCAATGAAGGGAATATGAATGTCGGCGGCCCCGAGCCTGTTGGGGACGGTATGGTACTCATTAGTGAGAGTGTGATTAAATTTCGCTGGGAATTTGTTTGCAATAATTAGAGTAAGCACTAGAAACCCTCATGATGATACTCTGGATCTAAATTTATGAATGATACACATATCGTTGATTTGACCGGTCATTAAGACATGTTTGATGCCTTTCTCCAATTTGAACCTGAGATGCGCCTTGCCGCATTTGGCGGGACGTTATTAGCCATTCTGCTTTGGGAATTTCTAGCGACCAAAAGGCCTTCAGAGTGGCGTTTTGAAAGAACTCTGACGCATTTATTATTGATGATTGTAAATTCACTTGCTCTGCGCCTCGTCATGCCCATACTTGCTTTTGAACTTGCGCTTCATGTTGAGGCCCGTCAGATGGGGCTGCTCCCACTCATTCCCGCCCCGTCATTTGTAATTTTTTTCATCAGTTTGATTATTCTGGATTTGGCGATATATACACAGCATGTGATTTTTCACAAAATACCTTTTTTCTGGCGTTTTCACCGTGTCCATCATGCTGATACTGGCTTTGATGTGACCACTGGCTTCCGGTTTCATCCAGGAGAGATTTTGTTTTCCATGATATATAAGCTGGCCTTGGTCTTATTGCTTGGGCCGTCTGCGGTGGCTGTTTTGGGGTTTGAGGTTTTGCTCAGCAGCGCGTCGCTTTTTACCCATGCCAATGCCCACATGCCCCGCCGACTAGACAGTTTATTGCGGTGGGTTATTGTGACGCCGGATATGCATCGCATTCATCATTCGCGTCAGGGTGATGAGGCATTAACCAATTTTGGGTTTAATCTTAGTCTTTGGGATAGGGTTTTTGGCACTTACCAAACTGACCCCTCTCTATCTCATGCTGAGATGGATATTGGATCGCAAAATATTTCTGCACAGAGAGCTGATTCATTTACCGCCATGCTGATATTGCCAATTCATAAGGGTTAAGACGCTTATTTTGCGGTTTATCTCATCAGAATATCGGTTCAAATCTTCCCTAAAATGATGTTAAGCTGGTTATAGTTTTCTATAAGAAGGTGACATGTTTTTAGATCATAAAATTCCACCGCCACTTGTGACGCTTGTATTTATAGGCTTGATATATGGCACGACAAATTATGCTGCGACAGATGTTTTTCCCTATCAAAATCTCATCGCTCTGGGCGTCTTGCTGATTGGGTTGGGCTTTATGTTTTCAGGCGTGCGTGAGTTTAAAAAACTTCAGACAACTGTAAATCCGCTTGATCCGGCGGCGGCAACGACACTCGCGACATCAGGTGTATTTGGCTTTACGCGCAACCCGATGTATCTGGGGATGAGTTCAATCTTATTAGCTTTCTGCATTTATCACGGTGCATGGTTGGGGCTGCCACTCATAATTTTGTTTATGGTGTATATTACATTGTTTCAAATACGCCCCGAAGAAAAAGCCATGCAGGATTTATTCGGCGATGCCTTTGAAGATTATAAGGCTAAAGTCCGTCGTTGGCTTTAAAGCCCTCATCTTAAAAAGAGCTTAGACTAAATCTTTTTATAGACCTCACTGCCACCAATTTTGAATTCGGTAGATTTTTCCTGCATACCCGCGTCGAGGGCGTCTTCGGGGGACATATTCAATTTTGCGGCATACTCGCGTACGTCTTGTGTGATTTTCATGGAGCAGAAATGAGGCCCACACATGGAGCAGAAATGCGCCACTTTCATGGATTGTTTCGGCAAAGTTTCGTCGTGGTAAGACCTTGCCGTATCGGGGTCAAGCGACAAGTTAAACTGATCATCCCAGCGAAATTCAAATCGCGCTTTTGAGAGAGCATTATCCCTGATTTGTGCGCCGGGGTGCCCCTTAGCCAAGTCTGCAGCATGAGCCGCAAGTTTGTAGGTAATGATGCCATCTTTCACATCTTGCTTATTGGGCAGGCCCAGATGTTCTTTAGGTGTGACATAGCAAAGCATGGCTGTGCCGTACCAGCCGATTTGAGCCGCACCAATAGCTGAGGTAATATGGTCATAACCCGGTGCGATATCTGTCGTTAAGGGGCCGAGAGTGTAAAACGGCGCTTCATCACACCAGTCCAACTGCTTGTCCATATTTTCTTTAATAAGTTGCATTGGCACATGCCCAGGCCCTTCAATCATTACCTGTACATCATGTTTCCATGCAATCTGGGTCAGTTCTCCCAGTGTTTCCAACTCACCCAATTGGGCGGCATCATTCGCATCCCAAATGGAGCCGGGGCGTAACCCGTCGCCAAGTGAGAAAGACACATCATAGGCTTTCATAATTTCACAAATTTCCTCGAAATGCGTATAGAGGAAACTCTCTTTATGATGCGCGAGACACCATTTCGCCATGATGGAGCCACCGCGCGAGACAATCCCTGTCATCCGTTCAGCTGTCAGCGGCACATAGCGCAGTAACACGCCGGCATGGATGGTGAAATAATCGACGCCTTGTTCAGCCTGTTCAATAAGTGTGTCTCGGAAAATATCCCAATTAAGTTCCTCGGCGCGCCCATCCACTTTTTCAAGAGCTTGATAAATTGGCACCGTGCCTACTGGTACTGGTGCATTACGAAGAATCCACTCACGGGTTTCATGAATATGCTTTCCGGTTGAGAGATCCATGATTGTATCTGACCCCCAACGAATGCCCCATGTCATTTTATCAACTTCTTCACCGATAGAACTGGTGACAGCGGAGTTGCCGATATTGCCATTAATTTTGACAAGAAAATTACGTCCGATAATCATCGGTTCACTCTCAGGGTGATTAATATTTGCCGGAATAATAGCGCGGCCTCTGGCAACTTCCTCGCGGACAAATTCCGGTGTGATTTCGCCTTGCAGTGCAGCGCCAAAACTTTCGCCGGGATGTTGATGTGCCATCATCTTCGCCATGCGTTCACCACGCTCCCCCGTCTCAGCAAGGCTTTCTAAATATGCGGCCCGGTTCTGATTTTCGCGGATGGCGATATATTCCATCTCAGGTGTAATGATGCCGTTCCGGGCATAATGCATTTGTGTAACATTTTTTCCTTGTTTGGCCTTTCGCGGCTGGCGCGTCAGGTCAAACCGCAAGGCGGCGAGTTTTTCGTCTGCCAGTCGCTCCTGACCATATTCTGACGTCGGCCCGCTCAGATAGTCGGTATCATTACGTTCTTCTATCCATTTTTGGCGAAGAGGAGCGAGCCCTTTTCGTATATCAATTTTGGTATTCGGATCTGTATAAGGGCCGGATGTGTCATAAACAAATATTGGTGGGTTGTCTTCGCCGCCCATATCTGTGGGCGTTTCGGCTTGTGTGATTTTGCGCATAGGCACTTGAATATCGGAGCGTGAGCCTGAGACATATATCTTCTCGCTATTGGGGAGCGGTGCGATAGCGGCCTTATCAACAAGGGCTTTTTCAGCGGCAAAATCAGAGTTTTTGGATGAGCGAGCTTCCGACATTTTAAATTCCTTACTATGAGCCTGAATAGGCGGATTGCCGGGTCGCATAAAATGACTCTCCCTGCAGCGGCATTATCCGTAAACAGGTTCAAAGGGTATCATCTCACCGTCCAGAGTTTAAAACTGAGCGGACCCCCGGTTAACATATGTTAGATTAATATGTCGCTATGGACAAGCAAACTGTCTATTGACGTAGCCTGTTATTGTCGGTCAATCTTGCAACACTAAATAAAGGCGGATTTGATTTGGAAAATCTTTTTGTAGTTGATAAAGGCCGACCGGCGTGCCCCATATATCTCTTAACCAAGCAGGGTCTTAAGGATTGGCTTGAGGAACATGCGGGTAAACAAGCGGCATGGGTCGAAACCAATCATTTCAAAGCCGGTCGCGGGGAAATACTGCTTTTGCCTGATAAATCAGGTGGTATTGAGGCGGTTTTGCTGGGGCAGGGCGCACAAGTGGATATCTTTACCCTCGGCGCCCTATCAAAAGCATTGCCATCAGGTGTTTATAGGCTAGCCTATGAACTTGACTCCGGGGATATGGAGCTTGCAGCTCATGCGTGGATGATCGGCACCTATCATTTTGATACTTATCTTCCGAAGAGGCCTGATTTCGAAGCGCCACAACTTGTGCTGCCTAAAGAAAGCCGATTGGATAGAATACAGGCTTTGGGTGAGGCGGTATTTCTGGTTCGGGATCTTATCAATACTCCTGCGGCGGATATGGGGTCGGTTGAACTTGAATTAGCCGCCCGCAATTTGGCTGAAAAATTCAATGCCGAGATTAATGTCATTGCAGGTGATGCGCTTGTCGAAGCAAATTATCCGCTGATCCATGCGGTAGGACGCGCGGCCTATGATGCGCCAAGACTTATTGATATTCGCTGGGGTAATCCTGAGGGTAAAAAACTTGTGCTTGTCGGGAAAGGTGTCTGTTTTGACAGTGGGGGGTTAAACCTAAAGCCCGGCTCGTATATGGATCTTATGAAAAAAGATATGGGTGGCGCCGCAAATATTCTCGGTCTAGCAGGGGCTGTGATGCAATGTGGTCTTGATGTTGATTTACGTGTCTTGATTGGGGCAGTTGAAAATGCCATTGGTCCTGAAGCTTTTCGTCCAGGGGATATTTTACCCAGTCGGCAGGGCATGACAGTTGAAATTGGCAATACGGATGCGGAAGGGCGACTTGTTTTGGCGGATATGCTGACTGAGGCTGAAACCGAGCAACCTGATTTAATTATCGACATGGCAACACTGACCGGTGCAGCGCGGACCGCATTGGGCCCTGAACTTGCCCCGTTTTTTGTGCGTCAGGATGAGCTTGCAAAAGATTTAGAAGCGGCGGTACATGCCGAAAGTGACCCAATGTGGCGTCTCCCGCTTTGGGCCGGATATGATGATTGGTTATCTAGTCGCGTTGCGGATGTTAGAAATATCAGCAATGGACCGCATGCGGGGGCTATAACGGCGGC
>QOQK01000018.1 GCA_003331985.1 PS1 clade bacterium | reverse complement strand
GAGCCATGTCATGGGAAAAGATGGCGAAGATTATTTTTCCGATGCACGCATTTCTGTTGACCTTCAAAAACCCCGCATCCAGGTCCGTCCAGCTTTTGTAGATGGGATGAATATCTCATCTACCCGAATACAATTCTACAGCTTGCCTACTGAAACCAATCAGACGCGCCTACTTCTTAATGCTGGCAGTCTGATGTTTGCCAAAACGAATAATCAAAATATTCTAAGTTTACATAAAGCTATTGTGGAAACAATGCTCCCACCGACTCTCGAAAAAGGCGAACCTATTATACTCGATAATCTGATACTGGATATTAATTTACCATCCGGCGAGTTACTCGGCATTCAGGGGGATGGTAAGCTTGGACGGAGTAACGAAGGTTATCTTGACGGCATACTCAACCTAAACTTTCAAAACATGGCATCGGTTTTAAGCATTTTACAGACCCATGGATTTTTGACAATGGATCAGCAAGCCATCTTAACTCTCGCCTTACAACTAAAGGCCGGCTCATCTAAAAGCGGAGCAGCAGTCGAAGCGCTCCCCATGACACTTGCCTTTAAGCGTGGGCGCATTTTTTTCGGGCCAATCGATATCGGCCCGGCGCCTAAGCTTTAAAATTTATTCAGTTTTATGAGGCGACTCAGTACGCCCGAAATTCACATCACCTGTATCTTGACCGGCTTCAATAATACTGCGGCGAATATCGCGTGTATGTGAGAAGAGCTTCTCCAGCGCCTCTCCATCTTTCCATCTAATCGCACGTTGCAAGCTCGTGAGATCCTCACTAAATCGGGCAAGCATCTCAAGAACCGCCTCACCATTATTCATAAACACATCGCGCCACATCACAGGGTCAGACGCCGCGATTCGGGTAAAGTCTCTAAACCCGCCCGCGCTATATTTGATTACTTCGCTTTGTGTCACAGCCTCTAAATCCGCAGCTGTACCAACAATATTAAATGCGATTAAATGCGGCACATGGCTCGTAATTGCCAGCACAAGATCATGGTGGTCGGCATCCATAATTTCTACATCAGACCCCATGGCCTGCCATAAATCTGAAACAGTCTTTACAGCTTGTTTATCGGTTTCTGCATCAGGTGTAATGATGCACCAACGATTATCAAATAATTCTGCAAAACCGGCTTCGGGGCCTGAAAGTTCTGTTCCGGCAATCGGATGCGCAGGTACGAAAGTCGTATTTTCTGGCAAATGTGCTTGCACGGCATCCATGACTGACTTTTTGACCGATCCAACATCCGTAACAATCGCGCCCGGTTTTAATGATGCCGCCATGTCCTTAACAATATCGGCAATCATGCCGACGGGTACATTTAAAAACACAATATCAGCATCAGCAACCGCCTGTTGCAGGCTGTCTGCTATACTGTCAACGAAACCAATGCTCAGAGCCTTCTCGCGCGTTGTCGCGCTCCGCGCATAACCTGTTATATGAGATGCCAAGTCTCCGCGCTTGAGCGCATGCCCAATAGACGACCCGATAAGGCCCATGCCAATAAGAGTGATATGCGGCTTATCCATTATTTTCTGCCATTTCAAGGAACACATTTGCAACCAATTCATTGGCCTCTTCAGTGCCTATCGTTAGCCTCAGCGCATCCGGCAACCCATAGGCCGTTAGCCCGCGCAAAATAAGCCCACGCTCATTGAGTTTTTGTTCAGCTTGTGAAGCGCTAAGTCCATTTTCGGAATCAAATTTAATAAGCAAGAAATTGGCATGACTTGGGAAAACCTTGAACCCTGCCCCGCTTATTTGCTGGAAAAGCCGGTCACGCCATACATCATTATGCTTAATGGAAGCCTCTACATGCGCCTGATCTTCTATCGCCACTATGCCAGCCAATTGAGCAGGTGTAGAAACATTAAAAGGCCCCCTCAGGCGATTTATCACAGCAGCAATCGGGGCGGGACAGTAAGCCCATCCCAACCGTAGCGCCGCCAAGCCGTAAATTTTAGAAAAAGTGCGTGTCGTTACAACATTCTGTGTTTCTTCAACCAGCCCAAATCCATCTTCATAATCAGCTATACCGACATATTCCGCATAAGCCCCATCCAGAACCAGAAGCACATTATCGTGTAATCCCGCATGCAGACGGCGCACCTCAGAAGCCGGAATCATTGTACCGGTCGGATTATTGGGATTTGCCAGAAAAACTATTTTAGTCTTACTTGTCACCGCTTCAAGAATAGCATCAACATCTGCTGTAAGATTGGTTTCCGCCACGCTGACAGGCCTAGCGCCTGTCGCCTGGCTGGCTAGCTTATAAACCAGAAAGCCATGTTCAGTATGAATAGCCTCATCGCCAGGCTGTAAGTAAGCCGTTGCCATAATTTGCAGCAATTCATCAGAACCAAATCCACAAACAATTTTGTTAATATCTAGCCCATGTGCCTTGGCGAGCGCCTCCCGCAGAGCAACGCTATGTCCGTCTGGATAAATCTCAAGATTTTCACCGGCCATGCGATAGGCTTCCAGTGCCTTAGGACTGGCGCCGAGAGGGTTCTCATTCGCTGAGAGTTTAAATATTTTTTCCTGTCCGGGCAGAGACTCTTTACCACCAACATAGGGCGGTAAGTCCATAATCCCGTTTCTGGGTTGCGGGCCTGTCATCAGCTTTTCTCTCCGGCCAAAAGCGAGTCCATAATTTCTAGGCTTCCAAAGCTACCTACCAACTCACCAATCCTATCGGTATTTATAAACCCTTCAACCATAATGAGGTGATGTGTATCGGAACTGGTCAGAATATGCGCGTCTGTGTCATTCGACGGAAATCCCTCTATTGGACAACTGAGCAATGTCACATCCTCCCCTGACGCCTCTATAGCAATACAACCGACACAAAGTGATTTTATATCCGCTTTGCTCGCCTGACTTAAATAGGGCAAGGCACCAAAAACCGTCACACCCTCTGGAAGGTTTTCCCACCAAGTCGTATTTTCCAGCGGCAAAACGGCTATGGTATTGGCATTTGCATCGAGTTTCACCAAAGCATCATTTGGATTATCAATCATCAGATATTCTGCAGCATTGCCAAATCTTTCACGCGCAGTAGTAAGCGTCTCAGAAAGATGCATGACCCGAAGGGGGGTCTGTTGACTGACTGAAGCCGCAATTATTTCCCGCCAAATAGCCGAAAAACCCGAGACCGGCATATCCAGCCCCCGCTCCTTGAACCATGTCAAAAAATGCCGCATTTGAACGATTTCACGAGCCGGACGCAATATCCGGCTATCGCCAGATTGCGCCTTCACTTCGGCAACAGAAGACACCAATCTGGAACGTCGCGCGAGCAATTCCAAAATAGCCTTATCTGTTTCATCTATCTGCTCACGAATTTCTTCTAAGCCGAGCATTTCCTGTCCTGTCTCTTCAGTCATCTTGTTCTATCCAACATGCACCTAAGAATGGTAGTCATAATAGCGTAAATACTTAAAATCAAAGCATAGATTGACATTTTTAACAGTTCGCGTCATTTACGGATAATTATGCAGGAAATACAGTCAGATACGTCAGATAAAGGGTCTATTGGGGGCGAAAGCAAGGTTCATGTTTTTGACTCAGCCTTACAATTGGTGAGCGGGGAAAGCTTACAACCATTTTCTGTGGCCTATTGCAGTTGGGGTAAACTGAATGCTGATAAATCCAATACCATTTTAATTTGCCACGCCCTCACCGGCGATCAATTTGCAGCAGGTGACAATCCAATGACCCAGCGCCCGGGCTGGTGGAACACCATGATTGGAACTGGCAAGCCCTTAGATCCCGAAAAATACTTCATTATCTGCAGTAATGTCATAGGCGGATGTAGTGGTTCTACCGGCCCAGCGAGTATTAATCCTGAGACCGGCAAACCATATGGACTCGATTTTCCGGTTATCACAATTACAGATATGGTGCGCGCGCAAGAAAAATTGCTCGACGCATTGGGTATCGACACCCTATTGACAGTCATTGGCGGG
Source organism: PS1 clade bacterium (assembly GCA_003331985.1). Classification (GTDB taxonomy): domain Bacteria; phylum Pseudomonadota; class Alphaproteobacteria; order RS24; family RS24; genus Micropelagius. The sequence goes on along the minus strand of QOQK01000018.1, from coordinate 20,635 downwards.
TCTATGGGCGGAATGCAAGTGTTGGAGTGGGCCAATTCATTCCCCGAAAAAGTATTCAGTGCTATTCCCATTGCCGGTTCTGCCCGCCATTCAGCTCAAAACATCGCTTTTCACGAGGTAGGGCGTCAGGCCATTATGGCAGATATTGACTGGCATGGCGGCAATTATCATGCAGAGAAAACACAACCTCGAAAAGGTCTGGCAGTCGCACGCATGGCAGCACATATTACCTATTTGTCAGAAACGGCCTTAACACGGAAATTTGGACGTAACCTCCAAGACCGTGACGCCCTGAGCTATGGCTTTGAAGCTGATTTCCAAATTGAGAGTTATCTGCGCCATCAGGGTTTCACTTTCGTGGAACGCTTTGATGCCAATAGCTATCTCTACATCACCCGTGCCATGGATTATTTTGATATTGCGGCGGAACATAATGGTAAGCTCGCGGAAGCATTTACCAATTCAGATACCCGCTTCTGCGTTGTCTCCTTCACCAGTGACTGGCTATTTCCAACATCTGAAAGCATCCATGTTGTGCGCGCGCTTAATGCCGCCGGGGCAAATGTGAGCTTTGTCGAAATAGAAAGCGATAAAGGGCACGATGCGTTTTTGCTTGATGAGCCAGAAATGTTTAAAACATTGAATGGATTTCTGAGTTCCGTCGCCAAAGACCGAGGGCTGGCATGAGTGAGAGCAACGCTTCATCAACAAGTATTTCTGGTCGTAAGGATTTACAACTTATTTGCGATCTCATTCCGAGTGAATCTCGGGTGCTGGACATTGGTTGCGGAGAAGGGGATTTACTTGACCTCTTGAAATTAGAAAAAAATATTGACGGGCGTGGTGTTGAATTATCTCAAGTCGGTGTGAACGCTTGCGTGGCGCGCGGTCTTTCAGTTGTTCAAGGCGATGCAGATAGAGATCTCAAGCACTTCCCTGATAATGGTTTTGACTATGCCATATTAAGCCAAACACTGCAGGCCACCCAACGTCCGGACTCAGTGCTGAAGGAATTGGCACGAATTGGCAAAAAGCTCATTGTATCTTTCCCAAATTTTGCAAATTGGCGCGTGAGATTTTATCTAATGTTTAAAGGCCGTATGCCCGTAACATCCACACTGGATGCACAATGGTATAATACGCCGAATATTCATCTCTGCACGATTGAGGATTTTATTGGCCTATGTGATGAGCTGGATTTAAAAATCGAAAAAAGTTTCATACTCTCAAACGACAAAATCAAACATGTAGAAAGTTCCGCAGGGCCCATCATGAATTTAGTCGCAGAACAAGCTTTATTCGTTGTCTCTTCTCATATTGAGAAGTAAATTTAAAACTTATCCATGCGCGGTATAAGCGCCGGCCTTGATACCGGCTTCAGCACAAATGATCGACTTCTAGCGCGATTAACAGGGGCGTAGACCAGCTTCTGAGCTTCCACAATATTCAAACCACATAGTTGCGGTAAAGCACGCCGCATTGGGCGTTCTATAAATTTGGCAATACGCGCCATTGGCGACCAGCGCATGGGTGGGGCGGCAAGACACGCTGTCCAAATCAAGGGAGAGAAACCGGCATCGCGTAATAAATGCCTGAGCTGACGGCGACTAAAGGGGCGCCCACTGCCCCAGGGTGTAACATCTCGTCGTGCCCAGATGCCACTCCGAGACGGCACGACAATAAGCACACGCCCTCCAGGTACCAGAACGCGCCACAGTTCATGCATCATGGTCTCAGGATCGTATGTCCCCTCAAGTGCATGAATAATCAAAACACAATCAACCGAATTATCAGCCAGGGGCAAATGCACCTCATTAACCAGGGCTGTTTTATTCTCCTTACCCTCCGGCCAAGGCACAACACCCATAGTGGCAGGCATAAGGGCGGTAGCGTTATCTTCCGGCCAGATGCGTTCGATATAAGGCAATCCATAGCCAATCGCACACAGGCGTTGATCTTTCAATGACGGCCATCTTTCAACCAGCCGTTCAGACAATAACTCAAGCGCAAGCTGCCCGATTTTCCCGGCGTAAAACTCTTTCAAATCCAGAATGTCAAAGCGCATATAAATAACTTAGCAGAACAAATGGAAAAATGCTTACAGACAGGCTAAATTAACTCAAACAAGGTGAAAATATGACGCAAGAAATTGAGATTATCCAAATTCCCTGTCTGAATGATAATTATGGCTATCTGGTGCATCACGCAGCCAGCGGAGAAACCGCGAGTATTGATACACCCGATGCTGCGCCTCTGCTCGCTGCATTGGCAGACAGAGACTGGGGTCTTACTGCCATTTTCAACACTCACCATCATTATGACCATATTGGTGGCAATTTGGAATTGAAAGAAAAAACCGGATGTAAAATATTTGGCCCAGCTGGTGAGGCTGACAAAATCCCGGGATTAGACGAAGCTCTTGATGATGGGGATATGATTTCACTGGGTGGTGAACAGATAAGAATTCTCAATGTCGGCGGGCATACAATGGGACACATTGCCTATTATTTCTTTGAAAGTAGCTGTGCTTTTGTTGGCGATACATTATTCATGCTCGGTTGCGGGCGTCTGTTTGAAGGCACACCGCAACAAATGTGGTCATCACTCAAAAAAATAGCCAACCTTCCGCCTGAGACGCTTATTTATTGCGCCCATGAATATACCGAGGCTAATGCTCGGTTTGCAGTGACGGTTGACCCGGGCAATCAAAACCTTGCCGACCGCATTGAGGACATTAAAACCCTTCGGTCCGAAGATAAACCTACCGTTCCTGCCTCTATTGCTGTTGAACTTGCCACTAATCCATTTTTGCGCGCGGGAGACCCAGCAATTCAAAATCATTTGGGCATGTTAGGTGCTGATATCGTCGATGTATTTGCCGAAATCCGTAAGCTGAAAGATAGTTTTTAAGGCTTAAATGTCATGCCAGTAGAAAATATCACGATCGGGACATAATGGTCGAGACACACATAATGGCGAGCGGTGCGATTTCCGAGGAACTCCCTTGGGTTGACCCACTTGCTTATTTCTCAGCAATTGCAGAAACGCCCTATGCCATATGGCTGGACTCCGCTAACACGCAACATCCCGCCGGACGTTATAGCTTTATCATGCATAATCCATTTGAGACTTTGACGCTAAAAAACCCGCCTGAGAACCCTTTCGCTCTTCTAAAAACCAAACTGGCGCAATGGCAAGAGGACTGGACAGGGCTAGAAATGCGTTGCCCCGACGCCCCCCCATTTAAGGGCGGCGCAGCGGGTCTGTTTGGTTATGACTTAGCGCAAAGTCTTGAAAATTTGCCACCGCATAAACCACCCTATGCTGTTGACGATACGAAACTTCCCGATATGGCAGTTGGTTTTTATGATCTCGTGCTCGGCTTTGACCACCAGACGCAGCGTTGTTTTGTCTTTTCGACAGGGTTTCCAGCCCATGGCGCCGCAGAACGCAGTAATCTCGCTCGCCTTAAAATTGAAAACTTAAAAAAGAACCTTCATGGACTGCCCAATGTGCCTCCTGCGCATTTTCCAGCATCCAGCAAAAAGGATGGCAATATAACTGCCGATTTAGAAGCCTCTGTATTTAAATCACGGGTACAAAAAGTCATCGATTTCATTCATGCCGGCGATATTTTTCAGGCGAATTTATCCCACAGATTTAGCGGCTACCTTGCCTCGGATGACTCGCCATTAACCTATTATGCGCGACTACGGCATATTTCGCCGGGGCCTTTTGCCGGATATGCAAATTTCGGCAACTGGGTGCTGGCATCAGCCTCACCTGAACGGTTTCTAGAATGTAATCATCAGCGTCTAGAAACACGCCCGATTAAGGGCACGCGTCCTCGAAGTGAAGATCCTATAATTGACAAAGCTTTGCTGGAAGAACTTAAAACCAGTGACAAAGACCGAGCAGAAAATGTGATGATTGTTGACCTCCTACGCAATGATTTATCGCGGGTATGCGAGGATGGCAGTATGAAAGTCTCTGCTCTGTGCCAACCAGAGACCTTTGAAACAGTTCATCATCTGGTATCTATAATCTCAGGCAAGCTCCGCAGTGGCATGACACCACCGGATTTGCTTGAAGCTTGTTTTCCCGGTGGATCAATATCTGGCGCCCCGAAAATACGTGCCATGGAGATTATCGCCGAGCTTGAGAATTGCATCCGTGGGCCTTACACAGGCGCACTGGGCTATATAGGTTTTGATGGCACAATGGACACAAATATTCTTATCCGAACCGCTATAATCCGTGACAAAAAAATCACCTTCCAAGTCGGCGGCGGAATTGTTGCTGACAGTCAACCCGAAGCGGAATATCTCGAAACACTCGACAAAGCCCGTGGGCTTATCACAGCCATCGGCACTGAAGCTGAGACACGAGGAGATGAGAAAATATCATCATGATTTTGCTGATTGATAATTATGACAGCTTTGTGCATACCTTGGCACGCTATATCGGAGAGCTTGGTCTTGACCGTGTGGTTGTGCGTCATGACGCGGTTGATATAAACGCTATTGAACAACTAAGTCCTAAAGCCATAATTATCTCACCCGGCCCTGCTACGCCTGAAAAGGCAGGTATCAGCATTGAACTAGTGCGCTATTTTCGCGGAAAAATTCCGATACTTGGTGTCTGTCTGGGGCATCAGGCAATTGCCGTGGCCTATGGCGGTACAGTTGATCGCGCGCCACGCCCGCGTCATGGGGTATCTGATAACATCCATCACGCGCAACATGCTTTATTCAACAATCTCCCGATGCCGTTTGAAGCCGCACGCTATCATGCACTTTGCGTCACTCATACACCTGAAGGACTGATTGAAATTGCACATTCTCTTGATGGGGTTGTGATGGCGTTAGCAAATGATGTCGATAAGGTTTACGGCTATCAATTCCATCCTGAAAGCATTTTAACGCAAAATGGACATCACCTGCTGTCCAATTTTTTCACTTGTGCAGGTATTATACATAATGCTTTTTCATCTGATGAAATGCCGGAAATGATTAAGGCTGGATAAGACATGATATGGCTAAACGGTAATTTTGAGGACTCCGGCAAAATCTCTCCGTCAGATAGAGGTTTTCTGCTCGGTGATGGAGTTTTTGAAACTCTTTATGCAACCGGCACGGGGGTGGTGTATTTTGATCAACACTGGCAACGTTTAATCACGGCGCTCGAGGTTGTTGATATAAATATTCCTTATTCTCCAAATGACATCCAGAATGTCTGCCAAGAACTTATCAATCACATGCATGGTGTAACTAATGGTGAAAATAATAATAATCAATTACAGCCTTTTGTTTTGAGGCTGTCCGTCAGTCGCGGCAATGGAGGGCGCGGCCTTGCAATTAATCCGGATGCACAACCAAGCTGGCTCATAACAGCCGCTCTATGCCCACCACCACCACAGTCCGTAACTTTACATGTCAGCACCCTATGCCGCCCTTCTACTAACCTAACAAGCCGGATTAAATCACTTTCCTACATGGATAATATCCTCGCCCGAAAAGAGGCCACTTCTGCCGGGGCTGATGAAGCTTTGTTGCTGAATGAAGCGGGGCTTGTGTGTTGTGCCGCCGCATCAAATATTTTTATCTTTAAGAATAATAATTGGATTACCCCACCGATAAGTGATGGGACACTGGATGGCATTATCCGGGGGGAAATATTAAATATGGGCAAACTAGATGGCGCACCAATAAGAGAAGAAAGCCTGACACTGGCTCAGGTTCAGGAAGCTGATTACATATTTATTTGTAACAGTCTTACAGGTGCAGTCCCGGTAGTAGAAATAAATGGTCTGCCAAAAGAAAAATCGCCCGCAATGCAGGCGATTTCAGAAATTCATAAATCGGAGAAAGTTATTGATACTTAGTCTTTTGGTTCAATAACCTGACGTCCACGATAGATGCCGCTTTTCAAATCAATATGATGTGGGCGATGCAATTCGCCGCTATCTGGATTTTCGACATAGGTAGGTTTTTTCAGCGCATCAGAAGCACGTCGCATACCGCGTCTGGACGGTGTCGTTTTTCGCTTTGGTACAGCCATTTTTAAACTCCATAAAATAGTTGAGGTTTTATAGGGCAGATGCAGTGAAACGTCTACCCCTATTGCCCGCTATTTACGCAAAACCTGCCAGATAGCACCATTCTCCCCCTCAGCGAGGATATATAAGCTCCCATCAGGGGCAGTGCGGATATCACGTAGCCGTTCATTTATATCCTCAAACAGCGTTTGTTGGGCGCTGGGCTTCCCATCCTGCATATCTATCTGATAAACATTCTTAAACCTTAAGCTGGTCATAAACAAATCCCCCTGCCATTCGGGGAACATATCGCCTTGATAGAGAGTCATACCAGATGGCGCAATTGAGGGATCCCAATAAGTCAAAGGCTGTTCCATGCCCGGCAAGGACGTATAAGGTGAGATTTTTGCCCCGCTATAATCAATTCCATAAGTAATGGCAGGCCAGCCATAATTCACACCGGGGCGCATCAAATTAAGCTCATCACCGCCGCGTGGACCGTGCTCATGCGTATAAATCCGGTTTGATTGCGAGTCATAGACGACCGCCTGAGCATTCCGATGCCCATAGCTGAAAATTTCCGGCTCTACACCGGATTGGCTAACAAATGGGTTATCAGAAGGTACGCCACCGGTTTCGGTCAGACGCAGAATTTTTCCTGTGCTGGAACTTAAATCCTGCGCCTTTTCTCGCTCATCAAAAGCATCACCATGCGTCAGGATAATTGTCCCATCGTTTAAAAACACAAGTCTGCCACCATAATGCACAGGGCGATTGCGATTTTGGGTTTTATAAAGTGTTTCAGGGTTCACGAGCGCATCATTCTCAAGGCGGGCGCGCATTAAGACCAAATGATTGGCATCGGATGTCCCAGCAGCATAGGTGAGGTAGACAAGATTATTCGCAGCGAAATCTGGGTGCAGAACAACATCCATCAAACCTCCCTGCCCCTCATAAAGGACATCTGGAACATTTCGGATAGGATCGGATACCTTGCCATCACTCACGCGTCTGAGAGAGCCTGAAAGCTCCGTCACCAGCAAATCACCATTAGGAAGGAACGCCAGTCCCCAAGGCATATCCAGTTCATCAGTGATTTTCACCAAACGGTAATCACCTGCGGATGCCGGTTGCTCAAAAACCCAAACGCCAAAAAAGAAAAAAGCTAAAATTATTCTTGCAAGATATTTCATATTAATCATATTTCTGGATATAAATTACGTCTGTCCATTTTAAAAGATAGTTATGACACAGATTATAAAACCAATTTTAAAACTCATCTATGCCTTTGTTCCAGCAATGGTGGTATTAAACCTTCTGGGCATTACATTGGTAACCAGTTTTGCCATGATGGAAATCATTTCCATGGGTGTTGATGTACCGAATAATGTCTGGCTAGCAACAATTAGTCACGATCTGGTGAATCTATCTCCGCTCTACTCAACCATATTTGGGGTTGGCTTGATAATTTCCCTTATTGTAGCTGCGCTAATATCAAAATTTTTAACCCTTAACAGGTATTTGATAGACGTCACGGCGGGTATTATTTCTGCCATTATCGCTCTGACATTGATGAACACTCTACTCGGCGTCACCCCTATAGGGGCATCACGAACCATGGCAGGACTACTCGCCTTATCAGCATGTAGTGGGCTCGCGGCTCTCACCTTCAGCGTTATAAGACGCAAAACAGCATCTTAATATTACCTAGACTTACGAGGCTTTAAATTCCAGCCTTCTTTGATGCAAGAGAGGCTCAGTATAACCACTAGGCTGTTCTCTACCTTTGAACACCAAATCACATGCAGCCTGAAAAGCAATACTACCATCAAAATTATCCGCCATTGGCTTATATTCAGGATCACCAGCATTTTGGCCATCCACGACAGCGGCCATGCGTTCCATGGTTTCCATGACCTGCGCCTCATCGACAACACCATGATGTAACCAGTTTGCCATATGCTGGCTGGAAATTCTCAGCGTTGCGCGGTCTTCCATCAAGCCGACATTATGAATATCCGGCACTTTAGAACAGCCAACACCTTGTTCAACCCAGCGCACAACATAACCAAGAATACCTTGTGCATTGTTATCCAATTCCTGCTGAATTTCCGCCTCACCCCAATTTGGACGCTCGGCAACCGGAATGGATAAAATATCTTTAATTGCAGCACGTGGGCGCGACGCTAGAGTGTCTTGAACCGCGTCCACATCAACCATATGATAATGAAGCGCATGAATAGTTGCCGCAGTCGGCGACGGTGCCCATGCACAATCAGCTCCAGCTTTTGGGTGGCCTATTTTGGTATTCAGCATATCCGCCATCAAATCCGGCATTGCCCACATACCTTTGCCAATCTGTGCCTTGCCTTTAAGCCCGCATTCAAGCCCGACATCCACATTCCAATCTTCATAAGCAGTCAGCCATGACGACGCTTTCATATCCGCTTTACGGATCATTGGTCCGGCCATCATGGATGTATGAATTTCATCACCTGTGCGGTCAAGAAAACCTGTATTGATAAAAATCACACGCTGTTTGGCTGCGCGGATACATTCTTTGAGATTTAGGGTCGTTCGGCGTTCCTCATCCATAATTCCAATTTTTAACGATAGCGGCTTGAGGCCAAGCTCTGCTTCCACATCAGCAAAAAGCTGATTACAAAAAGCCACTTCTTCAGGCCCATGCATTTTCGGCTTCACAATATAGACTGAACCGGCAGGGCTATTTTTTGCGGCAGAATCAGCTTTGTTTAAATCGTGCCAAGCCAATAGGCCGGTCATCAGTGCATCCATAATGCCTTCGGGGATTTCATTACCATCTGCATCAACAATGGCGGGATTGGTCATTAAATGTCCGACATTTCGAATAAGCATAAGGCTCAGCCCTCGCAACGTCACGGGCGCACCATTAGCAGTCATGTAATCGCGGTTTTTGTTCAACGACCGCGTGATTGTTTTACCGCCTTTAACCATGTCGCAAGCAAGATCACCTCGTAACAAGCCAAGCAGGTTTCGATAAGTCTCTACCTTATCTTCGGCATCCACTGCTGCGACGGAGTCCTCACAATCCATAATCGTTGTTACAGCAGATTCAAGTTCGACATCCGCGATACCCGCCGGGTCATCCCGACCAATTGGATGCTCGCGGTTAATGATAATATCAATATGCAGATCATGGTTGCATAACAAAAGAGAGGTTGGGGCATCAGCAGAACCTTGATAGCCGATAAATTTTTCAGGCGAGACAAGACCCGTCATATCGCCAGATGAGAGAGTTGCCTGTACTACGCCATCCATAATTTGATAGGCGGTAACATCAGCATGGCTCGCATTTTCAAGTCCGACGAAATCATCGAGGAAGGCTTTGGCGCGCTTAATAACTTCACCGCCACGAACAGGATTATAACTGCCTTCAGGTGCTAAATCACCATCACGGGAGATGACATCTGTACCGTAAAAAGCGTCATACAAACTGCCCCATCGTGCATTGGCAGCGTTCAACGCATATCTGGCATTTTTAACCGGCACAACAAGTTGTGGGCCGGCAATATCAGCAATTTCAGGATCTACATTATCCGTCTCAATTGAAAAGACATCACCTTCGGGCAGGAGATAACCAATATTTTCAAGAAACTGACGATAGGCCGCCGTATCAAATTCCTGTCCTGCTCGACTGGCAAGCCAGTCATCAATTTGTTTTTGCAATGCATCACGCTTTGCCAGCAATTCTTTATTGGTCTGGGCATGTTTCGATAGAATATTTGAACAGGCTTTCCAGAATTGCTCTGCTGAAATATCTAGCCCTTGAGTGGCTTCATTAGCGACGAAATCAACTAAGAGTTCATCAACGTGTAAATCATTAATAACTTTACGATTTTGCATTTGGATTACTCTAATTATTTAAAAATCAAATCTCCATACGATATACTTTTTTTAATATGTGAAGTAAATTCAAATAGTGTTGATTAAATATCTTATTTGTTGAGGCTATTCAGCAAATTTACCCGGTCAACGAAAAATCTTTTTCCAGAGAGATAAAGTAAAGGGATGCTGGATGAGGCCACCACAGAAAAAACAATCAACGTTACGGTATATGGTTCTGCAACATTATTATTAACGAGAACATCAGCCATAATACCAGCAAGCGTCCCACCAACACCAAGGCCGATAAGATTCATGGTTAGGATGTAAAAAGCGATAAGTGTAGCTTTATATCTAGGGGGTGATAATTCCTGCACTGTAGAGAAACTTGGGCCATATACGAGGCCCAACTGAAAATAGGCGAAAAACATCCCAACCCAAAAAATTGGCGTATTCGGGTCAGCCAGCCGATACATCAGACCAATTGGTAGCAAAATCAGAAATGCCCAAAATAAAAACATGGGTCGTCCACTATTAGTTTTTTTCTGCCAGATATCACCAAGAATGCCTCCCGAAAGATTACCCAGAATACCGGCAAAAACTGCAATCCAACCTGACTTCACCAAAATATCGGATTTCTCAAAACCGCGTTCCTGCACCAGCCAGAGTTGTTCAAAGGCCGCCGCTCCAAGCAAGACGTGAAACATCACCCCCGCAATGATGACATAACGCAAAGAAGAATATTGCCTTATCAGTTTCAAGATATTTGAAATAATCTCTTTAAAGGGCATTTTCTCAATATTTTGAGAGCTCGATGAGAGTCCCATACGCGGCGTTTCAGGTAAAAATAAGAGGAAAAGCGCAATGACAACGCCGACCCCTCCAATCAGCAGGAAACATGTCCGCCAGCCAATTAACGGGCCAATATATCCCGCGATTAAAAGGCTAGCCGCAATCCCAAGCGGCACACCCAGATAATAGATGGCAGATACAAGACCTAATTCCGCCTTGTTGTATCTGTCCGATAAAATCGAAAGCGACGTAGGCGTTGCAACACTTTCACCAACCCCAATAAGCATACGCGGTATCAGCATCGCTGTGAAACTTCTCGCCATGCCAGAAAACGCGGTCAACAGACTCCATAAACCAAGCCCAAATGCGAGAAGCCGTGGTCTGTGCAACCTATCGGCAAGTGTTCCCACAAACAGACCCATTATTGAGTAAAACAGAATAAAAGAAAAACCAGTTAGCAAACTATATTGGAAATTATTCAAATCTAAATCTGGTTTAATATCATTCGCAAAGCTTGCAATGAGTTGGCGATCAACAAAATTCAAAATATTAATGAAGGTCAAAAGTGCAAGAAGCAGATGACTGCTCATGCGTGACTCCGTATCTGTTTGTGAAATCTGCGACGAATTATTATTGATATGCGAAAAATTATTTCTCCATAAACAGATTAAATTATTGATATACTTCATATTTGGCGACTTTGATTAATCTGTAAAAATTTAATAAATTAAAAAAAAGGGCGGCTCGAAAGCCGCCCTCATAATATCTGTTTTAAAGCTAACTTAGAATTCTTTAGCTACTGTGAGACCATAAATCGCTCCTGGTGCAGGATATGCAGCCTGAGCGTCAGAGCCTGGTACGTTAAATGCTGTTTGAATGAATTCATCATCATTAATATTTCTGCCCCATAGAGTTACGGAGAAACCATTATCTCTATTAGTGAAATTTAATGCAGCGTTAATCATGTCAACACTACGTGGAGCAATAGCTTTGGAAACCGTATCTGTTGCTTGGTGCTCAGCCTCGTGAAAATATTCAAGTCTGAAGAGACCATCAGTTGTTTCTGATACATCAAATCTATAGTTACCTGTTAAAGAAAATGATAAATCAGGTACACTAGCTGGAGTTGTTCCACTTATATCTCTGAACCTTTCTCCAGGAGCACAGTCATCAGTTGGATCTCCAGAGCGTGTGCGATCACACGTACCAAAAGTATGCTCTACAAATTCAGCATCAATATATTGAACTGCCAGTGTTGAAAAGAAATTCTCACTAAAGAAAATCATAGAGTCTAATTCAATACCAATATTTTTTTGTTCCTCGGCGTTGGCGAGATTAAATCCAGTACCAGCAAAGTTGTTACTTTGGAAGTTTTCAATGGATTGGCTAAAAGCTGTTACATTAATATAACCATTATCCAACTGTTTCTTAATTCCAAATTCATAAAGAGTAACTTCTTCTGGTTCAGCATAATATCTTGATGGATCAAAAGTCTGACCAGCGTACATAGCTGGGTCAGTAGAAACACTAACAGAGATTGGCTTAAATCCAGTTGAATAGGACACATATAGGTTAGTGTTGTCATCCAATGAATAAATAAGCTTGGTTGAAGTAGTTACATCGCTTGACTCAAACACTCCGTCCTCACTTGCGTTCGGGTAGTTAGGAAACTGAGGGAAAAACTGAATTGCTGTTAACGCTGCAGTAGCAGGGTTTAACACAACAGGTACTGTAGAGAAGTTATCAATTATACTAACATTTGAGACAACAGTCTTCTTGTCATCAATATATGCTGCAGAAAAATCAATAGTTAAATTTTCAGTAACATCCCAATCTAATTGCCCATACAGCTGGAGAGTTTCAGTATTTACATCAAAATCAGTGCCTTGAATACCTTGACCAGCCACAAACCATGAGTCAGCTACGCTAGTACCTGTGAAACCGGCAACTATACCCGCTAACGTTGGAGCGAATGCTGGGTGAGTCAACGCGCCTATGGCACCTACTGGATCGTTATTAGCATCCACAAATAAACCAGTTCCCGGTACAGCAGGATTAGCAAATCCAGCTGCTGCCTGTGTTGCACTAGGTAAAGCAGCAACTTGTTGAATAGCACCAGTACCAACTAGTCCAGCGACAGTAGTAATATTTGGAGCTCCTTGAATTGCCAGAAGAGTATTTACTACATTTCTAATTCCTGCAGTATCTCTAAATAAAACAGATCTATCATTTACAATATCTTCATCCAGATAAGACCCCCCGATTAACCATCTTACATCACCAGAGTCATCTGATTTAAGTTGAAATTCTTGGGTAAATGTCTCGAAACCATAATCGACTGACTCGATTAAAATATCAGCAGGAAGAAAATCGACATCAGCGCTAGCTTCAAAATCATTCTCACGATAAGAAGTGATTGATGTGAATGTTGTAGAACCAAGATCTAAATCAAACTGAGCTGATACCCCCCTACCTTCAGCTTTAGATGAAGGATCAAAATTTGCACCAAATCTACCAGAATGTGTCCCAACTGGTGGACGAGCTGTCAAAATACCAGCCTGAAGTAACGCTCCGTCAACAAGACCAGAATTTATTTGAGCAATACCGCAACAAACTTCGTCTAAAGAGTCATAGTCTGCGATAATACGCATTGTAAGTTCATCGGATAAGTCAGAAAGGATTTGACCACGAATAGCGTATCTATCTCGATTGTTTACATCGCTACCAGTTAAGGTATTGGTCAAATATCCATCCCTCTCATTTTTTGAGGCTGAAAGCCTAAATGATGTAGAGTCAGACAATGGACCTGTTAAGGTTCCTGATATCTTTTTGTGACTATCGTTACCACCCGTCAAAGATACCTTACCTCCAAATTCATCCTCTGGGAGCTTTGTTTTGATGTTGATAACACCTGCTGAAGAAGATCTACCAAAAAGTGTGGATTGCGGTCCTCTAATAACTTCAACCTGTTCAATAGTTATCAAGTCGTTTAGAGCTGACTGATTTCTTGTTCTGGAAACTCCATCAACAACAATACTAACAGAAGGCTCAATACCCGGATTGTTAGTACCATTACCAAAACCCCTAATAAAAACGGTATTATTCAATGCATTTTGATTTTGGGTAAACTTTACAGAGGGAACAGAAAACTGAAGCTCTGAAAGATCATTTGCTTCAGTTAATTCAAGATCTCTAGAAGTTATAACTGCAACAGATACAGGAGTATCAACAAGTGCTGTCTCCCTCTTTTGTGCGCTAACGATAATTTCGTCAACTTGAGCAACAGCCAAACCGGATATTGCAAACAAACCGGTAAAAAAAGTTATACCAAATTTAAATAAAGTGTTGTCTCGCATCGAGATCCCCCCAAATTTTTAAATAATTGATGATATTCAACCATATTTACTTTAATTAATTAACCATAAATAAATTTAATGAAACTAAAAGTTTCAGAGTTTATCAATGTGTGGCAATTTTGCACCACACATTGATCTCCTGCTATTATTAATAAACTTCGAATAACCCTGCCGCACCCATGCCGCCGCCGATACACATTGTGACAACTACATTTTTGGCTTTACGTCGCTTGCCTTCCAAAAGCGCATGACCCACTAGACGCGCACCTGTCATACCAAATGGGTGTCCAATGGCAATAGAACCGCCATTAACGTTTAGCTTTTCATTATCAATACCTAGGCGATCTCTGCTGTAGAGCGCCTGACTCGCAAAAGCTTCGTTCAGTTCCCAAAGGTCAATATCGTCAACTTTAAGGCCTTTGCGTTCCAACAGACGTGGAACGGCAAAAACAGGACCAATACCCATTTCATCAGCCGCACAACCAGCTACGGCAAAACCACGGAAAGCGCCGAGAGGATCAAGGTTTCGCTTCTCAGCTTCTTTTGCTTCCATAACCAAGACAGCCGCCGCACCATCAGATAATTGTGAGGCATTACCGGCGGTGATAAATTTATCTTCACCGCGTACGGGTTTTAAAGAGGAAAGGCCCTCAAGCGTTGTTCCCGGACGGTTACAATCATCACGATCAACAACCGCATCAACAATGCTCTCTTCGCCTGTCTCTTTATTGACAACTTTCATTTTGGTTTCCATTGGCACGATCTCATCTTTGAAGAGGTCGGCTTCCTGGGCAGCTGCCATCCGTTGCTGGCTTTGCAACGCATATTCGTCTTGTGTTTCACGTGACACATTATAACGCTCGGCGACAATATCAGCTGTTTCAATCATGGGCATCCATAGGTCTGGGTGCGTTTCCATGAGGCTGTCCTCGGTGAAATTATTCATATTAGGACCCTGCATGGTAACCAGGGAAATCGACTCGACACCCGCGCCAATTGCCATCGGGACATCTTCAGTCAATATTTGACCTGCAGCCATAGCAATTGTTTGCAAACCTGAGGAACAAAAACGATTAACTGTTACACCGCTTACAGTATCAGGACATCCGGCACTCATCGCAGATAATCGAGCGATATTATTGCCAGTTGCTCCTTCCGGCCAACCGCAACCCATAACCACATCTTCAATCTCACCCGGATCCACTCCGGCTCGCTCAATCACGCTTTTAATGACATGACCGCCCATTGTGGCACCATGCGTCATGTTAAATCCGCCCCGACCTGATTTTGCCAATCCGGTACGGGCGGTTGATACAATCACTGCTTCTTTAGTCATAAATTCCCCCATAGAGTTTGCCGCATCATGCATATTTTACCTTTCAGACACAATAATGATTTTGCCGTGCTCGAAAAAATTTATCGGTCATGTGGAAACATTATGATTGGCTTAATCATGGGCATTGCTACCTGCATTACTGGAGGCATTATTATCAGTGGTTATATCAGTGGGGTTATCAGCGTTGTTTTAGCCCCTCATTGGTGTATAAGTTTGCCTATAGGCACCCGTAGCTCAGCTGGATAGAGCGCTGCCCTCCGAAGGCAGAGGTCAGAGGTTCAAATCCTCTCGGGTGCGCCAGCACTTTGGTTATAAGCTAAAGTCGCCCCTTACCCTCCCAGTAGAAATCGCAGCCTGTCACAGTGGGAGGGTAAGCGGTATGGCTTTGATACATAAAAAAGGCAACAGATGTTAAGCGCAGGTTCGCTAAGATGGCGCGGGGCCGATCTCAAGATCATTTCATCAAGCAGATTAGGTTCCTAAACATTAGCTAGCAAACCGCTCATGGTTTCAATTATTATTTGGCACCTAGCCAATCACGGATTTCAGCTTATTTCATAAATACTTATTTGAGATTAAAACATGTCACTTGATTATGCGAACACACACAATACGGACGCCACACGAATAGCAGGTGAAGCTTCTTTAAAGACCTTCGCGCCACAAATGGGCAAACGCTACACCAATGGTCGTAATTTTGATCGAGGCGCTGGTCAACATCGTGATGTATCCATGCTCTCACCATATGTTCGACGGCGTATTGTTCTTGAACAGGACTTAGTGACTACAGCTTTACAGGCGCACGGTTTAGAGAATGCAGAAAAATTCATCCAAGAGGTTTTTTGGCGAAGTTATTTTAAAGGTTGGCTAGAACGCCGCCCAGTCATTTGGGATCTTTACAAAGACGGCTTAATCCAAGATCTGGAAGCCCTAAACCGTGATCGTAGTCTTCGCATGCGTGTGGAGCGAGCTGAGGCTGGCCAAACCGGGCTGGACTATTTTGATAGTTGGGCAGAGGAGCTTGTTGAGACTGGCTACCTTCACAACCATGCGCGCATGTGGTTTGCCTCCATCTGGATCTTCTCACTCGAGCTGCCATGGCGACTGGGTGCAGACTTCTTTTATAGGCATCTCCTAGATGGTGACCCTGCTTCAAACACTCTAGGATGGCGCTGGGTTGCTGGCCTCCACACCCGAGGGAAACCCTATCACGCTCAGGCGTGGAATATTGCGAAGTTTACAAATAACCGGTTTAACCCGCGCACGGCAGATCTTTTAGAAGTCGTTGAAGGCCTCGAAAACGAAGAACCAGAGGGTCTACCAGACGTATCACCACTGCGCATACTGCAAGCCCCTGACCCAAACCGTCCAACAATCTTGCTCATAACCGAAGAGGATTGTCGCCCTGAAGACGGCGACCTCTCATCTTTGAACCTCGTCGGATGTGCGACACTCACGGCTAGTCATCTGCGTTCGCCGATAGCTGTTTCACCACTTGTTGAGAAATTTGAACAAGGCGCATTAGGCGATACCGCATCACGTATTAATCTTGATATCACTGAGCTGTGGGCAGGCGTGCCCTCTGATCTAGCCCAATGGGCCTCGCGTGCAGGCGCTACTCAAATCGTCACGGCATTTATCCCAACTGGCCCTCTCAGAGACTGGATACTCGAAGCCACACCCACCCTAAATGAAGCCGGAATAGAATTCGTTGAATGGCGCAGAGATTGGGATGAGGAAATCTGGCGTTATGCGACGGCTGGCTTTTTTAAAGTTAAGAAGCAGATACCCGATATACTTAAAACCACAGGTGTTGTGTGAAATTCATTGAGAAGCAATTAGGTATGCTTTTACGGAAATAGAAAGCCCCCAAAAGCGTCGACTGTCACAGTGGTGTCACATTAGATTTGGGAGTATTAGCTCTGACGACGATTAGAAAGAGGGGCAATAGATGGCATGCTCAAGTTAGAATGGACGGCTTTAGAGGCATCTCGAAGTCATTTCATAATAAGGAAGACATCCATAAGGAGACTATCTTTCTTGTACTTAATTCTTTTCTTGCCTAAATCTCTTCTCAGAAAATAAAATTATGTTTTTAAAAATTATTCAAATGTTATTGCTTTACGGCCAAAACTAAAGTCATCAACACCGCATTCTTTCCAAGCCAGACGAATTAAACGGTTCCATTCCTCGTCTGTTTCCCAGAATGACTGATTTTCTTCATAAGCATCGTAACTCTCAGCCAAAACAAGGCATCCCTGTCTACCTTCTAAATCCTTTCCACATCTTACTTGTGTGCTATTAGGCGCATTTGCTTCAACATAAGTAACAAGCTGTTTTAGATATTTCATTGCCTCGTTATGATTTTCACATTTACTATCAGTCATCATGGCAAAACCATATTTAGTAAGGTCTTGGGCAGAACTGGAACTAAAAAAGAAAATGGTAAAAATTAGAATAAGTGCTCTCATTAAAACCTCTACTCAGTAAATAAAAATATGTTTTAAAGATTATTCAAATGTAAGTGTATCTTGTTTAAAGTAAAAGTCTTCAATGCCGCATTCTTTCCAACCCAGACGAATTAACTTGTTCCACTCCTCATCTGTTTCACCCCATAACGAATTTTCTTCAAAGGCTTCGAAACTTTCAGCTAAAACAAGGCAACCCATTTTACCATCAGAACGCATACCACATCTAGTCAGTGTGCTATTTGGAGCGTTTGCTTGTTCATAGGTGATGAATTCGTTAATTTTTATAATAGCTTCTTCATAATTTTCACATTCGTTGATTGTCATAACAACAAAATCATATTGACGAAAATCTTGGGCAAAACTGGAACCGCCATAGATAATTGAAATTATTAGAAAGAAAACTCTCATAACTACACCTATTAATTAATGGATAAATATTTCTGAAATTTGAAATGGCGCTGAACCTAAACTCTAAGCAGCAATTTAAATGCAGGGGTAAAGTTCCCACACTGCTTTACCTTCCGCATCAGCATCATATGTAAACATGTAATATTTACCATTCAGTTCAGATAGCGCATCAGAAGAGGTTTCAAATATGGCGCCGCCTCTAAAAGACACACCGCCGGTTTCTGAGTTGTTTCCAACACCATCACATTTAAATGTAGCAACACCTTCAGTGCACATTACAACGCCTGCATGACAGTGGCCAGTCCATGAACCATCAGGTCTCATATAGGCAGTAAATGATGCACGTGTCCCAACATCATGACCGAGCAATTGCCCGCCGCCAACATTATGTGTTTCCATAGCAGGCAATCCATATTTACCAGAGTCTATCGGCTTACTGGTTTCCTGAAGTATCATAGATCCAACTTTATTTCCAAGCATAGTTATTCTCCAATTAATTTAACGTTCCAATATTAAATCGTTTTATAAGACACTAACATGACAGAACTGAACTTTTTAGGCAGTAATGTTGATCGCGATAGGCTGGGAAACATAGAGCCTTTGGTTAATTCAATATTCTCTTAAATGGTGCTAGCCCTTTTGGCAAAGGTCATAATCTTGTATGCATAAACCTCTAGAGGTCTTATTTTCCTAAACTCACATTTTCATTTATAAAACCTGATTTTATTTTCCAAACACCATTACGTTGCACTAAAAAATATACAACTTCACTTTTAAGAATGGGCTCGTTTGAAATATTAAATCTTGAAAATGTGACATCAACCATTGCGGTTATATCATCAGCATAGATCAGCTCATTTTTAAGAATGCGAGAGTAGGACCAGCCTGACTTTTCAAGACCATCAAAATCTACAGCTTCATGATAGTTGTCCCACCGAGTTACCTTGCCAGCTATATTGAATATAAATGGTTTGTCTAAAGCAGCGTCGAGAGCATTTTTGTCTTTGTTATTAAAATATTCAAAGTATTTCTCAACAGCGATCTGCGGGGCAGATAACTCGCCAGCATTAACATTAAAACAAAATAAAAAAACTATGAGTCCTAGAAATCTCATTGACTATACCTCTGGGTGCCATGAATATTATTTTAAACGATAGACCAAACCTTAAAACATTATCAAGCTCACCTGATTTTTCACTTTCATAATTCTGTAATTTAAGAGCTGTAAAATATCCCAACAAAATTTCATTTTAGGTGTCCCTTATGAATAAAGATTTAGACATGGTTTTATATGGAGCAACCGGATTTACTGGAACCCTATGTGCGGAGTATCTGGCCAAAAATTTAGAACCAACCAAGTGGGCTGTTGCAGGTCGCAATTCTTCAAAACTCGAAAAACTTGTCCAATCAATTGGTGTAGATGTTGAAGTCATCGTTGCAGATGCAGATGATGTTGAAGGCTTAGAGGCTATGACTGCGAGGTCAAAAGTCGTGCTATCAACTGCTGGTCCGTTTCATCGATATGGATCAAACCTTGTCGCTGCTTGCGTAAAGAATGCCACTCATTATGTAGATATCACTGGAGAGAACTTTTGGGTGAGAGGCCTTATTGAAAAACATCACGAAGAGGCAAGTAAAAAGGGTGTCAGAATAATCCCATCTTGCGGTTTTGACTCAATTCCATCTGATTTAGGAAGCTTCTATGCCATTAAAAAAGCAGGCGTTCCGATTAGCCGAGTAGAGTCGTTCCATTCTTACAAAGGTGAGCCTTCGGGTGGAACTCTGGAGACTATGTTTTCTATGCCTAATGTCGCTTCAACTGATGATATGACTGATCCTTTTTTGCTCAATCCCAGCGGTTCCGTTACACCCGAAATGGAAAAAAATAGTAAGGATAAGTTTGGTGTAACTTCAAGGTCTGAGATTAAAGGGTTTGGTGGCCCATTTATTATGGCTGGCGCGAACACACGTGTTGTGCGCCGCTCTGCTGCTTTATCAGAACTCATGCAGGAGCCATATGGGGTAAATTTTGTTTATCATGAACACGCATATCACGCGTCACGCTTGAGTGCGATAAAAGGTATATTTGGCATGGCCATGATAGGGGTTATGCTTTTTTCTCCATTGCGCAAATTATTACGTCCAATGTTCAGGCAGCCGGGGGAGGGGCCCTCAAAAGAGGTTCGCGATGCGGGTTGGTTTGATTGCAAGTTTATTTTAGAAACAGCCGATGGTACCAAACTTGTATCTTCAATTCGCGGAAAAGGTGATCCGGGTTATAAAGTGACTTCAAAATTCTTAGCTGAATGTGCTCTTTGTTTAGTTCAAAATGCCGATGAATTACCCGGTGGCAAAAATTATGGGGGTGTTT
>QOQK01000017.1 GCA_003331985.1 PS1 clade bacterium | reverse complement strand
ATCTTTGCAACTCTGCCGGGTCAAAGCGCGCAGGTGCTCTGCCGAGGCGTGTCAAATCAAAACCCGCAACAATCGGCGCCATCTCAGTATGTGCTTCTACCGGATCAGGGGTGCCGAGCCGAGCAATCAAACTGTTAATCGACATCGGATCTATGCCGTCTTCTCTCAAGGACTCGAGAGATAGTGACCCAAGTCGTTTAGACAGCGCACTCCCATCAGCCATTACCAACAACGGGTGATGCGCGAAGACAGGTATATCGCCACCCGCTCCCGCAAGAGCAATAATCAATTCAATTTGGGCTGCAGAGTTTGTGACATGGTCTTCACCACGAATAATGTGCGTTATGTTGAAATCGAGGTCATCCACCACGCTTGGTAAAGTATAGAGATATGTCCCGTCAGCACGAACAAGTACAGGGTCTGAAAGGCTGGATGTATCCACAAGCTGGTCGCCACGCACCAAATCCTGCCAATTCACCCTATTACCGGATAATTTAAAGCGCCAATGCGGCGAGCGCCCCTCTGACTCAAGTTTGGCTTTTTCGTCGTCACTGAGTTCCAAAGCTGCACGGTCATATACCGGTGGCTTACCTCTAGCACGTTGCCGCTTGCGTTTAAGGTCCAGTTCACCGGGTGTTTCATAACATGCGTAAACCAAACCCATCTCTTTGAGCTTATTGAAAGCTGCATCATAGGAGGCAAAACGATCAGATTGCTTGGCAGTTAAATCATACGGCAAACCTAGCCATGCCAAATCATCAATGATTCCTTGCGCAAAAGCTTCAGTAGATCGCTCTACGTCCGTATCATCCAGACGCAGCATAAATTGCCCGCCATTAGCTTTAGCAAAGAGTGCGCAAAACAATGCTGTTCTGGCATTGCCGACATGTAGCCGACCAGTCGGACTTGGCGCAAAGCGGGTAATTATTGACATTATTGAACCTTTCATCAGCCCTTGAGGCGCGCGTTTCTAAAACCGTTCGTAATCGGGTAACGACGGTCACGCCCAAAATTTCGATGGCCTATTTTGACACCGGGCGCAGCCTGACGCCGCTTATATTCAGAGATATATAACAAATGCTCAATACGTTTCACAGTGTCTGGATCATGCCCTCTGGAGACAATCTCATCAAATCCAAGCTCCTCTTCGACAAGCCCTGACAAAATATCATCCAGCGCATCGTAAGGAGGCAAACTATCTTCATCTTTTTGATTATCCCGTAATTCAGCCGTTGGTGGTTTTTCGATAATTGAAACGGGAATAACTTTTCCGTTCTGCCCTAAAGCGCCAACGGGAAAATGTGAATTGCGCCAGGCGGCAAGCTCAAAAATTTCGGTTTTATAAATATCTTTAATCGGATTAAAACCACCATTCATATCACCATAAAGTGTCGCATAACCGACAGACACTTCGGACTTATTTCCCGTCGTAACGACCATCGAGCCAAATTTATTCGATAAAGCCATCAGTAATGTACCGCGCAAGCGCGACTGAATATTTTCTTCGGTAATATCATTGGGCATATCACCAAACATTGACGACAATGACCCTTCCAGTACGCCGACGCTGTCTTCAATCGAAACTTCATCAAGTTTCACACCGAGCAAATCAGCACATTCCTTTGCGTCATCAAGACTTTCTTGAGAAGTAAATTTAGAGGGCAGCATAATGCAATGCACCTGCTCAGGCCCCAATGCATCTGCGGCTAATGCCGCACAAATTGCACTGTCTATACCGCCGGACAGACCAAGCAAAACACTCGGAAAGCCGTTTTTACGAACATAATCCCGTAAACCCAACATCGCAGCTTGATAAGTAGCCGCCAGCCCCTCCTCTAATGGAGTTATGTGGTCACTGACACATGAGACAACCCCTTGAGTTAGGGACCATGTTGTATGCACAATATCTTCCTGCCAGGCCGGTAATTGCACAACCACCTCACCTGCAGACGACATCACAAAGCTAGCACCATCAAAAACCAATTCATCTTGACCGCCCAACTGGTTCACATAGACCAGTGGTAAATCAGTGGCACGGCTTCGAGCTTCGGCATGCACCAGACGCCTTTCCGGCTTGCCAGTCTCATAGGGTGAGCCATTTGGCGATATTAATATTTGTGCACCTCTGGATTTCAGATGAGAACAGATATCTTCAAACCAAATATCTTCACAAATCGGCAAACCTATTTTCAAATCACCTGAAGATGTGGGGATGGTGACAGGGTCAGGTAATGTTCCGGCGCGAAAGAGGCGTTTTTCATCAAAAACTGAATAATTTGGCAAATGAACTTTATGGCGGATATGACTGCGGCCACCTTCCGCCACCATGACACTGTTATAAAGTGAACCATCTTCTTCATATGGCAAACCGAAGATATAAGCAGGGCCACCATCAGCGGTTTCAGCAACAAGCTGATCCGCGACATTCTTAATATAGCTCACAAATGCGCGCTTCATTACCAAGTCTTCCGGGGGGTAACCACATAAAAATAACTCACTCGCAACTACAAGATCGGAACCGACTTGAGCTGCTTCAGCACGCGCTGCACGCAATAAATCCGCATTACCGGAAACATCTCCGACTTTCGGATTTAGCTGTGCCAGCGTTATGGTTATTTTTTCTTCCATAGCAGGTATTTAGCGTTAGTCACGGCTGAGAACAAGCCCAACCTCCACCCTCTTGAATTTTGTCTAAAAAGCTGACAAAAGAAAGTTGAAATTGGGTAAACCTTAATGGGTTAACGCCGTAATAGGTTAGATAAGGTTAAAAGATGAACTGGTCTCCAGATAGTTGGCGCAATAAGCCTGTAAAGCAAGTGCCAACTTATGATGATGAAAAAGCATTAAAAGATGTGGAAGAACGCCTTGCGGGTTTTCCACCTCTGGTTTTTGCTGGTGAAGCTAGAAATTTAAAAAGCCAATTGGCGAGTGTTTGCAATGGAGAGGCTTTTTTGCTTCAGGGTGGAGATTGTGCCGAAAGCTTTGCAGAACATCAGGCAGACTATATTCGTGACACATTCCGCGTCATGCTTCAAATGGCCGTGGTGCTGACTTTTGGCACGAAACTCCCCGTTGTTAAAGTCGGACGGATTGCTGGTCAATTTGCCAAGCCGCGCTCTGCAGACACAGAAATTCTTGATGGGGTGGAATTACCAAGTTATCGCGGCGACATTATTAACGGTATTGAGTTTACCGAAGAAGCCCGTGTCCCCGACCCTACCAGACAGATATCTGCTTACAGACAATCTGCCTCGACATTAAATCTACTCCGCGCCTTTGCTAAGGGCGGTTATGCAGATTTGAATGAAGTACATCGCTGGAATCTCGGTTTCGTTGCGGAAAGTCCTCAAGGTGAGCGCTATCAAGAGATTGCTGACCAGATTGATGCCGCTATGAGCTTCATGAATGCCTGTGGGATTAACAGTATTACTGCGCCACAGATGGGCATGGTTGATTTCTATACCAGCCATGAGGCGCTGTTACTTGTCTACGAACAAGCGTTGACCCGTCTCGACAGTACCAGCGGTGATTTCTACGATACATCAGCACATATGCTGTGGATTGGTGACCGTACCCGACAGCCGGATAGCGCCCATGTCGAATTTTTGTCCGGTATTAAAAATCCGATTGGGTTGAAGTGTGGACCAAGTTTAGACCCAGAAGAATTAATCGTGCTGCTTGATAAGCTTAATCCCGAAAATGAAGCAGGGCGTATAACGCTTATCTCACGATTTGGTCATGACAAAGTTGAGGATCATCTTCCAGCTCTAATCAGAAAAGTCGAAACTGAAGGCCGAAAAGTTGTCTGGTCATGCGATCCAATGCATGGCAATACAATCAAAGCTTCCAATGGATATAAGACACGCCCTGTAGATCGTATTCTGACAGAAGTGGAACAGTTTATCGGTGTTCACCAAGCTGAAGGCACTCATCCTGGCGGCATCCACTTTGAAATGACAGGTCAAAATGTGACTGAATGTTTGGGTGGAGCACAGGCGATCACAGAAGCAGATTTATCCAGCCGTTATCACACACATTGCGATCCAAGGTTAAACGGCTCTCAGGCTCTTGAGCTTGCTTTCCTTATCAGTGAGAAACTGAAACGCCACCACGAAGAAAATACAAAAGTCGCTTAATTTAGAAATTTAATTTTAGCTTACCGGTTGCTTCATTGTAACAAGCTCTTCTGCCGCTGTTGGATGCACAGCGACAGTTGCATCAAATTGCGATTTTGTTGCACCCATTTTCACGGCAATACCAAAAGCCTGAATCATTTCCCCGCTATCAGGGCCGACAATGTGAAGGCCGAGGACTTTATCAGTCTTGCGGTCAACAACGAGTTTCATAAGTGTCTTTTCATCACGGCCAGATAATGTGTGCTTCATCGGTCGGAATACGGATTTATAAATATCAACGTCAAATTTATTATCCCTAGCCTCTTCTTCGGTCATGCCGACCGTGCCAACGGGCGGTTGAGAAAAAACAGCTGTGGGGATATTGGAATGGTCAACAGCAAGCGGGGTGTTGTTGAAAACCGTTTCAGCAAATGCCGCCCCTTCTCTAATAGCAATTGGCGTAAGTTGGCTTCGGTCAGTCACATCTCCAACAGCATAGATATTATCCACTGAGGTTTGAGAGTAAGCATCAACTTTGATTTCACCTTTTGAACCAAGCTCGACATCAACAGTATCTAAGCTTAGCCCTTGAACATATGGCACACGACCCGTCGCATACATCACACATGATGTTTCCCGGCGTGTCCCGTTGTTAAAGGTAACTTCAAAACCCTTCCCAACTTTCTTAATAGATGTGACGTCATTTTGGGTTTGAACATCTATCCCTTTTTTAACCATTTCTTCTTGTACATGGGTACGAATATCACCGTCAAAGCCACGTAAAATTTCTTCACCACGATAGACAAGTGTAACATTCGCGCCGAGCCCATTGAAAATACCGGCAAATTCAACAGCAATATATCCGCCGCCTACAATCGTAATATCAGACGGAAAGCCTTTTAAATAAAATGCTTCATTGGAACTAATGGCATGTTCAATACCTTCAATTTGAGGCATGAAGGGCGTCGCACCCACAGCTATCAAAATATAATTTGCAGTGATTTCACGCCCATCCAACACTACAGTATGTGTATCTTTGAAAACGGCTCTGCCGTTTAATATTTCCACCCCAGAGGCTTCCAGATTCCGCATATAGATTTTATTTAACCGATCAATTTCTGTGTCTTTATTGGCAACAAGCTTAGACCAGTCAAATGAGCTTTGACCAACCTCCCAGCCAAAACCAGCAGCATCTTCAAATTCTTCAGAAAAATGACTGGCATAAACAAAAAGCTTTTTAGGTACACAGCCTCTGATAACACAGGTACCACCAACGCGGTGTTCTTCCGCAATGGCAACTTTGGCACCATGGGATGCACTCATACGTGCCGCCCGAACGCCACCACTTCCGGCGCCAATAACAAACAAGTCATAGTCAAAACTCATAATTCACCGAACTCTTTTAAGCCACTCTCAGTGGCGATAATTGCCCCGGTCGCCAAACCTAGAAAGAGACCATGCTCAACGACACCGGGTATATTTAAGATTTCTTCAGAGAGTGAGGTTGCATCATCAATCTGCCCCAAAGCACAGTCATAAATATAATGACCGCCATCCGTCTCAACCGGACTCTCAGCGCCGCGCAAGGTTACATCGCCTGCCAATCCATTGACACTAATAGCTTCGCAAATCATCTGCGCCGTTGTTTCATGTGCAAACATATTGACTTCCACAGGCAGAGGGAATGCACCAAGACACTCAACAAGCTTACTGTCATCAGCAATTACAATCATACGAGCCGAAGCCGCAGCTACAATTTTTTCTCTCAGCAGAGCTGCACCGCCTCCTTTAATGAGCGAAAGGCAGGCATCCATTTCATCGGCGCCATCCACTGTCAAATCAAGGCCTCCGAGTTCATCAAGATTTACAAGAGGGATATTTAATCCTTCAGCTTGTTTGCGCGTTTCCTCGGAAGTCGGCACACATCTCACTTCCAACCCCGCCGCGCATTTTTCACCTAGGCCATCAACGAAATGCTTTGCTGTTGAACCAGTACCCAAACCTAGTCTCATACCAGGGACGACAAGCTCTAAAGCGCGCAGTGCCGCCAGTTTTTTTAAGTCGTCGCTGTTAGACATCTTTATTAAACTGCTCTTTTCTAATCATTTCCCATGCACTGTTAATAATTGCCATTCGGTCATTAGCCAAGTGCAGAATTTCTACTGGTACACCCCGAGCTTGCAACTGATCAGGGTGATTTTCACGCGAAGCATTTAGCCATGCTGATCGCGCCACATCAAAAGAGGCTTCAGGCTCAATACCCAAAACTGCAAATGGATCGAAAATATCAGGATTATGCCGCGCATGAATACGTGTGAAGTCGGCCTCGTTGAGCGCAAAATTTTCTGCCACACGACGAAGGAATATTTCTTCAGCATGATTAAGCGTGCCATCCGCATAAGCGATATAAAACAACGCATCCAGAACATCTTCACAGACTTTTGGGCGGTCAGCAAAAATTTCAGCAACCTGACGCGCATAAGCTTCGAAACCCGCAATATCTTCTTGCGCCAGCTTATATACACGAGCGACGTTGCGTTGCTCACCTTCCGGTACGCGGCAAATACGGTAAAAAGCATCTACTTCCACAGGGGAAACAATACCATCTGCCTTTGCCATTTTTGCAGACAAAGCAATAAGTGCGATAGTGAAAGCCACTTCTTTATCAAGCTCACGGTCAAATGCATAATGACCGGCAACCGTCCCCGCTACAGCTCCCAAAGGCCCGCCTAGATACGCCCCAACAACAGCACCAGCAAATTTTCCCCAAATCGACATGGCGGCAGATTATCAGCTTTCGTGAGAGGTGTCAGGAATAAGGTTTTAAGCTTATAGATTAGGCTTTGTATGAAAGTATCGGCGCCATCCACTTTTCACAAATTTCAAGTGTCATACCTTTTCTTTCCGCATAATCTGCAACCTGATCGCGGTTTATTTTACCAACTCCAAAATAGGCGCTGTCAGGATGACTAAAATAAAGTCCGGATACTGCCGCACCTGGCCACATAGCAAAGCTCTCTGTCAAAGTTAGTCCAATGGCTGACTCGGCATCAAGCAACTCAAATAAAGTGCCCTTCTCTGTGTGGTCGGGTTGAGCAGGATAGCCAGGAGCTGGACGAATGCCAGTAAACTCTTCATTAATCAAAGCATCATTGTCCAACGTCTCGTTAGGTTCATAACCCCAAAGCTCTGTACGCACCAATTGATGCATACGTTCAGCAAAAGCTTCAGCCAGCCTGTCTGCAAGCGCTTTTGACATGATGGAACTATAATCATCCCCATCAGCTTCAAACTTTTTGGCGACTTGATCTTCACCATGACCTGATGTAACAGCAAACCCGCCAATGTAATCCGGCTTACCGCCAATTGGCTGGATATAATCCGCTAGAGCAAAGTTGGGGCGGTTATTTGTTCGAAGCATTTGCTGACGCAAAGTATGTAGGCGGGCCAATTCGGCATTTCGGGTATCATCTTCATACACAATGATATCATCCCCGTCGCGAGCCGCAGGCCAAAAGCCAACAACTGCCTTCGCAGTTACCCACTTCTCACCAACCATTTTATCGAGCATATCGTTGGCATCTTTAAAAAGGCTCGTAGCCGCTTCACCGACAACATTATCCGACAATATGGCCGGATAACGACCATGCAAATCCCAACTCTGGAAGAAAGGTGTCCAATCAATATAGTCACGCAATTGTGCTAGATTATAATCCTCAAATACCTTCGTCCCAAGAAAGGAGGGTTTGACAGGTGTAATCTCATCGCCCTTAAAAGCATTTTCACGAGCCAACTCAATCGGACAGCGCTTATCTTCACTGCGCCCTCGTGCGTGCTTTTCTGCCATGGTCTCATAATCAGATCGGATTTCTTTGCGATAATCCTCTGAGGTTTCGTCAGATAAGAGACGACTTGCAACACCTACAGCACGACTGGCATCAGTAACATAAACAGTCTGCCCACGTTCATAATTTGGATTAATTTTGACTGCGGTATGTATTTTTGATGTCGTCGCACCGCCTATCAACAATGGAATATTTAAACCGCGACGCTCCATTTCAGAGGCAACATGGCACATTTCATCTAGGCTAGGTGTAATCAGGCCAGAAAGGCCAATAATATCAACCTTTTCTTCTACGGCACGATCAATGATATCATTTGCGGGTACCATAACCCCCATGTCTATGACATCGAAATTATTACACTGCAAAACAACACCAACAATATTTTTGCCGATGTCGTGAACATCGCCCTTAACAGTTGCCATGAGAACCTTGCCCTTGGTCGATGATTGAATATTTACTCCAGCTTTTAGTGCCTCTTCTTTTTCTTTATCCATAAAAGGCTCAAGATAAGCTACGGCTTTTTTCATCACACGGGCAGACTTCACGACTTGGGGTAAAAACATTTTACCATCGCCAAACAAATCCCCGACCCTATTCATGCCATCCATTAACGGACCTTCAATCACATTAAGCGGGCGCTCAAAACTTTGGCGGGCTAGCTCAGTATCTTCTTCGATATAATCACCAATGCCGTTAACCAACGCATGCATTAGCCTTTCGGGTACAGATGTCTCACGCCAGCTTAAATCGGCCTCCTGCTTCGCACCACCTTGACCAAGATAATCCTCGGCGACCTTCAATAGATTATCGGTAGCGTTATCATTGGCATTGAGCAGCACTTCCTCAACGGCAGCTTTTAATTTTGCATCAATGTCTTCATAAATTGCCAACTGACCAGCGTTGACTATGCCCATATCCATACCGGAATGAATAGCATGGTAAAGAAAAGCAGAATGCATCGCCTCACGAACGGCATCATTCCCACGAAATGAAAACGAAATATTCGACACCCCGCCCGAAACATGTGCACCGGGAAGCTCTGTGCGGATTCTCTTAGTGGCCTCAATGAAATCAACTGCGTAATTATTATGCTCTTCAATGCCTGTGGCTACCGCAAAAATATTAGGGTCAAATATAATATCCTCTGGCGGGAAACCAACTTCATTAACCAGTATTCGGTAAGAGCGCGCGCAAATTTCAAATTTTCTATCCGCGGTGTCAGCCTGACCCTGCTCATCAAAAGCCATGACAATAACGGCTGCTCCATACCGCAAACACAATTGTGCATGCTTAAGAAACTCATCCTCTCCCTCTTTGAGAGAAATAGAATTCACGACTGCCTTGCCCTGAACACATTTCAAACCTGCCTCGATAACCGACCATTTAGAACTATCAATCATTATTGGCACACGAGCGATATCTGGCTCGGTTGCCGCAAGGTTCAAGAATTTGGTCATAGCCGCTTCACTGTCGAGCATGCCTTCGTCCATATTCACATCAATAATCTGAGCGCCATTCTCAACCTGTTGACGCGCAACATCTAAGGCCGCTTCATAGTCACCATCTGTGATGAGTTTCCTGAACTTTGCAGAACCGGTGACATTTGTGCGCTCCCCGACATTCACAAAGCGGATATCCTCAGTCATGGTGAACGGTTCTAGGCCGGACAGACGAAGTCGTTTTTTAATTTCAGGTATAGCTCGCGGATTATTTTGTGCGGCTGCAGCGGAAATCGCAGAGATATGGTCTGGTGTTGTGCCACAACAGCCACCCAAAATATTCACAAGGCCCGACGCGGCAAATTCTCCAACTATTGCTGCCATTTCTTCAGCAAGCTGATCATATTCACCAAATTCATTTGGCAATCCGGCATTTGGATAAATACAAATATTTGTATCCGCGATACGTGAAAATTCCGCAACATATGGACGCATCTCTTCCGCACCCAAAGCGCAGTTAAGCCCAACGGCAAATGGTCTGCAGTGTTTGATTGAATTCCAAAAGGCTTCCGTCGTCTGTCCTGACAAAGTTCTACCGGAACGGTCCGTAATCGTACCTGACACCATCAAAGGTAATTCAATACCCGTTTCTTCAAAAGCTAATTGAACAGCGTAAAGAGCCGCCTTGGCATTTAGTGTATCAAAAACGGTCTCAACAAGAATGATGTCAGAGCCACCTTCAATTAATCCACGAGTAGCCTCGACATAATTTTCAACCAATTCATCATAATATATGTTCCGCATACCGGGATCATTTACATCAGGCGATATAGACGCCGTTCTGTTAGTTGGTCCTATGGCCCCTGCAACATAACGCGGTTTCGACGGGTCAGCTGCTTCAAACTTGTCACATGCTTGGCGGGCGAGTTTTGCCCCTTCAAAGTTCATTTCATAAGCATAATTTTCCAGAGCATAATCAGCTTGGGCAATTCTTGTTGAAGAGAAAGTGTTTGTCTCAATAATGTCGGAACCGGAGTCTAAATATACTTCATGTATCTCACGTATCATGTCCGGCTGGGTTAGAGACAAAAGATCGTTATTACCCTGGAGATCCATATTAAATTCAGAAAAGCGGCCGCCACGATACATTGCCTCGTTCGGCTTATGGCGCTGAATCATCGTACCCATAGCTCCATCAAGCGTCAGAATACGCTGTTCCGTTATTCGCGGTAGTTCAGCTATTCTTTTTTCACGATCCCAACTCATTATTGAACTCCCACGTTTTCTAAACTTAGGGCGTTACAAACTGCCTGTGTGACAGTTGCCTGATTGAGCGTGTAAAAATGTAAATTTTCAAAACCACTTTTAATTAAATCTCGGCATTGCTCAGTCGCAACTTCAATGGCGAGTGCGCGACGGCTTTCCAAATCATCATCCAGCCCCTCAAATTTGCTTTTCATCCAGTCCGGCACTGAAGCACCACAGGCTTCCGACATCCGCAGAACACCTTTAAAGTTGGTCGTTGGCATAATACCAGGGATTACCGGAATGTTAATCTGGTTGTCAGCAAGGACATCGCGGAAGCGGTAATGGTGCTCAGTGTCAAAAACAAACTGCGTAATGGCGCGGGTTGCCCCCGCATCAATTTTTGCTTTCAGAAGGTCAATATCTGTTTGCATATCTCCTGACTCGGGGTGTTTTTCAGGATAAGCGCTTACCGTTACGTCAAATCCGCCGCGCCGGGAAAGAGCATCGACCAACTCAACAGACCCCCTATAACCATCGGGGTGCGGGCTGAAAGCTTCCATATCTGGCATATCACCCCGTAGAGCAACAATGTGCTTAACACCCGCTACAGCGTAATCTTCAATCACCTCATCTACCTCAGATTTGGATGCTGCAACACAGGTAAGATGCGCCGCCGGCTTCAAATCTGTTTTTGTCACAAGGTGCTTTACGCATTTGTGCGTCCGATTCCGTGTCGACCCTCCTGCACCATATGTAATTGACACAAAATCAGGTCTGATGACTGCGAGTTCATTGATAACATCCCAAAGCTTGGCTTCAGTCTCAGCAGATTTGGGTGGGAAAAATTCTAACGATATAGAGGTCATGTGCTTCTTTTCTATTGTTTATTTTGTAATGTGTTCCGGTTACTGGGGTTTAAAACTGCGACATTACTTTTGACTCCAGACCAAATAGTAACCCGAAGGCTTTCAGAGATGTTGGATTCAGTTCCACGCCTATCTAAATGAACAAAATTGGGTGAAGTAATATTAACGTCATCAAAAACTTTGAATATTTCATCCTTGGAAAAACCCAGACGCCTATGTGCGTGATGCTCTCGCAGGGTTTCCATTTCATGAGGCGCAAAATCAACAACCAAGAGCAAACCATTAGGTGCAAGAATCCTGGAGGCTTCTGAAATTGCCGCAGCAGGGTCATCCAAAAAGTGTAGAAGCTGATGAATGATAATAAGATCAGCTGAATCGCTTTTTAAAGGAAGTAAAGTAACATCTCCCAGACGAACCTGACAATTTGAGAGAGATAATTCTTCTAACCGCGTCCGCGCAAGAGCCAGCATCTCGGCGTTTAAATCAAAACCAACAGCCTTTTTTGAACGTGGACCGAAAAGTTCCAGCATGCGTCCTGCTCCGGTGCCAAAATCAACGAACTCATTTATTTTTCTATCGCCGAGTATTTTGAGCATTTTGGACTCGATTTGACTGTCGGCAATATGCAGATTTCTAAGAGTTTCCCAATTCTCCGCGTTAGATGAAAAATAATCTTGTGCCTTTTCATAACGATTAGTTTGAACCTGAAGAAATCGATCATAATCTCTTTGCAAAATTAAATTTTCATTCGGCAACATGGAAACAACTGCAGAAACCATCTCTGCTGAACGTCCCTGATCTGACAGGCGATAAAACACCCAGCTTCCTTCAGGATACCGCATGACAAGACCTGCTTCGGTAAGAAGTTTTAAATGACGACTTACCCTCGGTTGGCTTTGCCCCAGAATGTGAGTCAGCTCAGTTACCGTCAATTCCCCATATTTAAGCACTGCTAGAAGCCTAAGACGGGTTTCTTCTCCTGCAGCTTTAAGTGCTGCCAGTAAATTTTCCATAACCGAACCTTATATATGAGATTTTTGAAACAACTAATCATATAAAGATATGTTTATATTTAAAAATTATTTTTGTCCAGCTTTCTTGTCATTAATTTTTTATGTATATTGACCACAGGTTTAGATTCTATATTGGTAATTCTATGAGTGCAAAAATCTTCCACATGCTAGCTTTTATTTTCTTACTTACTGGATGTGCCAGTACGAGTGCTGATCAGTCTGATCCGTTTGAGTCTTTTAACAGGTCGATGTTTGCAGTGAATCAAGGGCTGGATAAAGTTGTTTTAAAACCGACAGCGCAGGTCTATAGCGTTCTTCCCCAACCCATCAAAATGGGTGTTGGGAATGTACTGTCGAATCTTTCCTTGCCCGTCACATTTTTCAACGAAACAATGCAAGGAGAGGCAAGCTCTGCAGGAAGTACTTTATTAAGGTTTTCTATAAATTCCACAGTTGGACTTGCGGGTATATTTGATGTGGCTACAGGTTTAGGCATAAAACATTCTAGGGAAGATTTTGGTCAAACACTTGGTGTTTATGGCGTTGGCTCAGGGCCTTACATATTTTTACCAATTCTGGGTCCTGGCAATCCACGTGACTTGCTTGGTCGTGCAGGTGACGCTGTTATCAATCCAGTTTACTGGGCAGGGAGCAATGACGATGAGGATGATATCAGACTCGGAGTTACTCTCATTTCAGGCATTCATGCTCGCGAAAATGCTTTAGAGTTGCTTGAAGAATTGGAAAACACATCGGTCGACTATTACGCGACTGTTAGAAGTCTATATATACAAAATAGAGAGTCAGAGATAAAAAATGGGACAACGGATATTGACGCCCTTCCAGAAATTGACGATCTCGACGATTTTTAAATCTATTTAATTTTCAGGTAACCATCATGTTCAATAGAATTATAATTTTATGTTCGGTATTTTTCCTGTCCCTAACACCGGTAGTTGCCGAAAAATCCCCTGAAGCTGAAGCTTTTGTTATGGATGTTTCCAATCAAGTAATCGAAATTCTTAACTTAACGACTGCTCAAGAAAAAGAAGATGAATTCAGAGTATTACTTAACAATAAAGCCAATCTAAAGCGGATTGCGGCTTTTACGCTTGGCAAATATCGGCACCAACTTTCACCTACAGAACTTCAAGAGTTTCAATCCCTTTTTGAAACCATGATTACTAAAGTTTATGCCAACAGACTGGGTAGTTATGAAGACCAAAAAATTGTTGTACTCGGCAGTGAAAAGAAGAAAAAAGACTATCTCGTTGAAACTGAATTACGTTTCAATGATGGGAGTGATCCGATTGCGATTGTATGGCGGTTGCGCCAGGAAAAGGATGGCAGGATTACACTTTTTGATTTACGTGTTCTGGGCATCTGGATGGCACTAGAGCAACGCGAGACATTCTTATCCATCCTCAAAAACAATAATGAAGATTTTAATGTCTTGCTGGATAACCTGCGTCAACAAATTTCGGCAGGGTCAACTGTAACTAGCGACTAAACTGTTTGTATTTAATACGCTTGGGTACTTCAGCATCCGTGCCAAGACGGGCTTTTCTATCAACTTCATAATCTGAATAGCTACCTTCAAACCACTCCACATGGCTATCACCCTCAAAAGCTAAAATATGCGTGGCAAGTCTGTCTAAAAACCAGCGGTCGTGAGAAATAATAACCGCACATCCAGGGAAGTCTTCCAGCCCCTCCTCAAGCGCACGTAAAGTTTCAACATCAAGATCATTGGTCGGCTCATCGAGCAAGAGAAGGTTAGCACCCGAACGAAGCATCTTTGCCAAATGCACACGGTTTCTCTCACCACCTGATAACAGGCCAACCTTCTTTTGCTGGTCGCCGCCACGAAAGTTAAACGCCCCGACATAAGCGCGGGAATTTACTTCGCCATTACCCAATTCGATAATATCGTTGCCATCTGAGATTTCTTCCCAGACTGTTTTGCTATCCTCGAGATTATCGCGACTCTGGTCGACATAGCCCATAATAACTGTTTCACCGACTTTAAGATTCCCATCATCAGGATTTTCAACACCTGTAAGCATTTTAAATAAAGTCGTCTTACCGGCGCCGTTCGGACCGATAACGCCAACAATGCCCCCTGGAGGAAGCTGGAATGACAAATCATCTATCAACAACTTATCTTCAAAACCTTTCGTTAGGTTATCAGCTTCAATCACAACCCCCCCAAGGCGTGGGCCGGCAGGAATGGAAATTTGTGCGCGCCCAACTTCCTCGCGTTCTTTTTGATTTACCATATCATCATAGGCAGAAATTCTAGCCTTGCTCTTGGCTTGTCGCGCTTTTGGTGAAGCCTGAATCCATTCAAGCTCTCTGGACAGTGTTCTTTGACGACTGACATCTTCTCTGGCTTCTTGTTCAAGTCTTTTATGTTTCTGTTCAAGCCAAGAGGAATAATTACCTTCATAAGGAAAGCCTGAACCTCGATCCAATTCCAGGATCCAACCGGTGACCTGATCCAGAAAATATCTATCATGCGTTACTAGAACCACCGTCCCAGCGTAATCTGAAAGATAATGCTGGAGCCAAGCAACAGTCTCAGCGTCGAGATGGTTAGTCGGCTCATCAAGCAAAAGCATATCCGGCTTTGAAAGCAAAAGCTTACACAGTGCAACTCGACGCTTCTCGCCACCGGAGAGATTGTCGACTGCAGCATCAGATGGAGGGCAACGCAACGCATCCATGGCTTGCTCAACCTGACTGTCTAAATCCCAAAGGTTTTGGCTGTCCAACTCATCCTGTAAGGATGCCATTTCATCGGCTGTCTCGTCCGAATAATTCATAGCAAGTTCGTTGTAGCGCTCGACCTTCGCCTGCTTTCCAGCTACACCTTCCATGACATTACCCAAGACGTCTTTGGATGGGTTCAACTGGGGCTCTTGCTCAAGATACCCCACCTTGGCTCCTTCAGCAGACCATGCTTCACCTGAATATTCAGCGTCCAGACCTGCCATGATTTTTAACAAGGTCGATTTACCTGAGCCATTGACCCCGACAACACCGATTTTAGCTCCAGGAAAGAATGAGAGCCTAATGTCTTTTAAAACCTGTTTCCCACCGGGATAGGTTTTGGACAGTTGATCCATTACATAGACATATTGGTAAGAAGCCATTTTAGATCCAGTTTAGAATTTCAATTATTGCCATTGCACCGATAAGGATACCCGAAACAAAGAAGGTGATGAATCTATGCATGACATTGTTATAGATCGATTGAATGAGACTGTGAATTATCCTTAAAATAACATAAGCCCAA
The DNA here is from genome assembly GCA_003331985.1 of PS1 clade bacterium. Lineage (GTDB taxonomy): Bacteria > Pseudomonadota > Alphaproteobacteria > RS24 > RS24 > Micropelagius. The sequence goes on along the minus strand of QOQK01000017.1, from coordinate 10,076 downwards.
GCCAACTGTATCTGAATCCCATCACCGTGACCGGAGAGAGCTATTGCGATAGCAACCGCGTAAAAAGCCGTAGGCTGTTCATGCAGGTGGTTATAATTATCTCCAATTTGACGAATATTGCTTGGTAATTTTGAAGCAACATCAGCTGTATGCTTGGCAGCTTCCGGTGCGATATCAAGATTGGACATATACCTAACGCGCGCAAAAATCGTGACGACCATCATCACAACAGACCAAAGGCCAAGAACAATGACAGGTTGAAGAAGTGCTGTACTGATTTCCATATTACCCTCCAAGGTTATATTTATTTGTGCGGTAAGCTTGGCTTATGAGTAGCCTATTTAAAAGAACTAAATACCAAAATTTTCAGGTTTTAGGGGAACGCAGTCTTTATAATATTCTTTAATACCGACAATATCTTTGTCGTAATCACCGGTCATATTAAATTCTTCACCAATAAAAATGGTGCGGGTATGAAAGTTAACTTTACATAAAATAAGCGGCACTTTCGCTCCCCAAGCAATATGATAGAAGCCTGATTTCCAATCTTTGCGATAGGAGCGAGTTCCCTCTGGCGTAACTAAGATAATAGTTTTATCGACAGAGTTGAAATACTCAATCCCCTGCTCAACCACACCGCCCTTTTGTGTTCGATCAATCGGAACAACTCCGAGGAAACTCATAATCGCACTCAATGGCCACCAAAAAAGAGTATGTTTTCCCATGACGTTGGGCTGAACACGCTTACTCAGAATTGCATAAAGAAACATCAAGAAATCCCAATTACTAGTATGTGGTGCCGCAGCGAGCATCATTTTTGGATAATTGGGAAACTCTCCTTCAACACTCCAACCCAACAATGCACCAGAAAAACGGCTGAATCTGCTTAAAAAAGGGATTAGTAATGGCACATTAAAAATTGTAAACTTTGAAACTTTCACGCTTTTACCTACTCACACAATTTCAGGAGAATGGTGGGCCCGGCAGGACTCGAACCTGCGACCAAACCGTTATGAGCGGTTCGCTCTAACCAACTGAGCTACAGGCCCTCCGAGGAAATTCTAACATTTTGAAACAGAAAAAACTAGCGCGGCGTAAGTGTCAAAACTTTCGGGTCATGACTTTTTGCAGCTTCAGGATCTATCTGGATGTAAGAAATAATAATTACCAAATCATCCGGTTGCACTAACCTTGCAGCAGCTCCATTAATACCTATGGTCTTTGACCCACGGGGAGCTTCGATAGCATAAGTAGTAAACCGCGCACCGGTATTGATATTCAGAACATCAACCTGTTCATAGGGAAGAATACCCACCTCATCCAGCCAGTCGCGATCAATCGTGATAGACCCTTCATAGTGCATGTCGCACTGGGTGACCCGCGCACGGTGTATTTTAGATTTCATGAGTGTAAGCAGCATTTGCCAGCACCTAAATATCAGTAAAGTTGGAGGCACTTTTGCGCCGATTGTGCCAAATTGTCAAGGCAACACTAGCCCTAACTATCGAGAAAACTCCGCAATTTTCTGGAACGTGAAGGGTGCTTAAGTTTTCGCAATGCCTTAGCTTCAATCTGGCGAATACGTTCACGTGTTACAGAGAATTGTTGTCCAACTTCCTCCAGCGTATGGTCAGTATTCATTCCGATTCCAAAACGCATCCGAAGAACACGCTCCTCACGCGGGGTTAAAGAAGCAAGAACGCGTGTTGTTGTTTCCCGGAGATTATTTTGAATTGCAGCATCAATCGGCAATATGGCATTTTTATCTTCGATGAAATCACCAAGGTGGCTGTCATCTTCATCACCAATGGGTGTTTCAAGACTGATCGGTTCTTTGGCAATTTTAAGAACCTTACGAACCTTTTCCAATGGCATAGACAATTTGTCAGATAATTCCTCAGGTGTAGGCTCACGGCCTATCTCATGCAGCATCTGACGCGATGTCCGAACAATTTTATTAATGGTTTCAATCATATGAACCGGAATTCTGATTGTTCTCGCCTGATCTGCAATAGAACGGGTTATCGCCTGACGAATCCACCATGTTGCGTAAGTTGAAAACTTGTAACCACGACGATATTCAAATTTATCTACGGCTTTCATCAGACCGATATTACCTTCCTGAATAAGATCCAGGAATTGCAGGCCTCGATTGGTGTATTTTTTGGCAATTGAAATAACAAGACGTAAATTTGCCTCAACCATTTCTTTTTTAGCAATGCGGGCTTCGCGTTCCCCTTTTTGTACTTTGCGAACAATCCGACGGAAATCAGCGATATCAAGTCCCGTCTCGCCAGCGAGTTGCTGAATCTCATCACGGAAGGCATTTACTTCAACACGGTTATCACCGATAAAATTCTTCCAACCTTTACCGGTCAGCCTGGATACTCGTCGTGTCCAGCCAGTTTCATATTCATTACCTTGATAATGTTTCAGGAACTCTTCCCGGTCGACACCGGATTTATCTGCCATGCGCCAAACTTGATTTTCAAGCGTCAAAAGCCGCTTGTTAATCATGTAAAGTTGTTCGACAAGCGCCTCAATCCGACTGTTATTTAATGAAAGCACTTTCACATGCTGAATGACCTCGTAAGTCATTTCTTCAAGTTTCTTTAATTGTGCAGTTGTGAGTTCTTTGTTACCTGATTTCAGCTCAACCTTGCGATCCTGAATACGGCGCAATTTTTGGTAAATACTTGCAATCGCATCAAATGTTTCAAGCACCTGTGGCTTAAGCTCATTTTCCATTGCAGAGATGGAAAGATTGCTCTCATCGTCAGACTCGTCTTCACTTGGGACACCCTCGGCCTCACCAGTCGGCGCGCCTGATGGCGGCGGTGCAGCCCCCTCGGCACTGCGGTCAATTTTCTTGGCATCCGGCCCTGCAAAAGTAGCATCAAGATCAATGATATCACGCAGAAGAACCTTGCCGTCATTCAACTCATCACGCCAAATAATAATCGCTTGGAACGTAAGTGGACTTTCGCAAAGACCGGCAATCATTGTTTCGCGCCCGGCTTCTATCCGCTTGGCAATTGCAATTTCACCTTCACGGGATAAAAGTTCAACCGAACCCATTTCGCGCAAATACATACGAACCGGGTCATCTGTGCGGTCACCGCCGGTACCAGTTTTTGCAGACTTCACAACTGCTGTTGTTTGACTTTCGGTTAGACTTTCAGATTCAGAGTCTTCTTCCTCATCTTCATGGTCATCATCATTTTCAATAACGTTTATGCCCAGTTCTGAAAGTTGAGACAGGATGTCCTCAATTTGCTCAGAGGTAAATTTATCCAGTGTCAGCACTTTATCTCGTTCACTTGCAGTAATAAAGCCTCGCTGGGTTGCGGACTTAATCATTTTGCGAACAGCAACATCAGAGTCAATTAACGGGCTGTCAGAGGAGTCTTTTGTCTCGACTTCTTCTGATTTTTTCTTAGCTTTAGCGATCATTTATATCGTTTCCCCACACATTTCCCTACCCTAGTTTAGTGTTTTGCTTTCTAAGGTACTTATTTCATTTTCAATAGCCATTAAGCGTTCAAAGTTTTCCTGAGTTGTATCGGCGGCCAGATCCGTCTCAGCTTCGCGTTTTTCAGCGGTTAATGTTATTAACCTATGCTGCAATTCAACCGCGTCAAGCCAGCCGGAAACAACGTCTTCAGGATCACTTTCGGGGCGGACAAAAATTAACATACGCGCATCGGGTAATTGCTCCAGCCGCGTCATGAGATTTTCATATCCTATACTTATCAAATGCCCCTTAAGACCGCCACTGTCAAGGGGTGCATTGTGAGAAATTGCATCTACAATTGCGTCACGAAGATTTTTTAAGTCATCCGTAACGAAATCAAGCTTTTCTAACTGACTTAAATGCCCGGAAAGCTGGCTTGAATGTCTTATAAAAGCCAGCATAATCATCGCTTCACGTGGAGGGAGCATTACCGCACCACTTGCCAATGCTGAACGCCGAGCCTCGGCGGAAGCCCCGGATTTAAATTTATAATATTTACCACCGCCTCTTTGCCGGGAATAACCACCCCCATAATTTGAACCGTAAGATTGTCCTCCATTGGCTTGAGGGCCACGATTGGCGGGGGCAAAGAGCGCATCTAGACGTTTTTTTATCTCTTCACCATAGAATTTTCGAACGTCAATATGCTCAATTTGCCTCACAGCTTTTCTCAACCTGTCAGAGAAAGCCGCCCGTCTTTCAGGGGTATCGTAGGGTGCATAAGCAAGTTCACGCTCCCAAAGCATATCAATGAGACTATTGGCGCGTTCGAGTACATTATTAAAAGCCTCGGCTCCCCCTTCCCTGACCAAGTCATCAGGGTCTTTACCTTGTGGCAAAACAGCGAAACGCAGAGAATATCCGGGTTTTAAAAGCGGTAAAGCACGATCAATGACCCGATAAGCAGCACGTAAACCCGCCTCATCACCATCAAGACACAGAACAGGTTCTTGAACCAGTCGCCAAAGCAAGGATATTTGCTCCTCCGTCACCGCTGTACCAAGCGACGCAACGGCATTATTAAATCCCCCTCGCGCGAGACCGATGACATCCATATAACCTTCAACAACAAGAAGTGTTTTGGTGTCAAAAGCTGACTGACGCGCCTTCGCGAAGTTGTATAAAGTTCGTCCTTTATGGAACAGCGGCGTCTCAGGGGAATTGAGGTATTTGGCAGGAACTGAGGCTTCAAGCGCCCGACCGCCAAAGGCAATGACCCGATCCCGCGAGTCTGTTATTGGAAATATCACCCGATTACGGAATCGGTCAATTAGGTCGCTTCGACCCTCCGGCTGTAGAGCTAATCCTGCTTCTATAATATCTTTATCGGAAACACCCTGATCTCTGAGGTGCTTAACCAGGCCTACACGATCTCCCGGCGCATAACCTAGTCCAAATGATTGGATAAGCGTGTCTTCCAAACCTCTTTTGATAAGATAATCAAATGCCCCACGACCCGCCGCACCGCCAAGACGCGTCTTGAAGTAAACCGAAGCCATTTCACAAATATCAATGAGAGAGGCATTCTTTTCTTCCTTTTCCACCATGCGTGGGTCTTGCGCAGGGACTTGTATACCTGCCCGCGCTGCAAGGCGTTCTACCGCTTCAGGAAAGCCCAAGCCCTCTGTCTCCATCAGAAAGTCAAATACGGTTCCATGCTTACCTGTTGAAAAACAATGATAAAATTGCTTTTCATCATTCACTGTGAAAGATGGCGTACGTTCATTTTTAAAAGGGCTAAGTCCGACAAACTCTCGGCCACGCTTGGTAAGCTTAACCTTCTGCCCGACAATATCCGAGACGGAAACACGATTTTTGATTTCCTCAATGAAGCTTCTCGGATAGGCCATCAGTCTACCTTACTGTCAGAGACCTGACGCGTCAGTAGTAAATTCTTGTTGAAATGGATCTCCCGCATAAGAACTGGGGAAAACTCTCTAGCCAAGCAGATCTTTGACAATGCTACTAACCTTGCCAAAATCCATCTGACCGGTGTAACGCGCTTTTAACTCACCCATTACGCGGCCCATATCTTTTAAACCGCTAGCTTCAGTTTCTTTGATAACACTTTCAACGGCGGCACGTGATTCATCTTCATCAAGTTGTCGAGGCAAGAACCCCTTAATGATTTCGATCTCTTCAAGCTCTTGATCTACAAGTTCCTGCCGATTAGCTTGCTTATATGTCTCTGCCGACTCAACCCGTTGCTTAACCATTTTGGAGAGGATTTCGAGTATCTCGTCATCCGAGACACCTTCAGTATTATCACTGCTCCGCGCGGCAATATCTCTGTCTTTAATAGCAGCATTGATAAGGCGAAGCGTTGAGCTTTTCCTGCTGTTTTTGGCCTTTACGGCCTCTTTCAAAGCTTCATTGATTTGATCACGCATAAAACACCTTAATAGTTTTTAAAACCTACTTATGAACCACTTTTTTATAGCTAGGCTGTAGGCTGGCGAAAAATACTTCAAAGCTTGTATTCATGCAACGATTATCCTCAGGCTTTTTCATCAAATCGCTCGACGCCTTATGAACTGCAGGAGAGAATCGTGTCAAATAGTTGCAGATACGGATTAATTATCAGTTAAAAACATGCTTTGGGTACATCAGAAATTTTTAATTCACATTTGTTTTCTATTACTTATGAATTTTAAGATTTCCTCCTTGACCCGACCTCTTGTTTTAATTAATTTCCCGTCAATTTGCTGATGCTCTATCAGTCAATTGTCAAAATTTTGAGCCCGCGTAAAACTCAATTCGAGGATAATATGCAAAATATTAAAGCCCCTTTTATAAAAATTAAAATCATATATTCCGGCTTTTTTATTACCTATCCTTTCCTTATTTTACCCATGTTTTTGACTGCAAACGCAAACTGATGGCGGGCTGGGAAACACGAAAACCCACAGGGGTTCTTGTTCTCCCAGATGGCACATCTATTTTTGGATTCGGCATTGGAGCCGTTGGCGCAGTTGCCGGTGAGGTATGCTTTAATACCGCTATTACCGGCTATCAAGAAATCCTCACAGATCCATCTTATTCTGGTCAGATCGTAACTTTTACCTTCCCTCATATTGGTAATGTCGGCACCAATAGCGATGACACTGAAATAACCAATACAAATAATGAAGACGCAGCTCTTGGGTTGATTATACGCGAAGACATAACCCTGCCTGCAAATTATAGAAGCGTTTCGAATCTTAATGACTGGCTAAGCGCACGCAATCTTATCGGTCTAAGCGGCGTTGATACGCGGTCATTGACCAGCCATATCCGCGAAAATGGGATGTTTAATGCAGTTATCGCCCATGCCATGGACGGCAATTTTGATATGGCAGCATTGCAGACAAAAGCAAAAGAATTTTCAGGTCTAGAGGGTCTGGATTTAGCTATTAATGTTGCTACACAAACAAACTACGAAAATAATCAAGGCCGATGGAGTTGGGGGAATGGTTTTGTTACATCCGAAACACCAAAGCACGTGGTTGCCCTTGATTATGGCTTAAAGAAAAATATTCTGCGATGCCTCTCCTCTGCCGGCTGTCGCGTAACAGTATTGCCCGGCAACAGTTCTGCAGAGGATGTGCTAGAGTATAACCCTGATGGTATATTTCTATCCAATGGTCCCGGTGACCCGGCAGCTACAGGCAGCTATGCCGTGCCGGAAATACAAAAACTCGTGGCTAGCGGCAAGCCTATCTTTGGCATCTGCCTCGGACACCAAATGCTCGCGCTCGCGCTAGGAGCAAAAACCGAGAAAATGCAGCAAGGTCATCATGGCGCCAACCACCCCGTCAAAGACTTAACAACTGACAAAGTTGAAATTACATCTATGAATCATGGCTTTACAGTCAACAGAGATAGCCTACCCGACAGTGTTGTAGAGACACATGTCAGCCTTTTTGACGGCACCAATTGTGGTATTTCACTAAAGGATAAACCGGTTTTCTCTGTGCAGTATCATCCAGAGGCCTCGCCTGGGCCACAGGATAGTCATTATATTTTTGACCGTTTCGTAGCGGCTATGGGAACCTGAGAATGCCGAAACGATCAGACATAAAATCAATTCTTATGATAGGCGCAGGGCCGATTGTTATCGGGCAAGCATGCGAATTCGATTATTCAGGCACTCAAGCCTGTAAAGCGCTCAAAGAAGAAGGCTATCGCGTCATTCTTATTAACTCCAATCCGGCCACCATTATGACGGATCCTGAGTTAGCAGATGCTACCTATATTGAACCCATCACGCCCAATATGGTCACGCGTATTATAGAAATTGAAAAACCGGATGCTCTCCTCCCGACAATGGGTGGTCAGACTGCTTTGAATACCGCTATTGCCCTCGCTGAACGTGGCGTTCTGGAAAAACATAATGTGCAACTTATTGGTGCGGATTTGGAGGCGATTAATAAAGCCGAAGACAGACTTTTATTCCGTGAAGCAATGGAAAAAATTGGCCTGGAAAGCCCACGCTCAAAAGTAGTTAAAACAGTTGAAGAGGCCCTTAACAATATTGATGCTGTTGGCTTACCGACTATTATACGTCCCTCTTTTACAATGGGGGGAACGGGCGGCGGCGTTGCTTATAACCGCGAAGAGTTTGTCCAAATTGTTGAACAAGGCCTCGAAGCCTCCCCCGTCACGGAAGTCCTGATTGAAGAAAGCATTATCGGCTGGAAAGAATATGAGATGGAAGTAGTGCGCGACAAGGCGGATAACTGCATCATTATTTGTTCTATCGAAAATGTTGACCCGATGGGTGTGCATACAGGGGATAGCATTACAGTTGCTCCGGCACTGACACTGACCGACAGAGAATATCAAATCATGCGCAATGCCTCGATTGCCGTCTTAAGAGAAATCGGTGTTGAAACGGGTGGCTCAAATGTGCAATTCGCAATTAATCCAGTGGATGGTCGGTTAGTTATTATCGAGATGAACCCAAGAGTTTCGCGTTCTTCAGCGCTAGCCTCCAAGGCCACTGGTTTTCCGATTGCCAAAATCGCCGCAAAGCTTGCTGTCGGCTATACACTTGATGAATTAAGTAATGACATTACAGGCATTACCCCGGCGAGCTTTGAACCAACTATTGATTATGTCGTAACCAAAATCCCGCGCTTCGCATTTGAGAAATTTCCAGGCTCTGAGCCGGTACTTACCACTGCCATGAAATCGGTAGGCGAAAGCATGGCAATTGGGCGGTGCTTTGAGGAATCTTTGCAAAAAGCATTACGCTCACTTGAAACAGGTCTAACAGGCTTAAACGAAAAACTCATAGACGCGACAACAGATCAATTACACGCCGCACTTAAAACGCCAACACCCGATAGGCTCCTTCATATTGCCGATGCCTTGCGTGCCGATATGAGCGAGGAAGAAATTTGTACGCTCTCCGGCTTTAACCCTTGGTTTGTAGCACGGCTTAAAAATATTATAGATATGGAAGCCAAAGTCAGAAAATTCGGACTTCCGAAGGATATAGATAATTTTCGCTCTCTTAAAAAGCTGGGGTTGTCAGACTGCCGCCTTGCGGAACTGACCGGTACAAGCGAAATTGACGTTCGTAATGCGAGACACGCCCTAGATTTAAGACCAAAATTCAGAAGAATTGACACTTGTGCGGCTGAATTTGCTGCTCAAACTCCATATCTGTATTCTAGTTACGAAACCATATCTCCATTCGACAATCAGAATGAAGCCGAGCCGTCTTCAGGAACTAAGGCGGTAATTCTTGGTGGAGGCCCTAACCGCATTGGTCAGGGTATCGAGTTTGACTATTGTTGTTGCCATGCGGCCTATGCCATGGGTGATATTGAGATTGAAAGCATCATGGTTAACTGTAATCCTGAAACAGTTTCCACCGATTATGACACATCTGACCGCTTGTATTTCGAGCCACTCACCGAAGAAGATGTTCTGGAAATTCTGCATTGTGAGCAATCTCAAGGCGAATTAGCAGGTGTAATTGTTCAATTTGGCGGGCAAACCCCTCTCAAGCTTTCTCAAGCACTTGAAGAAAACAACATTCCTATACTCGGCACTTCTCCCGATGCAATTGACTTAGCGGAAGACCGAGACAGATTTAAAGATTTGCTAGATCGCTTGTCGCTCAAACAGCCGCCCAACGGAATTGCCCGTAGCGCGACACAAGCACATGAGATTGTTAAGCAAATCGGCTTTCCCGTCGTTATTCGTCCATCTTATGTGCTTGGTGGACGCGCAATGGAAATCGTTCATACCGAGGAACAGCTTGAAAGATATATTCGTGAGGCCGTGGTAGTCTCAGGTGACAGCCCGGTTCTGATTGACGGCTATTTGCGCGATGCATCTGAAGTCGATGTTGATGTGCTGTGCGATGGAAAAGACGTCTATGTTGCTGGTATCCTAGAACATATTGAAGAAGCTGGCGTTCACTCTGGGGATAGTGCCTGCTCCATGCCACCACATTCTCTCCCGCCAGAAATCATTGAAGAATTGGGACGACAGGCATCAGAAATGGCTTTAGCGCTGAATGTTATTGGTTTGATGAATGTTCAATTTGCCGTCAAAGACTCTGTGATTT
>QOQK01000016.1 GCA_003331985.1 PS1 clade bacterium | reverse complement strand
AGAAGCTCCTGTTGAAGAAGCTCCTGCCGAGGAAGCTCCTGCTGAAGAAGCTCCTGCTGAAGAAGCTCCTGCTGAAGAAGCTCCTGCTGAACAAGCTCCTGCTGAAAAAGCTCCTGCCGAGGAAGCTACTGCTGAAGAAAAAACTGACTAATTCATATATTTTATCCAACTCTATAAGGAAATGTAGCGAAAATGGCTGATATTACTGTTTCAATGGTCAAGGAATTGCGGGAGCAAACCGGCGCAGGTATGATGGACTGCAAAACAGCGCTATCTGAAACTGATGGTGATCTGGAAGCGGCTGTTGATTGGTTGAGAACCAAAGGGCTTTCAAAAGCTGCCAAGAAAGCTGACCGCTTAGCCGCTGAGGGACTCGTCTCAACTGTCACGGACGGGCAAAAAGGTGCTGTTGTTGAAGTTAACTCTGAAACAGACTTTGTTGCGCGTAATGACCAATTTCAGAACATGGTTTCCGATATTGCTAAAGTCGCGCTGAGTGTTGATGGTGACTTTGATAAACTTATCACTGCCGATTATCCGGGTGCAGGTAAATCTATCCAAGATCATGTCGCAGAAATGGTCGGCACGATTGGTGAGAATATGTCCGTTAGACGGTCTGCAGGTCTTTCTGTCGAGCAGGGGGTAGTGACTTCTTATCTGCATGGTCAGGTTGTTGAAGGGCAGGGTAAGATTGGTGTTCTTGTGGCTCTGGAGTCTCCGGGGGATAAAGAAAAGCTTGCTGCGTTGGGTAAACAAATTGCCATGCATGTTGCTGCGACGAACCCTTTAGCTCTTTCAACAGATGATTTATCTAAAGATGAGGTCGAGCGTGAGCGTGAAGTGCTTATTACCGAAGCCAGAGAAAGCGGCAAGCCGGAAGAGATCATCGAAAAAATGGTAGAGGGACGGCTGCGTAAATTCTACGAAGAAGTTGTGCTACTAAAGCAGATTTTCGTGATTGATGGCGAAAACACCATTGAAAAAGTTCTACAAAATGCAGCCTCTGATATCGGTGGCGAGGTCAAGTTGTCGGGTTTCGTCCGGTTTGGGCTAGGTGAAGGCATTGACAAAGGTCCCGAAGAGGATTTTGCTTCTGAAGTAGCCGCCGCTGTAGGCAGTTCATAATATAACCATATAAAGTAAATCTAAATATCGGCTGGGAGGACTGGAAATGACAGAAAAACGAGATTTTAAACGCGTTCTTCTGAAAATCTCCGGTGAAGCCCTTATGGGTGATGGTCAATATGGAATTGATGTCGGAACTGTCGACAGAATAGCAACTGAAATTAGTCAGGCACGCCAATCTGGTGTTGAAATCTGCCTTGTTATTGGCGGAGGTAACATCTTCCGTGGGCTCTCCGGTGCTGCGGGAGGTATGGATCGCTCTAGCGCAGATTACATGGGCATGCTGGCTACCGTAATGAATGCGCTTGCTATGCAAAATGCACTTGAGCGTCAAGACATTCAAACCCGTGTCCTATCAGCGATTCCAATGACAACTGTCTGCGAGCCATATATCCGCCGACGCGCCATTCGCCATATGGAAAAAGGTAGAGTTGTGATTTTTGCTGCGGGTACAGGCAATCCGTTTTTCACCACAGATACGGCTGCGGCTTTAAGGGCAGCTGAAATGAATTGTGATGCCTTAATGAAGGGGACGAATGTGGATGGGGTTTACTCTGCTGATCCTAGAATAGACAGTACCGCGACTCGCTTTGATACGTTAAGTTATTTGGATGTGTTATCTAAAGATTTGAAAGTTATGGACGCTTCTGCAGTTAGCCTTTCGAGGGAAAATAACATACCAATCGTTGTTTTTTCAATTCAGTCCAATGGTGCATTCTTAAAAGTGCTTGAAGATAATGGAAATTGCACAATAATCTCCGAAACTTAATAAATAGGGATATAAAAATGTCTGCTGATATGGATGATTTACAAAGACGTATGGAGGGGGCTTTAAGCACCCTGAAAAGTGATTTTGGTGGTTTGAGAACTGGTCGTGCCAGCACAACACTTCTAGAACCTATCATGGTTGATGCGTATGGGCAGCAAATGCCGATGTCACAAGTCGGTACGATTTCAGCGCCTGAACCTCGTCTTTTATCTGTTCAGGTCTGGGATAAAGGGCAGGTTTCTTTTGTTGAAAAAGCTATCCGTGAAGCTGGGCTAGGGTTGAACCCAATGGCTGATGGACAGATGGTTCGTGTGCCGTTACCTGAACTCAACGAAGAGCGCCGTGAGGAGCTTGTTAAAATTGCTGGTAAATATGCTGAGCAGGGCAGGGTTGCAGTGAGAAATGTTAGACGCGACGGAATGGATCAACTTAAAAAAGGTGAAAAGGATGGCGAAATTAGTCAAGATGAACAAAAATCGTTATCTGACGATGTGCAGAAGTTAACTGATGATTACATTTCAAAGATTGATGAAGCGCTCTCGCAAAAAGAAGCTGAAATCCGTCAGGTATAAGTCAAGTTTCATTAAAACGGTTGATTGATGACATCCCCACAGGAAATTACTGAGATGGTTGAGCCTCTTCCACATGTTGCCATTATTATGGATGGTAATGGGCGTTGGGCTAAAACGCGGGAGTTAACGCGGCCTGAGGGGCACTTGGCTGGCGTTGATGCTATTAAGCGAATTGTGAAAGCCGCTGTTACCCGTAATTTACCAATTTTGACATTGTTTGCCTTTTCATCAGAAAATCGTTTTAGACCCAAAGCAGAAGTGAATTTTCTTTTTAATCTCATGCATAGATATTTTGATGAGAATTTAAAGGAACTTGTAGAAGAAGGCATTTATATTAAAATTATCGGTGAAACCAATGAACTTCCTAAAGCAACGCTTAGGCTTATTGATCACGTACAAAATGTGACAAGCGATAATGATAAAATGACACTTCAGATTGCTTTCAATTATGGTTCTCAGGAAGAGATTGTTAATGCCGCCAAATCAATTGCGGCTGATGTCAGTGAAAACAAACTCTCGCTTTCAGATATTACCAAAGAGACTTTTGAGGCGCATCTTAGAACTTCAGGTTTACCCAGCCCGGACTTAATTATCCGTACAAGTGGTGAATATCGGTTAAGTAATTTCATGCTCTGGCAAGCCGCTTATGCTGAACTCTACTTTACTGATGTTTACTGGCCTGATTTCAATGAACATGAACTTGATATAGCTCTCAAAGAATATGTCACCCGTGAGCGTCGGTTTGGCCGAATTTCTGAGGATAATAAATCTCACGATAAAGAAGATAAGGGGCTTATTGCCAAATTCTCGCTTAAAAAGGCTTCCAAATGAACCAACAAGCTGTGCAAACTGTCGGGGCGGCTAAAGGCGGCCTCAAATCTCGGTTCATCACGGCTATTCTTGCGCTTCCGGTAGTCTTGCTTATTTTATGGCAAGGGGGCCTTCCATTTTCAGCTTTCATCGCGATTGTCTGTGTCATAATGGGTATCGAGTGGATTAATATCCTCTCCAAAGGTGATAAATTTCCAAAAATCTTGTTGAGCGGTTTGCTCGTACTTACCGCTTTGGCTAGTCACGATGGATTTGGATCGGGTTTGGGGTTTTATATCTTTGGAATTCTTTTTTCGATAGGTATGTCACTTTTGCTTGGTGTGAAGTTATCTCTTTTGAGTGGTGGGTTTGCCTATATTGGCGCTGCAACCTTGTCCATCATTTTGCTGCGAAGCATTGATAATGGCTTATGGCTCGTGTTTTTTGTTTTCTGGGTTGTCTGGGCTACCGATGTGATGGCCTATGTTTTTGGGAAAACGATTGGGGGACCAAAATTAGCACCCGTGATTTCTCCAAACAAAACTTGGGCCGGTCTGTTAGGTGGGGTTATTGGCGCAGCAATTATCGGAGCTGCGGTAAGTTTCTTTCTTCCTAATGCAACACTTTTGTCTCTTGTCGTGTTTGGAGGCATTCTGGCGGTAATTTCACAAATTGGTGATTTATTCGAGTCCTCTTTAAAAAGAAAATATGAAATGAAGGACTCGGGTGGGATATTGCCGGGCCATGGGGGTATGCTCGACAGGTTAGATGGAATGCTCGCCGTAGTAATTGCAGTCTTCTTACTTCTGATTGCTAGAAGCTTTGATAAAGGGTTGACCGCAGACGCAGTTCTGGTCTGGTAAAGTAATGGTACAGAAGATTTCAATTTTAGGTGCTACCGGATCCATCGGGGATAGCACGCTTCAGGTAATTGCGGCTAATCCAGATGATTTTTGTGTTTCGGCAGTTACTGCCGGCAGCAACGTAAAGCGTTTGGCTGAGATTTGCCATCAGTTCAAACCACAATTCGCGGCGATTGCCGATGAAGCTTTATATAATGACTTTAAAGCGGCTATCGCAGGTTTGGATATTGAAACTGCTTGTGGCGAAGCGGGTGTGTCAGCCGCAGCAGCTTATCCTACGGATAGAGTGATGGCCGCAATAACAGGGTTTTCTGGTCTGAAACCTACATTAAACGCAGTGCAAAACTGTTCAATTGTCATGCTAGCAAATAAAGAATGTTTGGTGGCAGCCGGGTCTCTTTTTATGGATATTGCGGCTCAAAACAACACAACTATATTACCTGTCGACTCTGAGCATAATGCTTTGCATCAGCTCTTAGTAAGCAAATTTGTTGAGGATGTTAAGCATCTTACATTGACGGCATCCGGCGGGCCTTTTTTGTCTCTGCCAATAGACCAACTCGCCAAAGTTACCCCTGAAATGGCGGTTAAGCACCCCGTTTGGTCTATGGGAGAAAAGATTTCCATAGACTCCGCTACAATGTTGAATAAAGGTTTGGAGCTTATAGAGGCCCAGCATTTATTTTCAGTGCCAGCGGATAAACTCAAAGTCCTGATACACCCACAATCAATTATTCACGGCCTTATCACTATGTATGACGGGTCAGTTATGGCGCATATGGGAACCCCTGACATGCAGATTCCTATTGCTTACTGTTTAGGGTGGCCGGAGCGTTTAAAGGCTAATATTGCCTCTCTTGACCTCGCCGCCGAGGGTGAATTGAGTTTTTTGGCGCCTGATTTTAAGCATTACCCTTGTTTAGAACTCGCTTATGAAGCGCTTAATGCAGGGCAGGGTACTCAGACTGTTATGAATGCAGCTAATGAAATTGCAGTTGAGGCATTTAGAAACGGTGAAATCAGCTTTACGGATATAGCTAGTCTTATACACGACACTATGGACCAAATGACCGATGCTGATATTTCCTCTTTGTCAGATGTTTATGCAGTTGATGAGGCCTCTAGACGCAAGGCTTTGGACATTATCTCCCTCAAAAAATGAGTAAAAAAAACAAACACGGATGCTAAAACCATGTTAATAGATGCTTTCATTGTTGCCGTTTAATGGAGACCGTTTTGGATATCATCTTTAACGCAGTGTTTGGAGTTGTTGTTCCTTTCCTTTTCGTGATTATGATTGTGGTGTTCTTCCACGAACTTGGACATTTCTGGGTCGCAAGACGATGCGGAGTGCGGGTGGAGACTTTTTCTATCGGTTTTGGACAGACGCTGTATTCATGGATGGACAGTAAAGGAACGGCGTGGAAAATTTGCCTATTGCCTTTAGGCGGTTATGTTAAATTTTATGGTGATGAAGACGCAGCCAGTAATCCTGATAGTGATAAACTAAAAGAGCTAACGGAAGATGATCAAAAAGATGTTTTCCACTTTAAACCTTTATGGCAACGCTCGGCAGTCGTTGCGGCTGGTCCCGTAGCTAATTTTATTCTGGCAATCATTATTTATGCCTGTCTCTTTACATTTGTCGGTAAACAAATTTCTTTGCCAATTGTAGATACAGTCAGCGAGAATAGCGCAGCTGAGCGCGCAGGATTCATTCCTAACGATCTCATAGTTTCCATTGATGGCTCGCCGGTAGAGAGTTTTAATGATGTTGCCCGAACAGTATCCGTTAATCCGGAGCGGGACTTAGTTTTTGTTGTTGTCCGCAACGGAATGGAAGTCGAGTTGGTAGCGCGCCCTGAACTGGTCGAAGATGTCGATAATTTTGGCAATAGGTATCGCCTCGGGCGCCTCGGCATTACGAGCAGACCGGACCAAACTCGCGTAAGCAAAGTTTATTACGACCCTATTACTGCAATTGGCAAAGGGGTCTCAGAGACAACATTTATCATCACGCAGACTTTTAGGTCCTTGGGGGGGATTATTTCCGGTCGTGAAAGTGCAGATGCGTTGGGTGGGCCTGTTAAAATTGCTCAGATATCAGGCCAGATGGCCTCGTTAGGCTGGGTTGCGATTTTTAACTGGATTGCCCTTATTTCAGTAAGCATAGGGCTTATAAACCTTTTCCCGATTCCTATGCTTGATGGTGGCCACTTGTTGTTTTATTCATATGAAGCCGTTGTTGGAAAACCTATGCCTGAAAAAGTTCAGGAATATGGTATGCGTGCCGGCCTTGCTTTTGTAATTATGCTCTTCGTTTTTGTAACGTGGAATGATGTTTCCAAAATAAGCCTGTTCAACTGAGGCCATAACTTTATGACAAATTCAAAATTCTCAGCTTTCATTGCTTTGATTGCTTTTACATTTTTGGCCACTCTATTAGCCGAACCATTGGCGGCTCAAGAGGGTGCTGCTCAAGCCAAAGACGATTTACGTATTCAATTTATTGAAGTTGAGGGAAGCCAACGGGTCGAAGCTGAAACAGTTCGATCTTACATGATCTTAAAACCCGGCATGACTGCAGATCCTGTTCTGCTTGATCAATCACTCAAGTCCATGTTTGCCTCAGGTCTATTTGCGGATGTGACTATCCGTCGAGAGCGGGGCGGGCTGATTGTCACTGTGGTTGAAAACCCAATTGTGAACCGCGTAATTTTTGAAGGTAATGACAAACTGGATGATGATGACCTCTACGAAGAGTCCTCCTTGCGCCCCCGTCAGGTCTATACGCGTTCCAAAATCCAGAATGATGTAGAGAAGTTTGTTGAGCTATATCGTCGTTCAGGTCGTTTTTCAGCCAAGGTCGAGCCAAAAGTAATTCAGTTACCGCAAAACCGCGTAGATGTTGTTTTTGAGATTGAAGAGGGCGAAACTACGCGTGTTCGTTCAATTAATTTCATCGGTAATGAACGATTTGATGATGACCGGTTGCGCGAAGAGATTTCCACGCAAGAGTCACGTTGGTGGCGCTTTCTTTCCTCAAATGACAAATATGACCCCGATCGTATCGCATATGATAGCGACCTATTGCGCCGGTTTTATCTCAGCAAAGGTTATGCTGATTTCCGTGTGATTTCCTCATTCGCCGAGTTGACCCGTGACGGTAAAGAATTCTTTGTGACCTTTAATGTCGAAGAGGGCGATAAATATCAATTTGGTGAGTCTGTTATCGATACGAGCCTTAAAGATGTGAATATCAAGGAGCTTGAACAGCTTATTCGACACAGAACCGGACGAGTCTATAATTCCAAGAAGGTGGATGACACAGTCGATGATTTGACAGAGGCACTTGGATCTAAAGGGTATGCTTTTGCAGATGTACGCCCGCGTGTTCGTCGTAATCGTAAGGATCTGGTTGTTAATATTACATATCGCGTTCAGGAAGGCCCGCGCGTTTATGTGGAACGCATCAATGTAAACAATAATGTTCGGACGCAAGATCGGGTTGTGAGACGCGAAATGTTTCTTCGGGAAGGGGATGCTTTTAACCGCGCCTTGCTGAATAAATCTGAAAGAAATATCAAAGCACTGAATTTTTTTAGTGAAGTGGAAATCACTGAAACACCTGGTGATGACGAAGACTCAGTCATTCTTGACATTGATGTTGAAGAACAATCTACGGGTGAGCTGGCCTTTGGTATTGGTTATTCATCAGTAGAGAACCTCTCAACCCAGTTTTCAATTGTTGAACGTAACCTTCTTGGGCGCGGTCAACTTTTGAGTTTATCAACCTCAATTAGCTCGCAAAGAACCTTCCTAAATTTAAGGTTTGCAGAACCTTATTTCCTTAATAGAGATTTATTTGGCAGTGTTGATTTGTTCAGAACAACCTCTGATTACGATACTGAAGCGGCACTTGAGACATCTGAAACCGGTATTGGAGGGTCAATAGGCTTTCCTGTTGCAGAAGATGCTCGTTTAAATGTTTTCGTTCGTTTATCAGAAAATGAATTAATTAACGATGCATATACTCCGCAATTTGGTGCTTATTTAAGACCTTTCACTGAATTAAAGGCTCAGTTTGGTTACAGTTACACAATTGATAAGCGTGATGATGTAATTGACCCCACTGAGGGATGGGACTTTATCTTTTCGCAAAATATTGCCACTCCATTAGGCGATGTAACCTATGTAAAGACTACTGTAGTTGCTGATTATTACAGACCGTTTTTTGAGGAATGGATTTTTCATGCGAAGTTAAGTGGAGGAATTGTAGGTGATTATGAAGATGAAGGTATTTCGTATAATGATAATTTCTTCGTTGGCGGTTCAATTATAAGAGGTTTTAAAAGATCTGGTATTGGACCTCGAGATATAGATACTGACTATGTTTTAGGAGCAAAACAATATTTAGTTGGAACTTTGGAGACCAAAGTCCCACTTGGTATTCCTAAAGATTTTGGAATTAAAACTTATATTTTTACTGACTTTGGTGTTATTGGTAAAACTGATGTAGCAGCTACTAATGTAAGAGATGACTTAGCTTTTCGTGCAAGTTATGGTTTAACTTTTAACTGGAAATCGCCATTTGGCCCTGTTCGTTTTGATTTGGCCAGACCTATAGCGGAAGAAGAATATGATAGTGCGCAATTCTTCCGTTTCACCGCAGGAACACGTTTTTAAGAGAGGGATTAATGCTTAAAAAATTCGTAATATTTTCGTTTGCACTGTTTTTATTCAGTGCGCCTCAACAAGCCTTTGCTCAGTCAAATGTTCTGATTTTGAATATTGAGAAACTCTTCGCCGACTCAAAAGCTGGGAAGAGCATGATTTCTCAGGTTCAAAAGAAGCAAGAAAAGATTAAATCTCAAAGAGATAAGGCACAAAAGGAACTTTCTGATAAGGTTCAAAAGCTAGACTCTCAGAAAACGATGATGGCGCCAGATGCGCTTCAAGCAAAAGCTGATGAACTTAAGCTTGAGGAAATTGCCAAGAATCAAGAGCTTCAACAAGAGCTTCGCAAAATTGACGCTGGTCTTGCTGCTGCACGAGCGGAAATTCTAAAAAGTCTTAGCCCGATTTTGAAAGATATTATGACTGAGAAAGGCGCAATTGCCATTCTCGAGCGTAGTGCTGTCCTTATCGGCAGCCCAGATGTTGATATTACAGATACAGCCACGAAACGTCTTGATGGTGTTTTGAGTTCTGTAAAGGTTGAGGCACCTGCAAAATAAATGGTAGATAGCCGTTTCTATCCCCCTGGTAAGCCTTTTTCGATTACAGAATTAGCCGGATTTCTGGATGCAGAAATCAAGCAGGGGGATGGGAATGCTTCCATTAATGGCGTCTCCACCTTGTTGGATGCTAGCCAGAGCGACATTGTTTTCTACAATGATGCTAAATATAAAGATGATATGGCGGTTACCCGTGCCGGAGCTTTATTAATATCTCCACGGGATTTGGAAGATATATCTTACCTTCCAGCCGCTATATTACTCGTCGATAATCCTTATAAATCTTATGCATTAATAGCTCAAAAGATTTTCCCTCTTCAGGCGCAAACAAAACCTGTTGCGGGAGTTCAAACCGAGCAAATTCATCCTGATGCAGTTATTGGCTTAAATGTTGAGATTGGGTATGGCGCCGTGATTGGGGCTGGAGCTGAGATTGGCGATGAGACAATAATTGGTGCTAATGCTGTTATTGGTCCGGGTTGTGTTATCGGACGCCGATCGACTATTGGCGCGAATAGCGTCGTGCAATTCGCTCTTATTGGTGATGAAGTTCATATCCACCCTAATGTTTCGATTGGGCAAGATGGTTTTGGGTATGCGCCTGATTTTTCAGGACATGTTAAAATCCCCCAATTAGGTAGAGTGATTATTCAAAGCCATGTGAGCATTGGCGTCGGGTCTGACATAGATAGAGGTACCCTCACTGATACAGTGATTGGAGAAGGTACAAAGTTAGATAATCAGGTGCATGTCGCACATAATGTTCATATAGGCCGTCACTGTTTGATTGCCGGGCAAGTTGGTTTTGCCGGAAGTTCCATAATTGAGGATTATGTCATGTCTGGGGGGCAAGTAGCTTTTAATGGGCATATTCATGTTGGAAAAGGTGCCAGAATTCTTGGAGCTTCTGTTGTGGTAAAAAACATCCCTGCAGGCGAGGAAGTTGCCGGGTATCCTGCGCGTTCGTCTTCACATTGGCGAAAGGAAACGGCATTATTAAGCCGACTGCTTAAAAAGAGAAAAACAATTAATAACGAGTGAAATAATTTGTTTTCACCGCATAGAATCTAACGCAATATGTCTCCCATTCACTGTTTAAGGTCATTTCAGCAATGAGTACAATACATCCATCAGCCGAAGTTGATAAAGATGCAGAAATTGGGAATGGTGTGGAAATCGGCCCTTTCTGTGTGATTGGTCCAAATGTCAAAATTGGTGATAACTCTGTTTTGCATTCACATGTAAGTATCGCGGGTCATACAACACTTGGTTCGGGAAATGAAATTTTCCCCTATGCCTCATTGGGTCATATACCTCAAGATTTGAAATTCGATAATGAGAAAAGCTTTCTTGAGATTGGAGATGGCAATCGTATTCGTGAAAATGTCACCATAAACCTTGGTACAAAAGGTGGAGGCGGTATTACTCGTGTGGGTAATAACGGGCTGTTTATGGTCGGCGCCCATGTCGCCCATGATTGTATTGTCGGTGACAATATTGTCATGGCTAATAATGCGGCACTTGGCGGGCATGTGGAAGTTGAGAATAATGTAATTTTTGGCGGATTTAGCGCCATTCATCAATTTTCAAAAGCTGGTAAATTTTCTTTTATTGGTGCGGGGGCAATGGTTACAGGTAACGTTATCCCTTTCGCTACGGTTATGGGTGACAGGGCATGTCTTTCAGGGTTAAACCTTGTGGGGCTTAAACGTGCTAATTTTAAACGTGAAGACATTCATAGCTTACGCGGTGCCTATAAATTATTATTTTCATCTTCTGATGTGGATTTGTTAGAAGAGAGAGTTCAACAAGCAGAAGATCAGTTTGGTGGAACACCACTTGTTAAGGACTTATTGATTTTTATAAAATCTATCGACAAGCGTGGTCTATGTTTACCTCGACAAACTTAAAAATTAATTAGTGAATAAATATGTCAGGCAAATCACAAAAATTGGGTGTTATTGCTGGGAATGGGGCTTTGCCCGGTTTGGTTGTCCAAGCGGCACGTAAACAAGGTTATGAAGTCTGTGTAATTGGCATTATTAATGCTTATGATCCAATGCTTGAGATTCATCATAAAGCTCATCTTCAGCGTCTTGGTAAGACCCTTCGTATAATTAAAAAAAATAACTGTACAGAAGTTGTGATTGTCGGCGGGGTAACGCGACCCAATCTTTTGAGTTTTGTACCTGACTTTGAAACCATGAAATTTTATGCGCGTGTAGCGTTAGAAGCCAGGAAAAACGGGATTGGTGATGATACTGTTTTAAGAATACTCGTCAGTGTATTTGAGGAACACGGAATTACAATTCACGCAGCAAATGATATTATTGAAGATATTATGGCGCCCACAGGTGTTTTGACAAAATCAAAGCCTACAAAGAATAATGATATTGATATTAATAGAGGCCAAATTGTTACCGATACCATAGGTGAATTGGACATTGGTCAATGTTGTGTTGTTTGTCGTGGGCAGGTTCTTGCTGTTGAAGGACCTGAGGGTACTGATGAGATGTTAAAGCGGGTTGCACATCTCTCAACTTCGATGAGAGGAAGTGTTAGAAAACGCGAGGGTGTTCTCGTCAAACTACCCAAGCCAAATCAAGATCGTCGTATTGATATGCCGACTATTGGTCTAACAACTATTGAAAATGCTTCACTTGCTGGCCTTTCCGGTATCGCTTTTGCAGGGGAAGCCACTCAATTAATCGATGCTGATGCATGCGTAAAGCGTGCAGACGAATTGGGTATGTTCCTAATAGGTTTAAAACCCTGATGGGTCTTCATTTAACAATTATCGCAGGGGAAACATCCGGTGATCTTTTGGGCGCCAGATTAATCACTGCTTTGAAGCGTCAAGTTCCAGATGTTGTGTTTTCCGGCGTGGGCGGCACTGAAATGACAAAAGCCGGTATTCAATCCGTTTTTCCTATGGATGATATTTCGGTTATGGGCTTACAGCAAATTTTGCCTCGGCTGAAATTAATTTATCGCCGGATAGATGAGACAGTCGAGTCTATAATTAAATCTGATACTGATGCAGTTATCTTTATCGACAGTCCGGAATTTGCAATTCGTGTTGCAAAGCGCATTCGGCAGGTGCGACCAGATCTGCCAATGATTAAATATGGTGCGCCAACTGTTTGGGGGTGGCGCCCGGGGCGGGCAAAAGCCATTAAGCCATATTATAATCTTATTCTTGCTTTGTTGCCTTTTGAACCGCGTGTCTATCAATATCTGGATGGATCTGAATGTCGTTATGTAGGTCATCCCGCGGTCGCAAATCTTCCAACCGATAAGCATGTTCAGGGGTTTAAGAATAAGTTTAGCATTGCCGAGGGAGAGCAAATATTGGCTTTGCTGCCCGGAAGCCGTAAGGGTGAGGTAAATCGGCTGAGTGAACCTTTTATAGAGACACTCAGTTTGCTTGAAGAAAATAAACAAAAATTGCGTGTGTTTATTCCTGCTGTTCCTCATATACGCGATAAAATTGAACAGGCGCTTAAGAAAAAAGAGAAAAGTCTTGAGGGGTTTCAAATAACTTTGATTGAGGGAGAAACTGACAAGCTGGGTCTTTTTGGCTGTGCGACGGCAGCACTAGCTGCTTCTGGTACTGTGTCTCTGGAGTTAGCTTTGGCAGGCGTACCTACTGTCATAGGGTATGATATTGATAGGGTTATGGCCTACTTTGTTATTAGGGTTGCAAGAACCCCTTCGGTTGTTATGCCTAATCTCATACTTGATAAGCCTGTCATACCGGAGTTTCTTTTACACCGGTGTACACCTGAAAATTTATCGACTGCTTTGCAACCCTTATTAAATGAGGCCAGCGAAGAACGGACCAATCAGATTGAAGCGTTTAAAACTCTTAAAGACATTATGACCACTGAAACTGATGATCCAAGCTCTGAAACAGCGAGACATATATTAGATTTTCTTGGTTAATTAGCGCTTTTCAACAGGCACGTAGTCGCGTTGAGTTGAGCCGATATAAAGCTGACGCGGGCGGCCAATCCGTTGACTTGGATCCTCAATCATTTCATTCCATTGAGATACCCACCCAACAGTTCTTGCGAGGGCAAATAAGACTGTGAACATTGTAGTTGGGAAGCCCATAGCTTTCAGCGTAATACCGGAATAGAAATCAATATTCGGATAGAGTTTTTTCTCTACAAAATATTCATCGCTCAGCGCAATGCGTTCGAGTTCCATAGCGACATCGAGTAGTGGGTCATCTTTAATGCCAAGCTCGCCAAGTACCTCATGACATGTTTTATGCATGACGCGAGCGCGTGGGTCGTAATTCTTATAAACCCTGTGCCCAAAGCCCATCAGACGGAATGGGTCATTCTTATCTTTGGCTCGTTTGATAAATTCTGGAATACGATCAACCGATCCAATTTCAGCGAGCATATCAAGAGCTGCTTCATTGGCGCCACCATGAGCTGGACCCCATAAGCATGCAATACCTGCAGCAATACATGCGAAAGGATTGGCGCCAGAAGAACCTGCTAGTCGTACTGTCGATGTAGACGCATTTTGCTCGTGGTCAGCATGAAGAATAAAAATTCTGTCCATTGCGCGGGCGAGTATAGGGCTAACTTCTCTTTGCTCACTTGGAACCGAGAAGCACATATGCAGAAAGTTAGCTGCGTAGCTAAGATTATTCTGCGGATATGCGAAGGGCTGCCCGATATGATATTTATAGGCCATTGCCGCGATTGTTGGAATTTTAGCAATGAGGCGACGGCTAGCAATTTTACGCTGTTCAGGATCATTGATATCCGTGCTGTCGTGGTAAAAAGCAGATAGAGCGCCAACAACCCCGACCATAATCGCCATTGGGTGCGCATCTCGTCTGAAGCCCGAATAGAATTTCTGAAGTTGTTCATGAACCATGGTGTGCATGGTTATTGCTTGTTCAAATTCTTGCAATTCATCATTATTCGGGAGTTCACCATGCATCAGCAGATAACATGTTTCAATAAAATTGCCTTTTTCGGCTAGTTGCTCAATTGGATAACCGCGATGTAAAAGAATGCCTTCTTCACCATCAATATATGTAATTGAAGATTTGCAACTCGCTGTGGAGGTGAAGCCTGGGTCATAAGTGAACTGTCCGGATGAGCCATATAGGCCAGACACATCAATAACGCTGGGACCTATGCTCCCGCCATGAACGTTAAGTGTGTAATCATTTCCGTCTGACTCAAGCTTGGCAGCTGACGCATCTTTGGGATCGCTCATTTGAACTCCTTAGGGATGAGGATTGTTGGCAATATAATTAAACTGAAGCAAAAATACCATAGGTAGACAGGTTTTTTATTCAATTCGAGAGGATATCTTTCAGTCTTGCCAGGCTCTCTTCTTTCCCGAGTAGGCGTAATAAATCATAAACACCCAATGGCGATCCCGTTCCAGTCAGCATATTCCGCATGGCAGGACCGAATTGACCTAATTTCAACTCATTATCTTCCATAAACTGACTAAAGAAATCAGCAATGCCCTCTTCGTCCCATGTCTCAAGGTTTTCGAGAGCGGCAAATGCTTTACGAACATTAGCCATCTTTTCTTCTGTCAGGCTTTGTATTGCCTTGTCATTTAGTTGGACAGGCCGCGTGACAAACAGAAATCGAAGATTGTCTATGAGATTATCCAAGCTCTTGGCTGTTTTTTTAATTATTGGCAAAGCGGACATGAGCTTGTCCTTGTTCTCAGTGGAAAGCGAAAGTTGTTCTATGGCGATTTCGGCTAAAACATCTTCATCGCCTTGTTGAATATGATGAATATTCGTGGCCTGCATCTTTTCCATATCTAAGCGGGCAGGGGATTTACCTATCGCGGCAATATCAAACCAGTTGATGAGATCAGCCGTTGAAAAAAGCTCATCATCCCCATGACTCCAGCCTAATCTTGCTAAGTAATTCCGCATTGCTTCAGGCAGAAAGCCCATTTCTTTGTAGGCATCAACACCCAGCGCACCATGACGTTTTGACAGTTTTGCGCCGTCCGGCCCGTGAATAAGAGGAATATGTGCATAAGCGGGGCGCGGCCAAGACAGAGCATCAAAAATTTGACTTTGCCGAAGAGCATTTGTCAGGTGATCATCACCACGAATAACATGGGTAATATTCATATCGTGGTCATCTACAACAACTGAAAGATTATAAGTCGGCGTACCATCTGAACGCAGGAGAATAAGATCATCGAGTTGGTTGTTATCGACGTTCACATGCCCTTGAACGAGATCTTCCAGCGTGGTTGCGCCTTCCAGTGGGGCTTTAAAACGAACTGTAAAAGGCAAATCATCCGCAACGCTTTCTTTGTTTCGACAGGTTCCATCATAGCGAATAGGTTTCCCATCCGCCTTGGCCTTTTCTCTCATTTCATCAAGGGCTTCTTTGGTGCATGTGCATTTATAGGCAAGCCCTGTGCTAAGCATTTGGTTAACGATTTCACGATGACGCTCAATGTTTTGATATTGATAGACGGGCGGTGCGTCAGGCGTTAGGCCTAGCCAATCCATACCATCCATAATTGCTTGAATCGCCTCATCGGTAGACCGCTCTCTGTCGGTATCTTCAATTCTTAGCAAAAATATTCCCTGATGTTTGCGTGCAAATGCCCAGCTAAACAACGCTGTGCGGGCGCCGCCAATATGAAGATAACCCGTCGGCGAGGGGGCAAATCGGGTGATGATATTTGTCTCAGAGCTAGTCATATTGCTTGTGGTTCTCCTGAATACTCGCCTCGGTTGCTGGCGACGGCTGCTCTAATAGTGGAAACTCTTTAATAAACAAAGTCACCACCTTAGATAGTTCTGCGTTCATATCATAGAGCAAGGAGTTCGTCAGTCATCAAAACAAAAATTCAAATGCTGATAACCCTTTTCCATGAAAGTTTTAAAGGCCAGTATTTTCTATGGACGCCGGTGTTCTTCTCAATCGGTATTATTCTCTATTTCAGCTTATCGTTTGAGCCCTCCGGTGAGCTGTTTAAATTCGTTCCCTTAACCGCATTAGGATTGGGACTTTTATTATTTGTACGCCAGCCCAATCAGAAATATCGACAAATTGGTTTATCGCTAATGATTTTTTCTGGAGGCTTTTTGTTTGCACAGTTCGAGACTTTTCGTGCTGATAGCCCTTTCCTGAAATATCCGATTACTACCGATATTGATGCGGTTATTGAATGGCAAGAAAAACGCGTTAATAGCAGTCTGTTTATCTTAAAGGTTTTAAAAGCGGATAAAATTCATCCGCGTTACCGTCCTCACCGTGTCAGGGTTTATGGAAAGCAAGTTTTTTTAGAAAACACACAACCGGGATGTGAGGTGTCGGTTAGACTTCAACTCCGACCTAGTGAATTTACAATATGGCCCGATGGCTATGAGCCACGTTTTGTAGCGCATTTTCGTCAAGAAGGTGCTGTGGGTTTCATTCGGGAATTTAAATCAATTAATTGTAAAACCTTAGATAACTCTTCAGTTGCCGCACCCTATAGAGAGCAGTTTTCATTTTGGTTATCACAAAAAAGACTGGCGCTATCAGACCGCATCACATCTTCCATGTCACAATCGGCAGGTGGGATTGCCGCCGCATTAATTACGGGCGTGCGTGGACAGATAAAACCTGCCGACAGAGAAACACTCAGGCATACAGGTCTTGCGCATATGTTGGCAATATCCGGCATGCATATGGCGATGTTTGCGGGAACAATCTATGCTTTATTGGGGCTTCTATTTGCCTTTATTCCTGCGTTGGTCCAATCACACAACACACGCATAATTCGGGTTGTTATTGCTTGGTCCTTTGGGCTTTTTTATCTGTTCATATCGGGTGGGATGGTGGCAACACAACGTGCTTTCATTATGATGTCATTGGTGTTTCTCGCCATTATTCTTGGGCGGGCAGCACTTACAATGCGTAATGTCGCGCTAGCAGCAATAGCTGTCTTGTTCATTGCGCCTCAATCGGTGATGCAGGCAAGTTTTCAAATGTCTTTTTCAGCTGTCGTTGCATTGGTTGCCTTTTATGAGGTTTATGACAGAGGTAGATTAATGACTTGGCCAAAGCGTCGGATTGGGGTCGTCGAAAAAAACCTTCGACTTGTTTGGCTCTATTTTATCGCTTTATTTATGACCAGTATCATTGCGGGGTAACAACTGGCTATGTCGGGATTATTCATTTTAATTTGATCGGTGTCTACGGGCTGCTCGCGAACCTCCTCGCAATGCCGATACTTGGGGTTGTGATTATGCCCGCCGCAATGGTTGCCTTAATTGCCATGCCGTTTGGTATGGAAAAAATCCCGCTCATGGTTATGCAATGGGGAATTGAGCAAGCTCTATTGGCTGCCAATTGGTGTCTGACGTTTCCTGCCCCAGTAACGTATATAGCCGCTTCGCCAAAGCTTGCACTCCCATTGTTTGGTATAGCTTTAGTTTGGCTGTGTCTGGTTAAAAGTAAATTGAGACATGTTGCGTGGCCCGTGCTTTTGGTGGTGTCACTTATGATGGGGCAGGGGAAGAAGCCTGATTTAATAATTAACGGCAATGCCAGTCATGTGGCCGCGCGTCAATTGGATGGTTCATTAATGATGATCTCGAAAACAAAAAACAGCTTTGTGCCGTCCCGCTGGTTACTGAGTGATGGCGATGACCGCAAAGCTAAAGAGGTACAGAGGGTTTGCGTAAAAGCTGCTTGTTACCTTCCTATAAAAGATAAGCGGCTAGCTGTCGTATACAAAAGTTCAGCAATAGCCGAAGCATGCGCTAAGGCAGATATGGTTATTTTAGCAACTGAAAATAAAAATCCGATTACCTGTCCTTTTGTGTTTCACAGGAAAATGTCAAAACCGGGTGAGACGTTATTTTATGAATTCAAAACAGGAAATGATATACCCGTCCACTATGCAGGCGGCTTAAAAACTAAGAAACGAATTTGGTTAAATTAGGCTTTAGTATTTTCTGATAATACCAACAAGCCGACCTTGGACACGAACCTGATTGGATTTGAATAACCTTGTTTCGTAGGCAGGGTTGGCAGCTTCAAGAGCAATCATATCACCTTTACGGCGCAATCTTTTCAGTGTGGCTTCATGTTCTTCAACAAGTGCAACCACAATGTCCCCGCTTTCAGCTGAGTCACTGCGTTGAATAATTGCTGTGTCTCCATCCAGAATACCCGCATCAATCATAGAGTCACCATTGACCTCCAAAGCATAATGTTCACCACTACGCATAATTTCTAATGGCACACTAATGCGATGCGTTTCTTCCTGAATGGCCTCAATAGGCGTACCCGCTGCTATTCTACCCATCACGCATAGGCTGACAGAGTTATTGTCATTGGAGGCTTCAGCTTCCATTGGAGCAGGGGTATGGTTTGATATTGCGAGACTCGGTGAAGCAGCGTCAGGCATTTTGATAATTTCAAGCGCGCGCGCACGATGTGCAAGTCTTCGGATAAAGCCACGCTCTTCTAGAGCGGTGATTAATCTGTGGATGCCTGATTTGGAACGCAAATCTAAGGCTTCTTTCATTTCATCAAAAGAAGGCGCGACGCCTTTCTCTTTAAGTCGTTCACTAATAAACATCAATAATTCGTATTGCTTATTGGTTAGCATAGCGGGCTCCTTAAATGCTGGCTCCATTACGTTTTTGTTAAAACGTTTGTGTTAAAACGTTAATGTCAAACATGTGCTAAATTTGTGCCACATCAGTAGAAGTGATAATCACTAAATAGAACAAAACATCAACATAAATGTTCTAGTTTGGTTCATGCGAATCTGTCAAGCACGATTTTTAAGAAAGAAGTGTTTTAGTTGCTTCACTGAGATCTTGCTGGCGCATTAAGCTCTCCCCAACAAGCACGGTTGTGATGTCGGCATTTGCCAGCAGTCTTAAATCTTCGGGTGTATAAATCCCGCTTTCACTCACGACTAGACAGTTATCAGGCGCCATTTTGCATAGCTGCAAGGTGGTGTTGAGGCTCACCGAGAAATCTCTAAGATTACGATTGTTAATCCCCAGCAATGAAGGTTTGAGTTTTAATGCACGTGTTAGTTCCGCCTCATCATGCACTTCAAACAGGACATCCATTTGCCAGTCTTGGGCTGCGGCTTTTAAGTCTTGGGCTTCTGCGTCGGTAACTGCCGCCATAATAATAAGGATACAATCTCCACCCCAGGCGCGGGCTTCAGTGACTTGATAGGTGTCGAACATGAAATCCTTACGCAAGACGGGGAGCGCGCAGGCATCACGTGCCTGACCCATATACTCAGGGGCACCATGAAAGCTTGGTGTGTCGGTCAACACTGAAAGACATGCTGCGCCGCCTTCCTCGTAAGCTTTCGCTAGAAGGGCTGGGTTAAAGTCATCGCGAATAAGACCTTTGGAGGGGCTGGCTTTCTTAATCTCTGCAATTAATCCTGTTTTGCCTTGATTGCGCTTTGCACGTAAAGCGGCTTCAAAACCTCTAACGCCATTTGCGGCGTTGGCCTTGGTAATAATTTCTTCCAGAGGCACTGACGATTTTGCAATCTCAATTTCTTGCCTTTTATAATCTGAAATTTTTTGCAGGATGTCTGTCATATCAGCCCTGTTGTGAAATCTCGATGAGTTTGTCTAGAGCAGTTTTGGCCTTACCGCCGTCGATTGCTTGTTCTGCCATACGTGCGCCATTTTCCAGATCTTCTGCTTGACCAGCAACAATAAGCCCTGCGGCGCTGTTCAATACTACGATGTCCCGATAGGCTGATTTCTCGCCAGAAAGAAGTGCTTTCATGGCGTCGGCGTTTTCCTCAGGTGTACCTCCACGCAAGTCTTTCGGCTCTGCTCTTGGGAGTTTGGCATCTTCCGGCGATACGTCAAAGCGGCGAACTGTGCCATCTTCGAGAGCCGCGACAGAGGTTGGTCCAGTCGTGGTAATTTCATCAAGCCCGTCAGAGCCGTGAACGACCCAAACTTTTTGAGAGCCAAGTCCTTTAAGTGTTTCTGCTAAAGGGGTTAACCATTTATCATCGAAAACGCCCATAAGCTGATATTTTGCTGCGGCCGGATTGGACATAGGGCCAAGCAAATTAAAAATGGTACGTATGCCCAGTTCTGCTCTCACAGGGCCGACATGTTTCATGGCGCTGTGGTGCGCGGGGGCGAAAATAAAGCCCATACCTGCCTCGTGGATACAGGTGCTAATGCGTTCAGGGCTTAAACTTAGATTAACGCCCATTTGTTCTAATACTTCTGATGATCCAGACTTTGAACTGAGAGAGCGATTGCCATGTTTGGCAACGGGAACGCCGCATCCTGCGAGAACAAAAGCGACGGCTGTGGAGATGTTATATGTTCCGCCACCAGCGCTGCCTGCATCTCCGCCTGTCCCACATGTATCTATGGCATTATCTGGAGCATCTACGGGGACAACAAGTTCACGCATAAGTTCGGCGCCAGCTAATAATTCATCTAGGGTTTCACCGCGCTGACTGAGCGCCATCAAAAAAGCACCGATTTGACCGGGCGTTGCCGCGCCGCTTAAAATGGTCTTAAAAGCGTCTCCAGCTTCTTGTCTGGTCAAGCTTTTGCCAGTGGCCAAAACGGACATAAACGGTTTCATTGTGTCGATATCGCTCATGTGAGAATTTCCAGCTTAAGATTATGGGCGGGAGGAGGCGCAGAAGGCGTGCATCCTGCCGAAGTCAGAAAGTTTGCCAATAATTTATGCCCTTGTTGGGTTGCGATGCTTTCTGGATGAAATTGAACACTGTGAATGGGGAGGGTTTTGTGAGAAATGCCCATGATAATTCCATCATCTGTTTGCGCGGTGACTTCCAGGCATTCTGGTAGATTGTCGGGTGAGACAACAAGCGAGTGATATCGGGTAACATTTAAAGGGCTTGGTAGACCTTCAAATAAGCCTTTGGCATCATGGGTAATCTTACTGAGCTTGCCGTGTTTTATCTCACGACAAGAGATAACTTCACCGCCAAAAGCTTGACCAATAGATTGATGTCCCAGACAAATGCCAAAAACAGGGACCGGCTGATCAGCGTCTGCTGCCGCATTAATCAACTCAAGGCAGATGCCTGCTTCATTCGGGGTGCATGGACCAGGTGAAATAACGATGGCCTCGGGCGACATATCAAGGGCTTCCTGAGGGGCGATTTTATCATTTCGCACAACTTGGGTATCCATGCCCAAATCACTCAAGAAATGAACAATATTAAACGTAAAACTGTCATAATTATCAATGAGTAATATCATATTTGTAATCAATCAGATTTGTTTTGCTCTATCGCGGCTTCGGCTGCTCTAAATAACGCCATAGCTTTGTTGACAGTCTCTTCATATTCCATTTCCGGGACAGAGTCATAAACGACGCCAGCACCGGCCTGAACATAAAGTTGGTTATCCTTAACAATCCCCGTGCGTAGCGTGATACAGGTATCCATGTCCCCACCAGCTGAAAAATACCCTACACAGCCTGCATAAACACCTCTTTTTTCAGGCTCTAGTTCATCAATAATTTCCATGGCGCGGATTTTCGGTGCGCCTGAAACCGTTCCTGCAGGAAAACCAGCCATCAGAGCGTCAATAAAGTCACAATCTTCTGACAATGTGCCGATGACATTAGAGATGATATGAATAACATGTGAAGCCTGTAAAATGGAAAATGCTTCAGTAACCTCAACCGAGCCTTTTTTACTCACGCGTCCAACGTCGTTACGACCCAAATCAAGAAGCATTAAATGTTCGGCACGCTCTTTTTCATCTGCGAGTAAATCATCAGCGATGGCTATGTTTTCTGCGCGGTTTTTACCGATTTTTCGTGTACCGGCAATTGGGCGGATATTAACTTGTTTGCCCGTGAGGCCAACCAGAACTTCTGGGCTGGAACCGACCAGAGAAAAATCATCCATTTTCAGATAAAATAGATAAGGCGATGGGTTGACCCGCCGCAAGGAACGATAAAGCTCAAATGGGGGCAAAGAGAAGGGTGTGCTGAACCGCTGGCTGACAACCCCTTGAAAAATATCTCCAGCCACAATGTATTTTTTGACTTTTCCAACCATATCCAGATAGGCAGCGCGACTCATATTAGATGTCGGCTCCTGAAGAGATGACATGTTTTCAAAATCATTCTTCGGCGGAGCTGATTGAAGTTGGTCAAAAATATTGCCTAGTCGCTGCTCTGCCAGGTCATAGGCTGAGTCCGCACTCATTTCAGCGCGTGGATAGATAGGCGTTACAATTTGCATTGTGTCAGTTGCATCATCAAAGACAACAACAATAGTTGGGCGGATAAAAATACTTTCCGGCAGTCCAAGTATGTCAGGGTTTTGCGAGGGCAGTGCCTCCATATAACGAACCATGTCATATGCCATATAGCCGAACCAGCCAGCTGCCATAGACGGCATGTCTTCGGGCATTTCAATTTGGTTCTGCTGTAAAAGTGCACCAAGTTCCTCGATGGGGTTGCCCGGGAGGGGGGCGTAAGCCATCGGATCGGTTAATGCATCTTGATTAAGATAGGCTTTACCGCCAACAACTTTGACACTCACTTCAGGCGCGAAACCAATCATGGAATAGCGTCCTCTGATTTCGCCATCTTGAACGGACTCCATCAAAAAGCTGTAAGTCTCGTTTTGGCAAAGCTTCAAATAAACTGAGACGGGTGTCTCAAGGTCACTGCTCAGCTTTCGACTAATAAGCTGGGCTTTTCCTTCATTATAGGCTTTCTCAAAATCAGCACGAGTAGGCGCTAGAGATGATAAAAGTTTGTCCGTCATTGCTGGAAGCTGCCAAACTGCGCTTCCAATGTCTGATTATCAACACTCACACCAAATTCATTTTGAAAATCTCGGATAAGCTGGGTGAGTACGGCATCATTTACCGATTGGCTGGCGGATGACATAAAAGCATTAAGCATTATTTCATTGTCGAGATCCGGCTTAGCGATTTCGGCCACACGCATTACAATCAGGCTCTCACCAAAACCAACCTGGCTCCAGGTGAATTCCCCCTCTTCGGCGACAAAAAGTTTTCGGACAGCTTGTCTGGAAAAGGTTTCATCATCGGTTTGTCTATTAACTGCGGGCGATGTAATTGGAGATTTGCCAACTTCATCGGAGAGGGCGGAGAATTTTTTGCCCTTATTACCCTCGCTGACAATATGCTCCGCAAGACCTTCAAGCAAAGCGCGGCGTTCTTTAGACTTCCATTGTTGGGTTGCTTTTTCACGGACATCTTCAAATGGGCTAACACGCTCTGGCATAATTCCATCAACTCGGATCCAGAGCAGGCTTCCATCTTCAAGCTCAACTGCGCTGGCTTCTTGTCCCATATCGGACTCAAAAATACGGCTCATCACTTTTTCGTTTTTGCCAATTTCTTCGTTAACCGAACCGTTTTCTAAAGCTCCATCGCGGGAAATATTTTCGACCCGAAGTAATTCAAGATTGCTTTCCTCGGATAAGGCCTCAAGGGAACTCCCACCTGACAGGCTGTCATAAATATTTTCAGAAATAACAATTAGATCATCTTCAGCTTTTTCTTGAGCTAATTTTTGTCTAATTTCTTCTTTAATGTCTTCGAATGATTGTGAGGTTTGTGCATTGATTTTTCGTACCTTCATAATGACTTTGCCAAGCGGGCCATCGATAACACCGCTTGTTTCGCCTTCTTCCAGACTGAAGGCAAGGTCCGCAAGTTCTTCCGCTATAAAGTCCCCGCGCGAAACCTCACCTAAATCGGTGTCAGTGATTTTTTGATTCAGTGCTTTAGCAACATCCTCAAACTCTTTGCCTGAGGCCAGAATGTCTATTGCTTTCTGGGCTTCGCTTTCATCAGAGAGAACCAGTTGGTTTACTTCGCGCGTTTCAGCATTGATGTAATCATCCTGCAATATGTCATATTCTTCGCGCAACTCTTCTTCCGTAACAGTGATTGTATCAACGAGATTACTTGGCGAGAGATTCAAAATTGTAGCCGTGCGGCGTTCCGGTTCGGTAAAGATATTTGGCACTTGCTGATAAAGCGTGCGCAGCTCGTCTTCTGAAGGATCACCAATTACTCCCGCCATATCAGGCTGGATGAGAATATATTCAACTTTTCGGGTTTCGAGCGAATGAGTGTAAATTATCTCATTCAGTTTTGCTGGAAACACAGTGGCATATGAAATAGCACTCAGCATTTGCTCGCGTGTTTTGTTGTTGCGTCTATCGCGCACGAATACTTTTTCTGTCAGTCCGTTTAGAGCCAGAAGACGACGGAATGTGGGGGCATCAAAGCCACCTCCCGGTCCTGCAAAGCTGGGGTCATTAATAATCTGGCCTCTGATATAATCATCACTTACATCCAAACCGAGCACATCAGTAGCTTCATTTAAAGTTGCGAGGGTAATCATTCGGCCAAGAACTTGCTGGTCAACACCAAATGTTCGTGCCTGCTCGATGGTGAGGGGTTCATTAAGTTCGCGTGAAATTTGATCCATTTGTTGGGCCAAACGAAAACGATATTCATTGGTCGGTATTTTTTGACTACCGACTTTAGCGACACTGCCGCGTCCGACCATGTCAAACATATCGGCAACGCCCCATGCAGCAAAAGCAATAACGAGCAATCCGATGAGCGAATAGCCAAGCACTCCGCTAAATATTTTTCTGATTTGTGTCAGCATGATAACTCCTTGGGACGCCAGAATTTTGCCGCATCATAAAGTTAGCGATAGGTAAAAACAAGCAAAGGATATCGGCTCCATGCTTCTAATTTTGGTTTCAATGTTGATGAATCACAGAAAAAGGTGACATGCTCAAGGATGATACTTGAAATTAAACTCAAAAACGACATTGAGGGGGAGCATTTATGTCGGTAAGACCTCTAAAAATAAGACCTGCAATTATTGGAAACTGGAAGATGAATGGTTCTGGCAAAGAAATTAAATTGGTCAGCCGATTTGCGGATTTCGTTAATAAGCACAAAATTGCCGCTGATGTGATGATTTGCCCCCCAGCAACTTTGATTGACCGAGCGGGTTTAGCGGTTAAGGGCTCAAAACTTAGGATTGGCGCGCAAAACTGTCATAATGAGCCATCCGGAGCGCATACTGGGGATATCAGCGCGACGATGCTGAAAGATGCAGGGGCCAGGGCAGTGATTGTCGGGCATTCCGAGCGCCGGACAGGATATGATGAAACCGACAAACAAGTCCGTCAAAAAGCTCAGGCAGTTATTGATCAGGGGTTGCAGGCAATAATCTGTTTGGGCGAAACACGCCAGCAATTTAATAAAGGTCAAACTTTGCAGGTTGTGGGTCGTCAGTTACGCGGGTCTTTACCTTCTTCTGCGACCCCGCAAAATACATTGATTGCTTATGAACCAGTCTGGGCGATTGGGTCGGGTCGTACACCAAAACCTGACGACATTATCAAAGTTCATACTCATTTGCGCAAAACCTTATTGAAACTTCATCCAAAAGCGGGCGCTAAGTTTAAAATTCTTTATGGGGGGTCTGTATCGGCTGCGAATGCTTCGACTATTTTGGCCCTTGAAAATGTTAATGGTGCGCTGGTTGGTGGCGCTAGCCTGTCATTTAAAGATTTTACGGCTATTCTCAGGTCAGTTTAAAAGCTTTAACACTCAGATTTTTCTTTTCATTCGTGCCTATTTAGGGTAAATCCAAGCAAATTTCAGGAGTTAAACATGTCCGCGACCCTTTTGGTCATTCATCTGATTATCACACTTGCCATGATCGTTCTGGTGCTTTTACAGCGTTCCGAGGGCGGTGCGCTTGGTATTGGTGGTGGTGGCGGGGGTAATATGTTTTCCAGCCGCGGCGTCGGTAATGCGCTGACTAAAATGACGACGATACTGGCATTTGTGTTTTTCCTGACAAGTATTGGCCTGACAGTTTTAGGTAGCATATCCGGGCGCGAGTCCATTTTAGAAG